>JAEDGA010000008.1 GCA_016297775.1 Candidatus Methanomethylophilaceae archaeon
AAGGATGAACTTCGACGGAAGATTCGACGAGTACGGCATGTTCGTGGACAATACCGGCATCAGGATAGCAAGGATAGACCATCGGGGATACATATACGACGAATACGGCGCGTACATGGGAAGGATTGAGAAACGTTGATCCATCCATCAATGATTATATCGTAGCGGATATATCGGCACACATGGAAGGAGGGAACGAGTCCCAATACGAAGGGCAGTTTTTCGAGAACTATCTCAAGTTGAGGTCCAAACCGGACAACTTCAACGATCTGCTTGAGTTCCCCGCCTTCACCGCACTCCTGCCCGATATCGAGGGTAAGAGCGTCCTCGATCTGGGTTGCGGATTCGGCCCTCACGCGAAATACTACGTCGAACAAGGCGCATCCAGGGTCACCGGGGTGGACATATCGGAGAGGATGCTGGAACACGCCAGGAAAATAAACAACGATCCCAGGATCACCTATGTCCGTTGCGACATCGCCGATCCGGCCATCATCGAACTCGGGAAGCACGATATCGTATGCAGTTCCCTCACGATACACTACATAGAGGATCTGACATCGCTATTCACCAACATATCCGAGATGTTGGAGTCGGGATCCACATTCCTGTTCTCGATGGAGCACCCGATAGCGACGGCAAACAACGACGAGGGACGTACCAACAACCTCACCGACGGATACATGCTCAAACACTATTCCGAAGAGGGCGTACGCAAGGGAGAATGGATCGGTGCACCGATAATGAAGTATCACCACAAGTTCATGACCGTGATGAACTCGTTGGTGGAGGCGGGATTCATTATAGACAAGGTGATGGAACCCATGCCTTCGAAGAGACTCATGAAAAGAGTTCCCCGGATGAAGAAGCAGGTGAACCGTCCCAGCTATCTCATCGTCAGAGCGATAAAACGCTGAACATCCCCACCGAATCCTATTGGAACACATCATCGGATGACGTTCTCTCGGATAGCAGAACGAAAAGGTCCCCTGTCGGATCGTGGTCATGAAGAAATGATGGCGGACGAGAGGGGATTCGAACCCCTGGCTTGCAGCTTAGGAGGCTGCCGCCATATCCAAGCTAGGCCACTCGTCCTCAAGGGTGTAATGAAAGGTGTTAGATAAATAGTTTATGAAAGGAGAGAGGCGTGAGCCTCACTCTTTCTTCTCTGCGGCGGGTGCCTTCTCCCAAACCTCGATGAATTCGATGGTGTCGATTCCGAAGGCCTCGCGGAAGTCGTTGACGATCCTGAACTTGGTCATGAGCCAGTTCTGGTTGAACTTGACGATGTCGGGGGTGTAGATGGAGACCTTGTTCTCGGAGAACTCGAACTTGAATCCCTCGTTGGATCCGAAGTCCATCTGTGCGATGGCCATTGCCTTGTCCTCGTTGGACTCCATGACCTCGGTGACGGTGAATGTGTACTTGAGGTCCTTTCCGGCGAGCTTGTTGTTGAAGTCGACCTTGACACGTCCTGCACCGACGGTGACGACGGTACCGGTGCGGTCTCCGAGCTTGACCTCGAGTCCGGGGAAGGGGCGGATCTCCTGCTTGTAGAAGTCCTTCACGGTGTAGGTCTCGATGAGCTTGGGATCCTTTGCTCCGGCTGCCTGGTCGCAGGGGACCTCGATGGTGACCTCCTTTCCGACCTCTGCGGCCGCGATGGCCTCATCGAGTGCCTTGAAGAACCTTCCGGATCCGACGATGTAGGGCATGGGTGCGTAGGAGTACTTCTCGTTGAAGATTCCTGCTTCCTTTGCCTTGTCTGCGTAGGTGGTGTCGAAAACGACGTCAGAGCCGATGATGCTGGCGTTGTAGTTCATGCGAACGATGTCGCCCTTCTTGAGATTTGCCATAACGCTGGCATAAAAAGGATACATTATAAAGGTATCGCGTGGACTCACACCTCGTACGGATGTATGGCGCACGGAACACCGTGCGCACATAATGCCGTCATTCGGGGATGACGGTGACTGCTCCGGAGAGATCCTTCCTTCTGAGGGAGTCGGCGGATACCTTGACGCGTACCCTGCCTCCTATGTCCTTCAGGAAGTCCACGTTGGTGGTGCGGAGGTCCAGATCCAGAAGGATGATGTCGTTTCCGTCACGACCGAGTATCGACGACCTGCCCTTTCCGAACCTTATGACCCAGTCTGTGAATATATCCCCTTCTACCTCGTCGAACCCCAGGTTGCAGTCCTCGTATATCGTATCCGGTTCGTCCTCCGAGAGGATCGGTCTTATGGAGATACCGTCGGTCATGTCCGCGAAGAAGTACAGATACCCTTTCGGTGGAAGGAGACCATCCGTATCGTATCCATCAAGATCCTCCAGATTGATCTGGCACATGAATATCTCGTCCTCTGTCCAGGGCTCCTTGTCCGCCCATCTCTCCGGGACCACCGGGTCCCCGAACATACGGGACCCTTCGTACTCCGCTTCGCCCTTGTCACATACGTCGAACGCGATCATCACAATCTCTCCGCACGTGCCTTGGCATCCTCGATGCCCATCTCGGCCGCCTTCAGATACAGTTCCTTCGCCAGGGATGTGTCCTTATCTACACCGGTACCGGATTCGTACATCGAAGCCAGATTGAACGTACAAAGCTCCGAACCGGCCTCGCTTCCGCGCTTGTACCATTTGACCGCCTCGGATTCCTTCTTCGGTATACCGATACCGTGCTGGTACATGTATCCCACATTGCACATGGCCAACATGTTGCCTTGGTTCGCGGACAGCATGAACCACTTGAATGCCTCGGAATCGTCCTTCTCGATACCGCTACCGTTGAGGTACGCATCACCTACATTGAACTGACCCACGTCGTTACCTTGGTTGGCCGCCATAAGATACATCTCGAAGGCCTTCGCACTGTCGTGGACAAGACCGATACCCTGATCGTACAGATATCCGAGTGCGCACTGCGCCCTGGCACTTCCGTTCTTTGCAGCGACGGAATACCATTTGACCGATCTTTTGATGTCCTTGTCCACGCCCGTACCATCTTCATACAGGGCACCCAACGCATACTGTGCTTCGGGATGTCCGTGCTCCGCCGCACGGCAATACCATTCCACCGCCTCAGGGATGTTGACATCCTTACCGTTGAGACCGTGCTGTGCGAACACACCCATATAGTACATGGAATCGGCGTTCCCGCGAAGGGCGGCCTCCTCATAGCACCTCATCGCCTCGGGGACGTCGGATTCGCATGAGATGCCTTCCTCCAGGAACATGGCCCTCATGAACAGGGCACCGGGATGGTTCCTCTCGGATGCCTTGGTGTACAGGGACATGGCCTCCTTCAGGTCCTGCTTGACCCCGTCACCGTACTCGTACAGCATACCCAGACAGTACTGCGCCTCGGGGTCGCCGGCATCCGCTGCCTTCCTGAACCATCTTGCGGCCTCCTCGGTGTTCTGATCCACGTGCTCCCCCTGCATATACAGCGTACCGAGCTCCACGGATGCACGTACGTCGCCGTCGTTGGCTGCGGTCCTGAGCATCCTCAATCCGTCGGCCTTCTGCTTCCCTTCGCCGGCGATCATGACCCTGATACCATCTATATCCATCATTTCAACCCCGCATACTTCAGAAGGGAATAGACCTCCTCCTTGGTGGCCTGTCTCCATTTGCCTTCGGGAATATCTCCGAGTTCGATATCCATTATCCGTACCCTCTTGAGTTCTGTGACCACATATCCGAAATGCTCGCACATGCGTCTGATCTGACGGTTCAGACCCTCTGTGATGATTATCTTGAAACGGTACTTTCCCAGTTTCTCGGTGACACAGGGTTTCGTACGCGTGCCCAGAATGGGTACCCCGGCGGACATCCCGTCCAGGAACTTCTGCGTGACCGGTCTGTGGACGGTAACGATATACTCCTTCTCGTGATCGTACCTGGACCTCATGATCCCGTTGACCAGATCCCCTCTGTTGGTCATGATAAGGAGGCCCTTGGAATCCTTGTCCAGACGTCCCACGGGATAGATCCTCCTCTTGTAATTTACAAACCTGACGACGTTGTCCTTCTCGTCCTCCGCGGTGGTGCATACGATACCCTCGGGTTTGTTTAGGAGGAGCACTATGGTCTTCCCGTCATCCTTGATGTCCTTCCCGTCGACACGTACGACCTGACCGGGAAGCACCTTGGTGCCCATGACCGCAGTCTCCCCGTCGACGGAGACACGGCCCTCCGAGATCAGCCCGTCGGCCTGTCTTCTGGAACATACGCCGCAATCGGCCAGGTATTTGTTTATGCGCACAGCTTCGCCGTCAGCCATGCGCTTCCCATCATAGCGCGCGATTAATAATCTTCGGTCAGACCGGGGTAGGATATCCTGCCCCTTCCATCCCTGACATCCACCACCATCCTGGCACCGTTGATGATGGTCATACGGGGCGCCTTGTGGCCGATGTCCGCATCGAACACTATGGGAAGATCCAGATCCCCCAGGACACCGCGCACGGTATCGACATAGTCCCCTTCGAAGAACAGCGGCCTTCCGAAGACGAATCCTTTCGCATGCTCGAACCATCCATTGTCGCGCATCTTCCTCAGATCGTCCGCGAACGATGTTGCGTCGGATGCGTAGGTCTCCATGTACCAGACGATCCCGTCGTCCCTGTATCTCTCGGCGAAATCGCGCACCCTGTCCCAACCTGTACCTGCCATGTCGCGCAGCTTGTCCGTACATCCTCCGATGGCTATTCCGGAGAACGATACGTTCCCATCCGATATCCATCTGACCGGTACATCCCCTTCGATGGGCTCCAGACCCGTGATCCTGTCCTTGAATCCGCTCTCATATGTGTCGAAGGAATCCTGTTCCGTCCTCTTCCCTTCGAGGAACTCCAGATTCTCGGATATGCTGCGGTGCCACGGTTCCATGCCGTAATCACCGAAATTGCCGCAATACACGCTCATGATATCATACACGGTCGTGATGCGGAACAGGATGTCCGTGTTGTCCGAATATCCCTGCACCCATTTGGGAGCGTCCGATATGCATGAAAGATCGGTATGGTCGAACATCTCATTCAGATGATCGCCGCCCTTGGCGGATATCACATACGCTATCCCCGGATCGCCCAACACGGAATCCGCTTCCTTCGCACGCTGTTCCGCGGAGGAGCTCCTTCCGTCACCGATGTCGGAATATACGTTGGGTGTGAGGGTCACATCGTAACCCCTTCCCCTCAGTACGGATACGGCATTCTCGAAACGGCGTACGTCCGTGGGATCGGACACGCCTGCGGACGGTGCCGTGACCGCTATCCTGTCGCCTGCGGAAATGAACCGTGGCCTTATCATGCCAAGATGTATGCAGAATGATATTAAGGAAGTTTGCGGGGGATATACCCCCGATTTTTGCTCAGTCGTCCCTGAGGATGTGCATCACGGACGTGACCAGCAGCGCGCACATGGATACGAGTGCGAATGCCATGGACACGTAGAGGATATCCGTGAAGTATGCTCCGATCATGGCGGCTGCGGTCATGACCGCGATACCGCTCTGGAACGCGTTCGTGGCCCCTCCGACGGGACGGAACATCGCGACCGAGGACAGTGCGATCAGACAGAACGCCACTGTCCATGCCTCGGACGTTCCGAGGAAGATCGCGGCGAGGATTCCGAGCGCACCCGCACCCAGTACGAATCCGGAGAGCTTTCCCGTACCCTTCATGCAGTTGGCGGCACACATTCCAGCGAGGAACGCGAACACCGCGCTGACCAGCATTGAGATGGTGGCCGCGGTACCGGCATTTCCGGATGCCTTCACGATGTCTACGAACGCAAGTGTCTCCAATCCGGGACGTCCCAGAGCGGTCCAGGAGATGAACACTGCCGCGAAGAACGCGATCACGGATACCAGGGCGTACATTCCGGTCCTGAAGTGCGTACAGAACCTGTACCTGATGTTACAGTCCAGGTACTCGTCCGCACTGTTGAGGCTTCCGTCGTCATCGGCCTTGGCCAGGATCTCGACGACGTCGACACCGTTGCGGTTGAGCCACTTGGGTCCGACCCAGTTCCACTTGCCCATCAGGTGCATCATGGCAGGCACTATGTACGTACGTACGACCAGCGCATCGATTCCGATCGCGAAACAGAGTGCGAATCCCATCTCCTGCAACATGGGCGATGTGGAGAGCATCATGGTACCGAATGCGCCCGCCATGATCAGTCCGCAGATGGTGATGACGGATCCGGACCTGACGATGGCCTCCTTGATGGCCCTGTCGTTGGACATCCCCTTGGAGACGTTCTCCCTGATACGGGTGGTCAGCAGGATATCGTAATCCATTCCGAGACCCAGACATATGACGAACAGGATGATCGGCATGATGAAGGTCACCGGTGTGGACATCAGGTCCTGGAACACGATGAACGTGAGACCCAGGGTCCACAGGATGCTCATCACGATCGTCACTATCGAGCGTATGGGTGTGAGATAGGACCTCATGACGAAGAACAACAGCAGTGCGATGAGGATGACGACCACTATCTCGATGAGCCTGAACTGGCTGTTTATGGACTCCGCCATATCGTCTATGACAGCGACGCTTCCGGTAACGTAGGATGCAGAGAAATTCTGTCCATCGGCAGTCTTGGAGTAAGCTGCCACGAAGTCCTTGATCTGTCCCACGGTCTCCATGGACCTGTCGGACATGGGCTCGTCCTTGACGACCACGGTGAACTTGATGTACTGCTTCCCGTCGGCGTATGCGGAGACGGTTCCTAATCCCACGTTCAGGATGTAATCGATCGCGGACCCTGCCTCATCGGAAGTGATCAGACCGGCGGCCTGCAACGCTGCGATGTTGTTCATCTGTCCGGCTACCGCTTCGGGGAGCATTGCGGCGAAAACCTCTATGACCGCGGATTCGGGGAGCCCGGTCGCGATGACGAGATCTGCGATCAGGTCGTTGTAATCCAGCATACCCAGAGCGTAGGCGATGTTACCTCCTCCCTGACCGGAGAATGTCTTGGTGAGACTTCCGTCCGCATCCCACAGGTCTATCATCAGATCCACGGAGAGATCGTTGTAATCAAGACCTGTCTGGGTCCATACCAATTGCGGGATATTGGTACCACCTGCGGTGATCTGGCCCACGTTGTAGAACGGCTCGTTGGTCTCGACCTCCATCAGCACGTACGTGGGCATGACCAGTCCGCCGTATGCGTTCTCCGTGATCGCATTGACACCGTCCTTGGCCTCCCCGGAAGGCATGGTGCTGACCATATCGAACGAACCGGAGTTGTTGAGTGCCACATATCCCAAGGGGAGAGTCACCAGCAATGCGGCGATCACGATGGGTGCGGCATACTTCGTGGCATGCTCGGCGGAGGACCTGAAATATCTGTGTCCGAACCTGACGATGGATCCGTACCAGCTGTTCATGGTCTTTCCTTCGGGATCCAGCTTGAGCGATCTGTTGGGATAGAATATCCTGTCGCCCGCAACAGCGATGATCGCCGGGATCAGGGTGAGTGCCGCAAGGAGTGCGAACACGATTCCGCATGCGAGGACGATACCCATTGTCCTGATCATGCTGAAGTCGCAGATGGCCATAGCACCGAATCCGATGATGACAGAGATTCCGGAGGTGGTGATGGACTCCCCTGCCCAGATGACGGCCTCGCGGAGAGCTCCGTTATGGTCCTTTCCGGCAATACGTTCCTCACGGTACCTGGATAGGATGAAGATACAGTAATCGCAACCGGCACCCAGCATCGCGATCAGAACGATAGTGCTTGTCATGTAATAGATGCCCATGATCTGGGACAGTCCGTAGATGACCGCAAGCACCATGGCGTATGCGAATCCGATGACACATGGAGGGGTGGCCGCGGATATGAAGGATCTGAAGAACAGCCCGATGAGTATCAGAACGAGGAGGATGGAGAACGGATCGATCCTCTCGATATCGGACATGGCGCCGGCTTCTGTGTCATGCCCTATGGCGGAGGAACCGGTGACATATGTCTGGAAATCGGCCCCCACATAGCTCTTTGTATCCGAGAGCAGGGACCTGATGGTATCGATCTCACCGGAGACCTTCACTTCGGAATCGAACTGCAGAGCGAGAAGTGTGACCCCTCCTGTACCTCCGTTGGTATAATAACCGGCATTGGTGAGGCCGAGGAACTCGCTATCGTATCTCTGGATGAGACGGATGTTGAAATCCGACATGATGGCGTTCAGCATGTTCTGCGTGGCGGGATCCGTTGAGGGATCTGCAGGAAGTTCCACCACGATGATGGGATCCATACCTGTGGATCCCGTACCGAAATAATCGGTATCAGCAAGGATGTTCATTCCTTTGACGGACTCTTTATCGTCACCGACCATCGAGGTCATGTCGTACTGCAGCACGCCGGGCTGCGTGAGCGTCATGAATCCCAACGGGAGTGCGAGGAGAAGAATCACGAACCAAGTTGCTATGATCCTCTTGGGATACTTCTCTATCTTGTCCGCCAATTTCGAGTAGATATTGGCCATGCGGGCCTATTATCCACTGAGTATAAGTACTCTTTGAACACGCTCAAATTTTATCCCTGCCGTCACATACATATTAATATATGAGCCTCAAGAGTACAACAGGTGCATCCATTATTTTTGAACACGCTCAAAGATTAAATACCGAACATACATGGCCTGTAACATAGACATGACCGAAAAAGGATGCAAGAACCCGTTGTCCAAAATCAAAAACATCGGACCTGGAGGGAGTTCGCAGAAGCAGCGCAGGGAGTGTAAACGCGACGACGTCGCACGTGTAGCATTCGAACTGTTCATGGAACAGGGATACGAGAAGACCACCATGAGACAAATCGCACTGCGTGCCAAGATTCTGAACGGCAGCCTCTACAACCTCTTCACCAGCAAGGACGACATCTTCGATTACATAGTCCTCAGGTTCATGGATATGAGACGTGTCAGGCTCAGCGAGATGATATCCGACGAGAAGGACCTGATGTTCGCTCTGGCACTTCCGTATGTCACTGAGATGATGGCCTGCAGTGAGAATAAACGCGTGGCCGAACTCATGCACGAGGCATACATCAACTGGAACACCTTCAACAGGATCGCGGACCTGGACACCGAATGGGTGGAACAGATCTACGGAAGGTTCGGCGTATCATTCGACATGGATTCCGTGAGACAGACCATGGTGGCATTCTCCGGTGCGTTCTCCAAATTCATCGACAGATACCTTTTCACCGACGATGGAAACGTTCACGAGGATACGCGCACGCTGCTGATAGTACTGTTCACTCTGCTTAACATCCCTGTGCACAACCTGGACACGTTGATGCAGAGATACGACGATGCGCTCTCGGGGATGATATCCGAGATGGGTATGCTCGAATGGTGATCCATACGTATGGTACATCGCGCATGCGACCTTTTTTTTATTAAGCACACATACCCCGTGACAGGTGCAATACATGGTTGACCAGAAGGCAATCGAAGCAGCGAAGGAGAAGTTCGGACTCCTCCTCGAGAAGCAGCTCAACAGGGTGGAGGCTCTCAAGAACGAGGGTGCTCCCGTGGATTATTCCAAACTCGACAAACTCATCATCGGAGTATGCGGAGGAGACGGTATCGGACCTTACATCTGCGCGTCCGCACAGAAGGTCATGGAGTTCCTCCTCGCCGACAAGCTCAAGGCCGGCAAGGCGGAGATCAGGGTCATCGACGGTCTCACCATCGAGAGGCGTGTCGAGGTCATGAAGGCGATCCCTGACGACACCCTCGCTGAACTCAAGGAATGTCACGTCATCCTCAAGGGACCGACCACCACCCCCAAGAAGGGAGACCCCTGGCCCAACATCGAGAGCGCGAACGTCGCCATGAGGAAGGAGCTCGACCTGTTCGCCAACGTCAGACCCGTCAGCGTCCCCGAGCTCGGAATCGATTGGACCTTCTTCAGGGAGAACACCGAGGGAAGCTACGCACTCGGAAGCGACGGTGTGAACGTGACCGAGGACCTTGCCATGGACTTCTGCGTCGCCACCTCCCAAGGGACCGAGAGGATCCTCCGCGCAGGATTCGACTTCGCCAAGAAGACCGGAAAGAACTATGTCTCCGTCATCACCAAGGGTAACATCATCAAGACCACCGACGGAAAGTTCCTGAGCATGGCCGAGGACATCGCCAAGGATTACCCCGAGGTCAAGTGGGATGACTGGTTCATCGACATCACCACCGCCAAACTCATCGATCCCGCAAGGAGGTCCGCATTCAAGGTGTTCGTGCTCCCCAACCTCTACGGTGACATCATCACGGACGAGGCCGCACAGATCCAGGGAGGAGTGGGTACCGCGGGATCCGCCAACATCGGTAACAGATACGCAATGTTCGAGGCCATCCACGGTTCCGCACCCAGGATGGTGGACGAGGGACGCGCGATGTACGCCGACCCCTGCTCCATGATCAAGGCAGTCGCCATGATGATGGACCACATCGGAGAGGCGGAGAAGGCCAAGAAGCTCAACATGGCCCTCGATGTCTGCTGCCAGTTCGAGAAGAAGCTCGTCATGACCGGAAGGAACACCGGTGCCACCGGAGACGAGTTCGCGGAGTACATCATGGAGACCATCCAGAGGCCCGACCTCGAGAGCGTATGGCAGGGTTACATCGACGCCGCCATCGCAGCCAACAAGAACTGAGCGGTAAAATGCTGCTCAGGGCCGAATCCATAACCAAGTCCTTCGGACCCGTGAAGGTGCTCACGAAGGCGGACATCCAGATCAACGAGGGCGACAGCATCGGCCTCATCGGTGTCAACGGTGCCGGGAAGAGCACGTTCCTGAAGATACTGCTCGGAGAGGACCGTTGCGACACCGGGGAGCTGATCGTCAGCACCGAGAGGATCGGATACCTACCGCAGTTCGCGGAGGCATCCGAGGGTCTGACCGTGAGGCAGGTCCTCGGACGTCCCTACGGACATATCGAGAACATCAGACGCAGGATGCGGGAACTGGATGAGGAGATGGCATCCGGAAGGGACGACGTAGATTGGAACGCCGTCACCTCCGAATACGCCAGACTGGAGAGCCAGCTGTCCAAGAACGCCAGCGACGACGAGAGGATGCAGATCTCCGCATTGGAGACCGTGGGCCTCTCGGCCGACATAATGGACAGAGAGATGGACACCCTCAGCGGAGGCGAACGCACGAAGGTGATGCTCTCCAGGATCGTCGTCCAAGCGGAGGACTGCGACCTCCTGTTCCTGGACGAACCCACCAGCCATCTGGACATCGATACGGTTGAATGGCTGGAGGATTTCCTTCTGGATTCGCACACGGCATGCGTGGTCATCAGTCACGACAGGTATTTCCTGGACAAGATGGCCACACGTACCGTGGAGATCTCCAACGGTAAGACCAGGGAGTACAAGGGCAACTACTCGGCATTCATCATGAAGAAGATGCTGGACCTGGACCGTATGCAGAAGGAGTACGACAAATACGTCACCCAGAAGCGCAAACAGGAGGAGATCGCCGAGAAGCTCCATCACGACCAGTGGTTCCTGACCACCCATAAGACCCGTCAGAAACTGATCGAGAAGATGGAGGAGAAAGAAGCTCCGGAGAAGAACAAGGAGATCACCGTCAGGATACAATCCGCGCCCAAATCCGGAAAGAACGTGATCACCGCCAAGAACCTGACCATCAGACAGGGCGGCAGGGTGATCCTGTCCAATGTGGACATGGACATACACAAAGGCGAGAAGATCGGTATCTTCGGTGCCAATGGAGAGGGCAAGAGTACGTTGATCAAAGCTCTGATCGGAGAGATCCCGTCCGAAGGGGATCTGTGGATCGCACCCGGTGCGAAGATAGGGTACTTCTGCCAGAACCACGAGAACCTCGACCTGGAACTCACCGCCGAGGAACAGATCCTCCAGGTCATAGGCAAGGATAGACGTGCCGATGCCAGGAAGCTCCTTGCCAGGATGTTGCTGTTCGACGAGGAGGTCGACAAGCAGATGAAGTACCTCTCCGGAGGAGAGAGGGTCAGGGTATCGCTGACACTCCTGTTGCTGCAGGAGACCAACCTTCTGGTTCTGGACGAGCCTACCAACTATCTGGATATACCCGCAAGGCACGCATTGGAGGAGGCTCTCAACGAGTACGATGGTACCATCCTGACCGTCACCCATGACAGGTACTTCCTGGATACCGTATGCAACAAGGTGTGCGAGGTCAGGGACGGACACATAAAACTGACCGCCGGAACGTACTCCGCCACCAGGGGAAGACCCAACACGACGGAGATAGTCATGGATGCCGATGAATATAGGGTGATATCACCGTTCACCAACTGGGCCATCGGCAAGAAGTTCGCCAAGGGCGACCGCGTACTTGTGGCACCCACCGAGATGAAGAACTACGA
Organism: Candidatus Methanomethylophilaceae archaeon; assembly: GCA_016297775.1. Classification (GTDB taxonomy): domain Archaea; phylum Thermoplasmatota; class Thermoplasmata; order Methanomassiliicoccales; family Methanomethylophilaceae; genus SIG5. The sequence goes on from JAEDGA010000008.1 coordinate 12,416, forward strand.
GTGGGCAATCAGTCAGGGTAAGCTGAAGAAGACCGGTGGCCGTCAGAGGAAGAAGGTGGCGGTGGACAAACCGGAAGAGACGCAGAAGTGAATATCAGGGACATGCTGGCACATACGTACGCATGTGTCCGCATACCCCATTGATCCTTATTGTTCCACGAATCACTCGCGCTCGTCGAAGGGGATGTACTCCCTCTCCTCCATCACGCTCTGGTATGCGGGACGGATGATTTTTCCGGAGTTGACGAGCTCCTCGATCCTGTGTGCGCTCCATCCGACCACCCTTGCGGTGGCGAACAGCGGGGTGTACAATTCCTGCGGGATACCCAACATGCTGTAGACGAATCCGCTGTAGAAGTCCACGTTGGCGCTTACACCGGTGAACGCGTGCCTTCTGGCACATATGAGTTCCGGTGCCAGCTCCTCTATGTACTGGTAGAGCTGGAGATCCTTATCGCGATGCTTCTCATGGGCAAGCCTCTCCACGAGGCCCTTGAATATCGTAGCTCTGGGATCGGAGATGGAGTACACTGCATGACCCATTCCATAGATGAGTCCCAGACCGTCGAAAGCCTGTTTGTCCAGAATCTTGATCAGGTACTCCTTGACCGCATCCCTGTCGGTGATATCCGAGACATGCTCCTTGATGTCGGCGATCATCTCCATCACCTTGATATTAGCACCTCCGTGCTTGGGTCCCTTGAGCGACGACATGGCCGCGGCGATCACGGAATATGTGTCTGATCCGGTGGATGTGACCACCCTGGTGGTGAATGTCGAGTTGTTACCGCCTCCGTGCTCCATGTGCAGCATGAGCGATGCATCCAGCACCTTAGCCTCCAACGCGGTGTACTGTCCGTCGGGCCTGAGCATCTTGAGGATGTTCTCCGCGGTGGAGAGGTTCGGGTCAGGCCTGTGGATGTACAGGCTGTCGTTGCAGTCGTAGTAAATATACGCCTGATATCCGTAAACCGCAAGCATCGGGAACACGCTGATCAGGTATATGCACTGCCTCAGCACGTTCTCGATCGAGAGATCGGACATGTTCTGATCGTAAGCGGCGAGTGTGAGCACACTCTTGGTCATGGAGTTCATGATGTCCCTGTTGTGCGCCTTGAGGATGACGTCCCTGACGAAGGTCACCGGCAGGACCCTGTTCTGGTTCATGACCTGTTTGAACTCCTGGAGCTGTTCCCTGTTGGGAAGGTCCCCGAAGAGCAGAAGGTATGCGGCCTCCTCGAATCCTCCGATGTGATAATCAGCACCTTTCACGAGTTTGGTTATATCTATGCCTCTGAACCACAGACGTCCGTCAATGGGTGTGCGTACGCCGTTGATGGTCTCGAAACCGTCCACCCTGGAGATATTGGTGAGGCCGGTGAGGACACCTCTTCCGTCGCTGTCGCGGAGTCCCTTCTTGACATCGTACTTCTTGTAAAGGTCGAGGGGAATGAGATCCTTCTCCTTGCACACCTCTCCTCTCTCTTTTATGAACTTTGTATCATCGATGTTGTATGTCATCTCAGCCTCTCCAGTGGCCGGGATACTCCGGCAATAGCGACACAGATTCCCTTGTTGTTTTTATAAGTTTGTTAAGTAAAAAACAGTATTCAACTATGATATATTTCGATTTCGGAGTAAAAATACATTTTTATTACGATATCTGAATAAAATCCAACGATATTCGTATCATAGATTACGAATATCGGTACAAATACTGCGGAAACCGAATATCTGTCATGGAATGGTCATGACAACCGGTATCTCAGGATCGCACCCATACCCCCGATGGATGCCAGTTGCTTTCCGCCGTCGTGCTGTCCTGATACGACGATCACACTGCCCTTCTGGACCTCCACGTCCCTCACGATGGGATCCAGATCCTCCTCGCGGAGCTTCGAATCCAGTATGAGCAGCTTCTCCACCGCGCCCGTGGCCGCGGCATCCGCAACCTGGGACGTTCCGTACGTGGCGAGACCGTCCTTGGCGATGTGGGTCATCATCTCCTCCACGGCCTCCATCTCCACCCCTACCCTGGACTCCCTGAGGAGATCGGAACCCATGCCCTTCTTCATGAGCTCGTTCACACCCTGCATACCGCTCTGCCCGGTGTGGTAGACGAACACGCTCGGGAATATACCCAGAGGTTTGACCGCATCCGCGAACCTCTCCTTCTCGAACCCCGGACCGAGGAGCACGAGAGGGGTGTTCGGTTCCGCCAAGGTCTTCAGTTTGGATATGATCTCCCCGTGATAATCCGTGCCTTTGGAATCATCCTGGTACTGTTTTCCGGACCTCATGGAACGCACGCAGGCTATCTCCTTCGGACCGAACTGTCTGAGCACCGCTATGGTGGCATCGTCCTGATCCATGGCCACCATCACCATCCTCGGTTTGTTGGTGTCCGATACGGCACGCTTGAGTCTCTCTATCTGGGTCTCCTTCCAGTGCTTCTTGCAGACTGTGACACGCTCACCGACCTCCATCATCAGGGAGTGATGCTGTCCGATGTCCTGTTGGCCCTCCTCGATCACACCAAGTATCCTTAGTCTGAGGTCGTCCTCGGAGAACTCTATCTTCTCCGCCCTGATGCCCAGGGTCATCCTGCGCTTCTCCGTACGCTGGTCGGCGACGGCGTTCCTGGCCTTCTCGTCGCGACGCATGGTGGATGCTATCACCAGATCGCCAAGCTCGACGATGTTGTAGAGATGCCACAGATCGTCGTCACTCTCCAGCTGCATGCTGATGCCTTTGTCGTTCTGCGTGTATCTCATGAGATACCCGATACAGCTCAACGATATTAACGCATACTATGGATTACAATGTTGTTCTATTACTTAGAGAAAATAAAGGGGGTTGTTTTTGTCTGCCATCGGACAACTGAAACTGATTGCTGTCTTATGGGTAAGCTAGGGATTAAATAGAAAATGAGAATGTAAGAATCCCCGATGGCAAACAATTATCTTGTTCTTGAGGACGGGACGGTCCTTGAAGGAGAGGCCTTCGGTTACGACAAGGCCAATTCTGGCGAGGTCGTCTTCACCACTGCGATGGGCGGTTACCAGGAGAGCATCACCGATCCATCATACTGCGGTCAGATTCTCATCTCCACCTACCCCCTCATCGGAAACTACGGTATCATGGATTCCGCAAACCAGTCCGATGACGTTTGGGTCAGGGGACTTGTCGTAAGGGAGTACAGCAAGACACCCTCCCTCATGTACGGCGGAAGGACGATCGACGACTTCCTCAAGGAACACAAGGTCCCGGGAATCTCCGGGATAGACACACGCGAACTCGTACTGAAGATCAGGAGCGGCGGTACGCTCAAGGGAGCGATCGTAACCGACGAATCGAAGATCGATTCCGTAATATCCGATCTCAAGAGGATGCCCGCACCCTCCGAGGGCAACCTCGTGGCCGAGGTGTCCTGCAAGCAGGCATATTCCATCGACAACAAGAAGGAACTCACCGTGGGAGTCATAGACTGCGGTGTGAAGAACGGTATCATAGATTCGCTCTCCAGGAGATTCAACCTCAGGGTCTTCCCCTACGACGTGACCGCACAGGAGATCATGGACGCCAAAGTGGACGGTGTCATGATCACGAACGGTCCCGGCGACCCCGCACACCCCGATATCGCGAAGACCGTCGTCAGGACGGCAAAGGACCTGGCATCCCAAACCGCCATCATGGGTATCTGCTACGGCAGCCAGGTCCTCGCTCTCGCCATGGGCGGAGAGACATACAAGATGAAGTACGGACACAGAGGTACCAACCAGCCCGTACGTTACAACGGCAGGGTGTACATCACATCCCAGAACCACGGATTCGCCGTGGATGCCGAGTCCCTGGACGGCACCGACGTCGAAGTGAGTCAGATCAACGTCAACGACGGAAGCGTCGAGGGTATCAGGCACAAGAACCTGCCCATTTTCACCTGTCAGTATCACCCCGAGGCACGCGGAGGCCCCCTGGATACGGGATTCCTCTTCGACGACTTCGGAAAGATGATGGAGGCGAGGAGATGAAGAAGGAATTCAAGAAGCTCATGGTCATCGGATCCGGTCCGATCGTCATCGGACAGGCGGCGGAGTTCGACTTCTCCGGATCCCAGGCCTGCAAATCCCTCAGAGAGGAGGGTTACAAGACCGTTCTGGTCAACTCCAACCCTGCGACCATCCAGACCGACCTGGACATGGCGGACTCCGTTTACATCGAACCAATGACCGCGGACATCGTCGCCAAGATCATCGAGAAGGAAGGCGTCGACGGGATCATGGCCGGAATGGGAGGACAGACCGCACTCAACATCTGTTCCGAGCTTGCGGAGAACGGAACGCTCGACAGACTCGGCGTCACCCTTCTCGGTACCCAGCCTGAGGCCATCGCCAAGTCCGAGGACAGAGAACTCTTCAAGGAGACCATGGAGGCCATCGGAGAGCCCGTCCCCCTCAGCAGAACATGCACCTCCATCGAGGAGGCACTAGAAGCAGTGAAGTACATCGGAAGGTACCCCGTTCTCGTAAGGCCCGCGTACACCCTCGGAGGAACCGGAGGAGGTATCGCATACAACGAGGAGGAGCTCAGGGACATCTGCGGAAGGGGTCTCGCCTACTCCCGTATCCACCAGGTCCTCATCGAGGAGAGCGTGCTCGGATGGAAGGAGTACGAGTACGAGGTCATGAGGGACCACAACGACAACTGCATCATCATCTGTAACATGGAGAACCTTGACGCCATGGGTATCCACACCGGAGAGAGCATCGTCTGCGCACCCTGTCTCACCCTATCCGATATGGACCACCAGAGACTCAGGTCCGCATCCATCAAGGTCATCCGTGCCCTCGGTATCGAGGGAGGATGCAACGTCCAGTTCGCATTCAACCCCGAGAACGGCGACTACAGGCTCATCGAGGTCAACCCCCGTGTGTCCAGGTCCTCCGCTCTCGCATCCAAGGCAACCGGATACCCCATCGCACGTGTATCCGCCAAGATCGCGGTGGGATACAACCTGGATGAGATCCCCAACAAGGTCACCGGCACGACATACGCGGCATTCGAACCCGCCATCGACTACGTTGTGCTCAAAGTACCCAGGTGGCCTTTCGACAAGTTCCGTACCGTCGACAGACACCTCGGGACCCAGATGAAATCCACCGGAGAGATGATGTCCATCGGACGCACCTTCGAGGAGGCCATCCTCAAAGGTATCAGATCCCTGGAGATCGGTACGGTCCATCTCAACAGGATCGACGATTCCGACGAGGAGCTGGAGGACGAGCTCCTGCACGCCACCGACAGGCGCATCTTCGCCATCGCGGAAGCCCTCAGAAGGGGCTGGGGCGTGGAGAAGGTGTCCAAGCTCGCACAGTGGGACGCGTTCTTCACCACCAAGATCGACAACATCGTGAAGATGGAGCAGAGACTCGCATCCGAGAAGATGACTCCTGCCCTCATGAAGGAGGCCAAGGAGATGGGATTCGCGGATTCCGTCATCGCAAGCCTCACCGGAAGCGACGAGCTCACTGTCCGCAAGGAAAGGAAGGGGATGGGTATCCTGCCCACCTACAAGATGGTCGACACCTGCGCAGGAGAGTTCGATGCCAAGACCCCCTACTTCTACTCCACGTACGGTCACAGCACCGAGCTTGTACGCGACAAGTCGAAGAAGAGCGTCGTCATCATCGGAGGAGGACCCATCAGGATCGGACAGGGTATCGAGTTCGACTACAGCTGCGTCCACTCCGTCATGGCCCTTCAGAACGAGGGCATCGATGCCGTAATCATCAACAACAACCCCGAGACCGTCTCCACCGACTTCGACATCTCGGACAGACTCTACTTCGAGCCTCTTACCCTGGAGGATGTTCTCAACGTCATAGAGGCGGAACAGGCCGACGGTGTCATCTGCCAGTACGGCGGACAGACCAGCGTCAACCTGGCATTGGATATAGAGAAGGCACTGGAGGGATCCGATACCAAGATCCTCGGTACGTCACCCGATGATATGGATGTGGCCGAGGACAGGAGGAGATTCTCCAAGCTCATGGACGAACTCGGCATAGAGCAGCCCAAGTCCGGAACCGGTTATTCCTTCGAAGAAGCGAAGGAGATCGCGGAGGGCATCGGATACCCCGTACTGGTAAGGCCTTCATACGTCCTCGGAGGACGCGCGATGGAGATCGTCTACTCCACCGACGAACTGAAGACGTACGTCGAGACCGCGGTCAAGGTATCCAGGAACCACCCCATCCTGATCGACAAGTATCTCACGAAAGCGATCGAGTTGGATGTGGACCTGCTCTGCGACGGTACCGATGTGTTCGTCGGAGGTATCATGGAGCACGTGGAGTACGCGGGAGTGCACTCCGGAGACGCAACCATGGTTCTGCCCCCCTTCACCCTTTCCGACAAGATCATCGAAGAGGTCCTGAACGTATCCAGGAAGGTCGCACTCGGACTCAACATCCGCGGACTCATGAACCTGCAGCTCGCGGTCAAGGACGACAAGATCTTCATGATCGAGGCCAACCCCAGATCCTCCCGTACCGTCCCGTTCATCTCCAAGGCCACCGGAATCCCGCTCGCCAAGATCTCCACACAGATCATGTTGGGAAAGAGCCTGAAGGATGTGGGTCTCGGATCCGGATACAAGACCCTCGACCACTACGCCATCAAGGCATCCGTCTTCCCGTTCCTGAAGCTCGTCGGTGTGGATTCCATCCTCACTCCCGAGATGAAGTCCACGGGAGAGGTCATGGGTATCGACGAGGACTTCGATGTGGCATGTTACAAGGCCCTCATCGCGGCAGGCAACAAGCTCCCCACCGAGGGCGGAGTGTACATCACCGTCAACGATGAAGATAAACCGAACATCGTCCCTGCGGCCAAATCCCTGCACGAGATGGGATTCACCATCTACGCCACCAAGGGAACGGCCACATACCTCAGGGAGTTCGGAATACCTGCCACCACCGTGTTCAAGATCAACGAGAACCAGGGCATGGATGCTCTCGGACTGATGAGACAGGGTAAGATCAACCTGATCATCAACACGCCCTCGCTCAAGAGCGGTGCCGTGAGGGACGGAGCCACCATGCGCCGTATCGCCGTGGAGCTGGAGATCCCCTCTATGACCACCGTCAACGGTGCCAACATCGCCGTCGGTGCCATCAAGGTCGCCAGATCCCAGAAGATCAGTGTCCGCGGAATGAAAGAGTTCCACAGGTGAACGGCATGTCCGAGCATCACGAGCGGATACTGTACCCGTTCTCGGCCATCGTAGGCCAGGAACGTATGAAGGCCGCACTGATGCTCAATGCGGTCGACCCCTCCATCGGAGGAGTCCTGATCAAAGGCGACAGGGGTACCGCCAAATCCACATCGGTCAGGTCCCTTGCCGCCCTCCTTCCCGAGTACGACACCGTGGTCGGATGTGAGTTCTCCTGCGATCCAAACAAACCAGAGAGCATGTGCAGGAGATGCAGGGAGAACAAAGACCTGCGTGTCTCCAGACAGAGGATGAGAGTGATCGAACTCCCCATATCCGCCACCGAGGACAAGGTCGTCGGTACTCTGGACATATCCGCCGCCATCAAGAACGGCGAGAAGAGGTTCGAACCCGGTATCTTGGCCGAAGCACACAGGAACATCTTGTACGTGGACGAGGTCAACCTTCTCAACGACCATATCGTGGATGTCCTGCTGGACGCCGCTGCGATGGGCGTCAACACCGTGGAACGTGAGGGGATATCATATTCCCACCCTTCCAGATTCATCCTCATCGGTACCATGAACCCCGAGGAAGGGGATCTGAGACCACAGCTCCTGGATCGTTTCGGTCTCTGTGTGAACGTGGTTGGTATCGACGATCCGGAGACCAGACTGGAGATCATCCTCAGACGTGCGGATTTCGAGAGGGATCCGGAGACATTCGTATCCCAATGGAGACCCAAGGACGAGGAGATCGCCGAGAGCATAAGGAAGGCGAAGGAGATCCTTCCCGATGTCAGGATATCCAGGGAGATGCTGCGCAAGATCGTCGATATCTGTATAGATCTCGGTGTGGACGGTCACCGCGGTGACATCACCATGATGAAGACCTGTTCCGCGATCGCTGCCATGGCAGGCAGGAAGGAGGTCATCGACGAGGACATACGCGAGGCCGCCGTACTTGTGCTGGCACATCGCATGAAGAAGATGCCGTTCGACGATCCGGACACCGATGACAGGAGGATCGAGGATGCCGTCGACAGGGCCGAGGGCAAGACATCCGAATCTGAAACATCCGCCAACGGAAGTCCCAACGGCAAAAGTACCAAGAACTTCAAGTCCAGCGGCCCTTTCGCATAAGATCCTCCGAGCTTGACCCGCGGCTGAGGATCGATGGTATCGTGCGGGACAGTACCGGCAGGCGCTCCGAGACTGAGTCGTATTCGGGCAGATACGTCGGAAGCAGGATACCGAAGGGCAGACCCAACAGCATAGCCGTGGATGCCACCGTGAGGGCAGCGGCAAGGAACGGCAGCGTAGGTCCGGACGGCACCCTGGAGATCAGGGAATCGGACGTGATGGAGAAAGTGTACCAGCGCAGGACGGGTGTGACCATCGTCTTCCTGGTGGATGCCAGCGGATCCATGGGTGCCAGAAGGAGGATGTCCGCGGTGAAGGGTGCCATGCTATCCATATTGACCGATGCGTATCAGAAGAGGGACAGGGTATCCTTGGTCACATTCAGGGACAGGGGCGCCCAGGTCCTGGTGCCTCCCACCAACAGCGTGGAACTCGCGAAGAAGAGGATGGAACTCATGCCCACAGGCGGAAAGACACCGCTGGCACATGGTCTGATGACCGCCGACAGACTGATACGCACCGAGATGATCAAACGTCCCAAGGACCTGTATCTCCTTGTGGTCGTATCCGACGGAAGGGGCAACGTCCCGCTCTACGGTAAAGATGCCACGAAGGATTGCATATCTGTATGCGCATCCATCTCCGAGAGCGGCGCAAGATCCCTGTTCCTGGATACAGAGCAGGGGCTGGTGAGATTGGGTCTTGCACACAGACTCGCGGATGCCATGGGGGCCAAGTACATGAAGTTGGACGACATCGGCAGTGATGCCATCTCGATGGCAGCAAGGAACGCTTCGCAGGTGTGAGATGAGACTTACAATAGTGATATGGGATTCGCTGTACCCGTGCGTCACGTCGACAGCTAAGGATTCGATGTTCGAAACATCGGTGTTCTCCGAACGCGAAGTGGACAGCGATCCTGACAGACTGCAACGTCTGAAGGATTCCATGATGGGATCGGACCTACTCCTGCTCCACAGGACGACACATTCCTTCTGGGAGGATCTCGTCGGATTCGTGAAAGGGTTGGAAGACAAGAGGATAATCTGTTTCGGACAGGATCCCGCATTCTGGTCCCTGTCCAACGTGGACCCTGAGATCGTATCCAAAACGTATGCTTACGATCAGAATGCCGATTCCGACAACATAGGACAGATGTTCCGCTTCCTGGAGAACAGGTTCATCGATCCCAATACCAAATACAGAGAACCCAAGGTCATCCCGTGGCAGGGGATAGTCCATCCAGAAGCAAAAGATACGATATTCGATTCCTCGGAGGATTATCTGGAATGGTATCCCCATCGTGACAGGAAGCTGGTCGGGATGATAGTATCCAGAAGCTCATGGATAAGCGACCAGCACCGTGTCGAGGACGAACTGATATCCGAACTGGAGGCTAGAGGACTTGGGGTGTTGCCGGTGATGACGAACTCCCTCCACAACGAGGAGACGGGTTCCAAGAACATCTCCGAATGTCTGGATCTCCATATGATCAGGAACGGTAGACCGATCGTGTCCGCTCTGGTAAAACTCGTGACATTCCTGATCGGTAAAAGACCGGACATGGACCACGAGACATCTTCCAGACTCGCGGATTCCCAACTGAGGAACATGGATGTGCCTGTGTTCCAACCGGTCATTTCCCTGAACATGTCCGTGGACGAATGGAAAGAATCCGACGGGATAACAGCGGATATCCCATGGAACGTCACCATGCCGGAATTCGAAGGGGCCATAGAACCGGTAATGATGGCCGCCACCCGTGCGGGTGATGACGATTATTACAACAGGACGCCGATACCCGGCAGATGTGCCAGGATAGCGGACAGGATCGCGAAGAGGATATCCCTCAGAGACAAGGACAACTCGGAGAAGAAGGTCGTCCTGATGCTCAACAACAGCCCGTGCGCATCCGTGGAGGCCAACATAGGTAGCGCTGCTGGCCTGGATTCCATAGCGTCCGCGGTGAACATACTGTCGTCGCTCAGGGATGCCGGATATGATGTGGAGGTCCCGGACGGGCCGGACGACCTGATAAGGATGTTCATGTCCCGTAAGGCCTTCTCCGAATTCAGATGGACGTCCAAGGAGACCATCAGGGACAGCGGTGGCTGTGTGTACATGATGTCCAAGGACAGGTATCTGTCATATTTCATGACCCTGCCGGAGGGGATCAGAGAGCGCATGGTATCCACTTGGGGGGAGCCTCCCGGGGAATCCATGTGCATCGACGGGGAGATATTGATCACAGGGATCGAACTGGGCAATGCCATCGTCATGGTACAGCCCAAACGCGGATGCAAAGGTGCCAGATGCGACGGTACCGTATGCATGATATTGCACGATCCCGAATGTCCCCCGTCCCATCAATATCTTGCCACATACCATTTCATCAGGGACATCTACGGTGCGGATGCACTGATACACGTAGGCACACATGGTACCGCGGAATTCCTCCCGGGAAAGAGCGTCGGACTCTCAGACGAATGCTATCCCGACATAACGGTCGGCGATCTACCGATATTCTACGTTTACAACACGGACAATCCTCCCGAGGGTTCGGTCGCGAAGAGACGCTTGTATTCCACCCTGATCGGACATATGCAGGCTCCGACCGCATCCGGCGGATTGTACGGACCGTACCGCAGACTTGACGACATCATATCGGAATACGAGACCTCCAAATACGATCCCGCAAGGGCACATGCCCTGCAACACGAGATATTGGATGTCATGAGGGAATGCGGGATGCAGGACACACCCGAGGATCACGACGGCGACATGGACGTATTGGTTAGAAGATGTCACGAGACCCTGTCCCTGATAAGGAACAGCCGTGCGGAGACTGGGATGCATACCTTCGGTACATACCCTGACGACACAGGGATGTGCGACCTCGTCTCATCTATAATGTCCCGTTCCGGGGATCCGCCAATGGCATATGCTGTCGCGAATGCAATGGGATTGGATTATCCGAAACTGTTGGAGAACAAGGACGGTTTCGACGATGAACGCAAAGCATCCTGCGGGTCGCTCATCGAAATGGTCAACAAAAGATGCAACATCATCATAAGATCGGTATTGGAAGGATCGACCCCCGCCGAGATCGAGGACAGGATAGGTTCCGATCACATAGAGGGATTGGACGTATACGCGGAACGTATCACGGACATCCGGGACCGTGTACTGTCATCCGACGAGATCGGTTCCCTCATCCACGCACTGGACGGAGGATTCACCGAGGCAGGACCATCCGGTTACATATCCAGGGGAAGGGACGATGTCCTCCCCACCGGACGCAACTTCTATTCGCTGGATCCAAGGAAGGTCCCCACACGTTCCGCCTGGAAGGTAGGTACCCGTCTCGCGGATGCCCTGTTGGACAGGTACATGGATGACGAAGGCTCATATCCGGAATCCGTTGCGTTCCAGTGGATGACCAACGACATCATGGCGGCGGACGGCGAGATGATGGCGGAGATATTCTCGTTGATCGGTGTGGAACCGATATGGACCCCGTCCGGACATGTGGAATCGTTCAGGATAATCCCGGAAGAGGAACTGGTACATCCCAGGATAGATGTCACCGCAAGGATATCCGGTATCCTGAGGGACACCTTCCCGGACAGATTGGATCTTGTAGATTCGGCCATAAGGGCGGTATCCGAACTAGATGAGGGCGATGAGGTCAACCACATCGCCAAACATGTCAGGCAATCCGTATCCGAAGGGGAGGATGCCGATATGGCGACAGCGAGACTGTTCTCGTCCAAACCCGGTACGTACACCAGCGGGGTGAACCTGGCCGTGCTGTCGGGTGCGTGGAAGGACGAGAAGGATCTGGCGGAGATCTACATCGCGGTGAACGGATACGCATACGGCGGAGGCAGGAAGGGCGCGGACTCCCGCGTACAGTTCGCATCCGCTCTGGAGAACGTGTCCCTTACATTCAACAAGGTGGTATCGGACGACCATGACCTTCTCGGATGCTGCTGTTACTACAGCAACCAGGGAGGGTTGACCGCGGCTGCGAGACACATGTCCGAGAAGAAGGTGAACACCTACTACGGGGACACACGCGAGAGGGATGATGTGGGTGTACGCACACTCTCCGACGAGATAGAACGTGTGGTGAGATCCAAACTCCTGAATCCCAAATGGATGCAGGACATGAAGGATCACGGATACAAAGGCGCCGCGGACATGATGAAGAAGATCACCAGGGTGTACGGATGGGAGGCATCCACTGGAGAGGTGGACGATTCCATCTTCGACGGTATCGCCGAATCATACATCAACGATCCAGAGATGAGGGACTTCTTCGGAAGCAACAACCCCTATGCGGCGGAGGAGATCTCCCGCAGACTCCTCGAAGCTGAGAGCAGAGGATTGTGGAATGCGGATAAGGATACGTTGGAAAGGCTGAAGGAGTCCTATCTCGAGATAGAATCATGGATGGAGGACCTGTCCGACGGAGGCGACATCCAGGGTGACGAAGTACCGATCTCGTCACCGGACCAATTGCCGATAGGTTCCGAGATAGCCGAACTGATGAGGAAGATACACTCCAGGAAGGGATCGCATTGAAGATCGCAGCATACGGACTTACGAAACAATACGGTTCAAACCGTGCGGTGAACGGGATAGATCTGTCGGTGGAGAACGAGGTATACGGACTTCTGGGACCCAACGGTTCCGGGAAGACCACCACGGTCAGTATGCTTACCACCCTGCTGAGGCCAACATCGGGATCCGCCGAGATCTGCGGATACGACATACAGACCCAGCAATCATCCGTCAGGGAATGCATGAGCTACGTTCCGCAGGATATGGCGGTTGATGTCAGACTGACGGGACGCGAGAACGTGGACCTGTTCGCACGTCTATACGGCATAAGGAACAGGAACGAGAGGAGGAGGAGGGTCGACGAAGCACTGGAGATCATGAATCTGTCGGACCGTGCCGACGATATGACCAAAGGCTACTCCGGAGGTATGAGGCGCAGACTGGAACTGGCACAGGCTCTGGTACATCAGCCGCAGGTGCTCTTCCTGGACGAACCCACCGTCGGTCTCGATGTGGCGGCAAGACGTTCCATATGGGAATACATCGTCAATCTGAGGAATCATGGTGTCACGATATTCGTGACCACACATCAGATGGATGAGGCGGAGAGATACTGCGACCGTGTCGGCATCCTGAAGAAAGGGGATCTCGTCAACGAAGGAGTGCCTTCCGATCTCACGTCGTCCATGAAGGCCGTGATAACGATAAGGACGGACATACACCCCCCGATATCCGCACTTCCGGAAGGTATAGAGATGGTCAGGGACGAGAACGGGGAGATCATGGTCGCCGCCGATGACGGTTCCGAGGCACTGCCCAGGATGCTGAAGCTACTCTCCGAACTTTCGGTGAAGGTGTATTCCTCCACGGTGAGGGAGCCCACTTTGGAGGATGTCTATCTCCAATCGGTGGGAAAGACCAATCCGGACAACGATACCTTCAATCAAAAACAGTTCGAGAACATGATGAGGAGGCGCTGAGTATGTACAGGATGTTCGCATACGTGAGACGCGACCTCATCAGATGGTCCAGGGCACCGATGAACGTACTCTCCACACTGGCAATGCCGTGTGCCTGGCTCTTGTTCATGGGATTGGTCATGCCCGTAAGATGGGAGAGCGGCAACTATCTCGACTACGTCACACCCAGTATATTGGTCATGACCGTGATGACAGCCGGATTGTCCGGAGGGTCGTCGTTGATGTTCGACAAGATGCTGGGTTATCTCAACAAGTTCCTTGCGGTACCCGCCCCGAGAGAATCCATACTGGCGGGGAAGATATTCTTCATCACCGTCAGGGGACTCATACAGGCCACCATAATACTGGTGATATCGATAATCATAGGTGCCAGCATACTGCCTCCGGAGGCGTATCTGGAGATGTATCTGATCCTGTTCATGTTCGGAGTGTTCTTCTCGGCCTTCGGAACAACGGTCGCACTGTATCTCGGCAACCATGATTCGTACGCGGCGTTCCAGGCGTTCGTATCCATGCCACTGTACTTCGCATCGACGGCATTGGTTTCGTACGACATGATGCCACAGTGGCTCTGGTACATAGCGAAGGTCAATCCGCTGAGCTATGCGATAGATGCTGTGAGACTGGCGGCATCGGGAACGTTCCCACTGACCGAGATCGCCATACTGCTGGTACTGTCCACAGCGATGACCGCGGTCTGTGCACGCAAGTTCCGCAAGGCAACCCTCGGATGATCATCTGAGGATGACTGTCTTCACGCCGCGGCATGCCCTGAGTGCGGGAAGATACTCCGAAGGGAAGTTCCCATCCAACACCAGTATCAGACGCGGGTCGCTCCCTCTGGCGTCATCGATGACGACCGCCTGACGTATGACGATTCCCGCACGGTAGACGGTGGCGGATATATCGGACAGGATACCGGGTTCGTTGGCGTTCTCCGGGATGATCTCTATCGTGGTCAATCCCATCTCCGATGCGATGTCCGACATCAGGGGGATCGATATCATCTTCGAGAACATGGATTTCAGACGAGGGTGGGAATCGATCTTCTCAAGGGTGGCCCTGACGACACGGCGGTCCACATTGGCGGCACGGCCAAGAGCGGAATCGGAGATCTCGATGTTGTTGCAGTATGCGGTACCGTCGATCACACGTATGCCGGATCTTATCATCTCCGAAATGACCTTCTCCTGTGAAGGGAATCCCTTGAATACCTTGTCTAATATGTCCATGATACAACCAATAAGAACACTAGTTAATAAATATATTCATTGATGAACACTAATATACATTATCGTATTCCATAACGCTTATATATAGTACTACAATGGGCACCCGTTATGACCGACACCGATGAATTGAGAGGAATGATCGAGGACATCGACCAGACCATCATCGAGAACATCGCAACCCGCATGGAGATTGCCGATAAGCTCGCCGAGGCCAAGAAGAAGGAAGGGCAGAGATATTGGGATGAATCCAAAGAGAAGGAGGTACAGAACAGGTACCACGAGCTCTGCGAGGAGGTCGGACTCTCCGAGGAGGAGGCACGCAAGATCGCGGATGCCATCCTCACCATCTCAAGGGAGAGACAGAAGCACTACTTCGAGTGATCCCGTTCCGCGGGACACGGTCCCAGCATCCTGATCGTACCATTGCGGATACGCTGTTTTTGACGATCCGTGTACGATAGTCTTTACTTTAGGATGCTGGCTATTGATTTTTTATTCATATATGAATAATTATATCAGTAACAGTTTTAATGTTGCGAATAATGACATCCACATTACTATAAGCGCAGTGATATCATGGAGAAAATCAAGGTTGCAATTCTGGGCGCTACCGGAATGATCGGACAGAGGTTCATCGAGATGCTGGAGGACCATCCCTATTTCGAGATGGAAGGCCTCTACGCGTCCGAGAGGTCCGAAGGAAAGACCCTCAGGGATGTTCTGAAGGTCAGGGACCACGTATACAAGGAGGAGACCCTGGACACCAAGATCAAGGTGATGGATGTTCCCACCATAGCGAAGAACTGTCGCATCGCATTCAGCGGTATCCCTTCCGACCTTGCAGGACCCACCGAGACCCAGCTCGCAGAGAGCGGTGTGGGTGTGTTCACCAATGCCGGTTCCCACAGGATGGATGCCGACGTGCCCATCCTTATCCCCGAGGTGAATCCGGATCACATCTATTCCATCAAGGATCAGAAGACATTCTCCAACGGAGGATTCATCATCACCAACGCCAACTGTTCATCCACCGGTATCGCCGCACCGCTCGCGGTACTCAGGGATACCTTCGGACTGAAGGAGGTCTTCATCTCCACATACCAGGCGCTCTCCGGTGCGGGATACCCCGGAGTACCTTCCCTGGATGCCGTCGGTAACGTTGTACCATACATCGGAGGGGAGGAGGAGAAGATGGAGTCCGAGCTCGCCAAGATGCTCGGAACCTATGAAGACAAGAGGTTCAAGTTCGCGGACTTCAGGACCTTCGCCAACTGTGCCAGGGTACCCGTAGTGGACGGTCACTTGGAATCCCTCACGCTCAAGCTCGGATGCGAGCCCTCCGTGGATGAGGTAATCAAGGCGTTCGAGGAGTTCAGAGGAGAGCCCCAGAAGCTCGACCTCCCGTCCGCACCCCCGCAGCCCATCATCGTCAGGAAGGAGGTGAACCGCCCCCAGCCCGCATTCGACGTGTTCGCGGGAGGCACTGGAAGATCCAAAGGAATGGCCGTCACCCTGGGAAGGATCAGGAAGAAGGAGGAATACTACAAGATATTCGCACTCTCCCACAACACTCTTAGGGGAGGTGCGGGAGGTTCCGTCCTCAACGCGGAACTCGCTGTCAAGAAGGGTCTCATCTGAGGTGGGAGCTTGGCCAAGACCATAGAGCAGATCAACGAGAAGATCCGTAGCGGCAAAGCGGTCGTCTACACCGCCGAAGAGGTCATAGACCTCGTCAGGGAGAAGGGTGTGGAGAAGGCCGCGGAGGAGGTGGACGTCGTCACCACCGGTACGTTCGGTGCCATGTGCTCCTCCGGTGCGTTCATGAACTTCGGACACAGCGACCCACCCATCAGGATGGTGAACATCAGGGTGAACGGTGTCGAGGCATACGGAGGACTCGCGGCCGTGGACACCTATGTCGGAGCGACCGCAGAGAGCCAGACCATCAAAGGATATGGCGGTGCACACGTCATCGCTGATCTTGTCGCAGGGAAGAGGATCGAACTGGAGGCTTGGGGCCCCGGTACTGACTGCTATGTCAGGAAGAGTATCAAATCCTCGTTCACATTGGACGAGCTCAACGAAGCATACCTGTTCAATCCCAGAAATATATATCAGAACTACGGAGTGGCGACCAACACATCCGACAGGACCCTTCACACATATATGGGGAAGCTCCTGCCCAGGATGAAGAACGCCACCTACAGTTCCGCCGGACAGCTGTCACCTCTGTTGAACGATCCCCATCTGGAGACGATCGGTGCCGGTACCAGGATCTTCCTGGGAGGGGGCATCGGATACGTGGCATGGAACGGTACGCAGTTCAACACCACCAAACCGGAGAGGAACGGTGTACCCGTCTCGGGAGCACGCACGCTGGCACTCATCGGTGACATGAAGCAGATGGACGGCAAGTACGTCAGAGGACTGGACATCTACGGATACGGTACCTCCCTGGCCATCGGAGTGGGAGTGCCGATCCCTGTTCTGAACAAGGACATCATGAGAAACTGTGCCATCACCGATGATGATATCTACGCCAACATGATGGATTACAGCATCACCAGCAGCAACAGGCCGGTGATGAAACAGTACAGTTACGCCGAACTCAAGAGAGGAGTGATCGAGTACGAGGGACACGGCATACGCACATCCCCGCTCTCGTCGTACAGGAACGCACGCGCCATCGCCAACGAACTGAAGGACTGGATCGAGAAGAAGGAGTTCGAACTCACCGTCCCGTCATTCAAATTGCCGGATACCGGTGTGGTGAAACCTCTGGAGATAAGGGAGTGATACGATGGTCGACAGGAAGTACAAGTTCATATTCAACGACCACGACATGCAGGAATCGATAACGTATGCCTTGGTGACCAAGTTCGATCTCGAACCCAACATCCTCAGGGCGGAGATCGATGACAACGGCGGTATGATGATCGTCAGACTGCGCGGAAGCGAGGAGAACATCGACAACGGTATCGATTATCTGAAACAGATCGGTACCGATGCCATACAGCTCAACAAGCACATAGTCCGCGACCATGATGTATGCATAGACTGCGGGTCCTGCGTCTCCGTATGTCCCGCCAGGGCATTCAGCATCGATCCGGATTCCTGGGAGATACACCTCAACTTCGAGAAGTGCATCGCCTGCGGATCCTGTCTCACCGCATGTCCCACACACGCGGTCACGCTGACCATATGAATACGGTCAGGGTGCACTACGAGGTGGGCCAGACGGCACTGGCCATAGTGTGCGACCCCGCATACCTGGATACGGTACGCGGGGCCGTACACAGTGCCAGATCCATTCTGGAATCGAAGATATCGGAGGACCCCTTCTTCGGTACCACATTCGAACCGTATCCTCCGTCCAAGGATGACGATCGCCTGATACAGAGGATGTGCCAGGCATCTGCACTCGCAGATGTCGGACCCATGGCCGGCGTGGCCGCGGCGGTCTCCGTGTACGTCACGGAAGAAGCCGTATTGGAAGGGTGTAGACACATAATAGTGGAGAACGGAGGGGACATCGCCATGCATACGACCGAACCTTCCACGATAGGTGTGTTCTCCGGCGACGAGAAGTTCAAGGATATCGCATTCCTGATACCTCCGACAGACGGGATATACGGGATATGCTCCTCGTCCGGAAGGATAGGTCCGTCCATTTCTCTAGGTAACAGCGGGATATGCACCGTGTTCTCCAAGGACCCGATCCTTGCCGATTGTTGCGCGACGGCGTTCGGAAACATGATCGTCAAAGGGGATAGGGATGAGATGACGGCCGCATCCGAACACATCTCGTCCATCGAAGGCGTCGATGGATGCGTATGCGTGTGCAACGGACTGATCTCCATCTGCGGTACCGTACCCGAGATGGTGCGTGCCGATAACGACACATCCCTCATCACATCCATACGTTACTAGTCGCGCGTAAAAGGGTTTATTATTGGTTAAGCCTACAGTCAGACAGAGGTAAAACCAATGACCCTCAGAATGGCGGTACCGAACAAAGGGAGACTCAACGAAAGAGCAGTGGAACTTCTGGTCAAATCCGGATTGGATATCGGGGAGGACTGGGGAAGGAAGCTCTACATCAAGGTAAGGAACAAGGACATCGAAGTGATCTTCGTACGTGCCCAGGACATCCCTGTGTTCGTCAACTCCGGCGCGGTGGACATCGGTATCACCGGTCAGGACCAGGTGGCCAACGCCTGTGTCGATGTCAAGGAGATCCTCCCTCTCGGATTCGGACGCTGCCGTCTCTCCGTTGCCGTTCCCGAGGCATCCGGTGTCAAATGCATCGACGACATCCCCGACGGAAGCCGCATCGCCACATCCTTCGTGAACGTGGCCAGGAACTTCTTCGCATCCGCCGGTAAGAAGGTGGACATCGTCGAGGTCACCGGAGCGGCGGAGATCATGCCCTACATGGGCGTATCCGATTTCATCGTGGACCTGGTATCCAGCGGCTCCACGCTCAAGACCAACCGCCTCGTGGAGATCCATGCCATTCTGGAATCCGAAGCGGTCGTCATCGCCAATCAGGCATCCCTCGACAGATGCGGACAGGACATCACGGGAATCACCAACGCCATCACCAGCGTCATCAACGCCGAGACCAAGAAGTACCTCATGGCGGACGTCCCCCGCGCCAATCTCAAAGAGATCGAGAAGGTGTTCCCCGGACTGGCCGGACCCACTGTCATGGAGCTTGCGGGCTCCCCCGACATGGTGGCGATCCACGTGGTCGTGGACAGCAACGAGGTGTACGATGCGGTCAACACGCTCAAGGAGCTCGGAGGTACAGGGATCCTCACCCTCCCCATCGAAAGGCTGGTGCAGTGAGATGCTCACAAGGGACAAGATGAGGTCCACGACCCGTTCGTTCGAGAAGTACTACAATCCCGAACTCCACGGCGAGATCCGTATGGACACCAATACGAACGTCCTCGGCAACAATCCTGCCGCATCCGCAGCACTCCGCGATCTGGACATAGATATCAACGGATATCCCAACACATACTCGGACGGACTCCGCGACGCACTCGCGGAACTGTACGGATTGGAACGCGACAATTTCGTGGTGGGTTCAGGATCCGACGAGATGTTGGACGTGTCCTTCAAGACATTCACAGAGTGGGGGGACACATGCGTATCCCCCGTACCGTCCTACACCCTGTACAACTACTTCATCGAACTCAACGGCGGAAAGGCCGTGAACGTCGATCTTGACGAGGACTTCCAGTTGGATGTGGATGCAATGCTGGCACCCAAGGGCAAGGTCATGATCATGCCCTCTCCCAACAACCCAACCGGCAACACCTTCAGGACCAAGGATCTGGAGGAGATACTGGTGAGGACCGACGGCATCGTGATCATTGACGAGGCGTACGGAGAATATGCCAAGGAATCCATGATCTCCAAAGTGAACGAATTCGACAATCTGATCGTCCTGAGGACGTTCTCCAAGGCATACGCCATGGCGGGACTCAGGGTCGGATACGCCGTTGCTGGCAGATCCGTTGCGGAGATGATGACCTGCGTGAAGATCCCCTATTCGCTGAACATGGTCAGCGAGATCGCGGCAACCGCCGCCGTCAAGGATCAGGAGTTCATCAGGAAGAGCGTGGAGATGGTCAACGAACAGCGCCCCTACCTCGATGCCGGGCTCAGAAAACTCGGATTCGAGACCTTCCACTCCGATTCGAACTTCATCATGGCAAGATCTCCGATAGATCACGCGGAACTCGTATCCGGTCTGAAGAGGAAAGGTGTCATGATACGTGATTTCGGTGCCAAACGCAGAACTGAGAACTGTATCAGGACCACCATCGGTACCAAGGAACTGAACGACATCATGCTCGAGAAGATGGCAGAGGTGATCCAGGGATGCTGAACATCAGTCTTGCCGATTACAGAGTTGGTAACCTGCACTCTCTCAAGAAATCACTTGAGAACTGCGGTGCCAAGGTCACGGTCGTGACCGACATGAAGGACCTCCTCGATGCGGAATGTCTCGCCTTCCCTGGTGTGGGGGCGTTCGACAAGACCATGGAGGCTTTGCTGCCGTACAAGGAGGAGATCTGCAAGAAATTGGAGTCCGGTGTACCCGGTATCGGTATATGCATCGGCACCCAGATCCTGACGGGCGGAAGCGAGGAGGGAACATCCCCGGGATTGGGATTCATAGACGGGAACACCGTGAGACTCAAGGCCAAACAGGTACCGCACATGGGATGGAACATGGTGGACACCGATGACGCGCTCATGGATGGTATCGAGAACCGTCACTTCTATTTCGCACACTCATACTATTGCGAACCGAACGATGCATCCATGATCAGAGGTACCACGGAATACGAAGGTATCAGGATCCCAACGATGTTCAGGAAGAAGAACTTCGTCGGAACACAGTTCCACCCCGAGAAGAGCAGCACGTCCGGTCTGAGATTCATATCCAATTTCGTAAGATTCGCGGAGGAATGCCTATGAGGATCATACCTGCAATCGACATCATGGACCATCAGGTCGTCCAGTTGGTGGGCGGCGTACCCGGTACAGAGAAGATCAAACTCCCCGACCCGCTGGAGGTCGCCCAGTCCTGGGTGGACAAGGGTGCCAAGTATCTGCACATAGTGGATCTCGATGCGGCGTTCGGAGAGGATGACAACATCGAGGTGATCAGGAAGATAGCCAAGAACTCCAATGTGCCCGTACAGGTCGGCGGAGGGGTCAGGAAGGAATCCGTCATCAAGAAGCTCCTGGACTCCGGAGTGGACAGGGTCATCGTAGGAACCAGGGCGGTCACAGACCGCGAGTGGTTCAAAGAGATGGCCATGACCTTCCCGGACAGGTTGGTGCTCGCATTGGACACCAAGAACGGACAGATCACCGTCAAGGGATGGCAGGAGGAATCCATGATCACCCTCGGATGGATGCTCGGTTCCATAGAGGACCTCCCCATATACGGGATATTGAACACCAACATCGATGTGGAAGGTCAGGGAAAGGGCATCGACGAATCCTGGATATCGAAGTTCACATCCATGTGCAAACACAGAGTGATCGCGTCCGGAGGCGTGAGTTCCGAAGACGACGCCAAGATCCTGGCAAGATACGGAGTGGACAGTGCTGTTGTGGGCGTTTCGATATACACCGGCCTCATGGAACCGTGGAACTGGTCCACGCCGTGGGAGGCATGAGGATGGTTTCCAGGAAGATGCCCTGCGAACTGGTCGTCTTCGAACTCCTCCCCACGGCCAGAGGTTCCATAGCGAAGATCCTTGTGGACGATTACGGATACACCCAGTCCAAGGTGGCCTCCATCTTCGGAGTCACCAACGTCGCCATATCACAATATGTGAAGGGGCTCCGCGGAGGCAACAAATACGTGGACGGCAGCAGCCATAAGGACGAGTTCTACAGCAATCTCAGGACCATAGCGAAGAATCTCGCAGAAGGTGCCGATTTCTCCGTGGAATTATGTAATCTATGCAGATTCTTCAAGGATTCCGGTATGATCGACGAGATCTACAAGAGCCAGGGTTCACCAACACCGTTGACCAAGTGCAACGAGTGCCCAAGGATAAACATCTGAGAGAGTGTCTCACTCTCTCTGTCTTCCGATTCCGTATCCTTCCGCGAATACCTTCAGGATGCTCTCGCCTTCGGCGGTTATGCGGGTCTTCCTCTTTGATACCTTCTCCACCCAACCGTCCTTTAGCCACAGATCCATGAAATTGCGCTGATACTTCATGACATCCTTCTGTTCCGGCTTGTCGTTGTACTTCTTGTCGTAATCGTCGAAGAGACCTTCCTCGTTGAGGCGCTTGATCATGGTGGCCGCACAGGTGTCACCGATCTCGATCTGCTCCTTCAGAATGGCAAGGCCCAGGACACGTGTCTCATCAGGCCTCTGAAGAGGGTATGATGATATGCAGTAAGGATCTTTGCTCCTAAGCGTCTGACCTACCGGCCTTCCGTCACGGTAGTACACGTCCTTTATCCTGTCCTCCGGAACGGTATACTCCGCAGACGATACGGTGAACGGAACTGCGACGTCATGATGCATCATGGATGCGATCAACGATGCCGCGGAATACTCGGAAGTACCTGCGGAGATATTGACGAAGATGGACGGAGGTGCTGCGCAATCGTGCTTCTCCTTCTCTATGATGCAGAGTACCTCGTTCATCACGGATTGGAAATCGTATACGGTGAAGTCATACTTCCCGGTATCCGGATCAGCCACGGATCTATGGGGGACAATCTCCGTTCTGGGGGACTCGGATGCGATCCTTGCACAGACCTCATCATAGAACTCCTCATATACACTGCCCGGGGAGGATGTGTTGAGAAGGTGCACACGCGTGGCACCATAGTGAACTACAGGTGAGACAATCTTGTCCACCTCGAACGTAACGCATGAAATTATTACAGTATCCCTCTTCCCCGAGGTCAATATCCCACCGGGGGAATATCCTACTTCATATAATAAAACATTTCTTTTTAACAATAATCACGACATAATGTAATATTAACATAATTTAACGTCAATTGACGACATTATCGTGGCCATAATGACATGACATAACATATATGGACAATAATGAAATAGCCAACGGCGGATTATGATACTAAAGGTGACTAGATGGCATTGGGACAGAAACAGATCATCGCCGTGATCGTAGTGGTCGCAATCGCGGTAACGATTGGTGGTATAATATTCGCACTTCCCGGTGGAGAACAATCCGTGAAGGGGGTCACATACCACGGTAACGGAGGGCATACGGATGCGGGAGACGATACGTGGAAGATAACCAACGACACGGTCATACCCTGCATATTCGAAAGCGATACGGGACGCGTATTCAAGGAGTGGAACACGAAAGCGGACGGAAGCGGGACCACATATCAGAAAAATGACCATGTGGAAGACGGAACGGATCTCTATGCCATATGGTATCAGCACAAGATCCTGAGTTACAAATACTTCGAAAGCGGTGTGAAGACCTATCACGTGCCGTTGGAGATCAACAGCAAGATGGTAAACGCATTGGGTGCATGCGGATTCGATTATACGGATGTGAACCACATCGCCACCTATGACGATTCCGTTACCTGGAAGACTGCGGGATTCGAAGATGGAAAATTCGTATTCGAAGGTACGAAGATGTCGGACGATGGTTACGAATACAGGTATACTGTGAAGTTGATCGTCACGAACGAGAACGATGATATGATATTGGATACCACGAAAGAGCCCTTGATCATCAACGGAAAGTATCCCATGGCATATCTGATTGATGTGTTCGGTGATGTCAACATCAAAGTGTACACCGATG
>JAEDGA010000009.1 GCA_016297775.1 Candidatus Methanomethylophilaceae archaeon
TTGACCTTGCCAAGGTTAGAACTCGGGTTCAAATCCCGGCGTCCGCACCATCCTTTCTTCTTCATTCACTCAATTGTTCTGAGAGTATAGTATCAGGCGTAACCGTTCTTCCAGACAGGCAGTACGCATTCGTCCAGTCCTATCTCCGGAAGGTTCCTCGAACCGTTCCTATGGGCATCGAACAGCATACGGATGAATTCCGGTCTGTATGCGATGAAACTTCTCTCACCGATCATGGATACGATCTCATCCGCTGATGCCCATGCGATCTCGTCCACCTCGGATTCCTGCAACGTTATCGGAGATCCGTCATATTCCAGGATGTATGTGTCATCGAACGTGTGCGGCATACGTACGGTCACACAGAGGTCATTCTCGGTTATTCCGTACCTGAGTCCCAATTCTTCGCGTACCTCTCTGGAAGCACCTTCGTGACTGTCCTCTCCCGCATCTACCTGTCCGGCGGACGACAGGTCCCAGAGGCCAGGGTGTATGCGTTTGCCCATGCTGCGTTTCTGTATGAGCATCCTGTCCCCGTCGAATATGCAGATATGGACGGTGAGCCTGAAACCGTCCGGCCCCCACTGATAACGGGGGACCACCCTGCCGGTCCTCCTCTTTTCGGAATCGTATACGTCGGTGAGTTCCATCATGTGATGTTATCGTGAATACGGATATACGTCTTGGCAGACGGATATGACCATGTCTCTTGGATTAGTGGTTGTGAGAAGAACTCATGGGGTGGGAGGAGGGATTCGAACCCCCGATCTCAGGATCTGCAGTCCCGTGCATAGCCTCTGTGCTACTCCCACGTGTGAGCAATATCCGTATCTATCAATCCTATATAACGTTTAGTGGATGGCAGTAGAACCGATTATATCGGATACCGCAGATATGCCCACATGCACTGCAAGGATGTCGCCGTAAGAGAGGTGGATTTCGAACTGACTGCCGAGAGGATCGGTGCGGAGATGTCCGACTGGATAGCATATGTCAGGACGGATCATATCGTCCTCAGGAACGGCGACGAATTCGCCGTGGTCAGGTTCTTCAAGGGCGAAGGAAAAGGTCTGTTCAGACCCGTTGTGGATTTCGAGATCGTCTCGCTGCCGGAGGATACGGTTTATCACGAGGATCCGGATCTGGACATCATCAACGTTCCCAGGCTGGCGGAGATACAGACCATGTATCCCGGGAAGACCGTTGTGGTCAAAGGCGTGTTCTCCCACGTGAACGTGGTGCATGGTATCATACCGTTGAGACTCAGGGTTATAGACAATGTCCCTCCGGCACCTTCGAAGCTCGGTGCGCTGGTGAGGATGGCATTGTCATCCGGATATGTGGAGAAACCCATAGTCCCGGAGTTCGTGGACATCGATATGGCGGACAGGATCTCCGAGGTACGTACCGAGGCCGTGATGTTCCCCTGCGAGGTGTCCCATCTCACCGCAGATATGCCCGTATACTTCCTTGACAAGACTCCTAAGCTGGAACATGACGTTACTCTGGTGGGATGCCATCTTTCCAAGCGCATATACGACGAGTATTACGGCGGAGAGGTACCGTTCCTCAATGTCTGTCCCGCCGATTACATGGAGGACGACGGTGTACCCACGATAACGAAATGCTGCAAGGTAAAGAACGGTCACATCTTGGACGGGTGCCATGCGGCCGTTCCGTGGGGTGCGACCGTACCCGAGGTGGTGGAAGCGATAAACGATCTGTTCCGCGACGCACCGTCAGATGAGTGAGCGTCCGCGGTTCATGGCCTTATGGCCCTCGTCGTTCCTTCCGGCTTTGAAGTATAACTGACCCAGATAGTACCAGATCTCGCAATTGTTCGGTTCCTTCTCGGCCCATCTCCTCATTTGGGCTATCGCTCCGTCCAGATCCCCTTTGGCCTCCTTCAGGCGCGCGACGCACATGCCGTGGCTCTCTTCCTCCAGGACGGTCAGCATGGTCTTGCGGGCATTGCGCATCAGCACCTCGACAGAGTTCTCGGATATCCATGGGTATCTGCCTCTGACGAGGTCGGAGAACGCGGCGACCTTCTCCGGGATGGGGATGGCCTCCGGTCCTTCGAAGATGTCCCTCGGGACGCTTATCCTCATGGTCCCATGGGTGACCTCTATATGGTTGGCTTGAGGGCTCATCTGAAGCTCACGAACGTACCGCAGGCATCCCTGCGTCCCACTCCGAAGTCCTTCATGGAATTGATCTGCTCGCGGGTGAACACGGGGCCGTCCTTGCAGACCCTGTGCTCGTCGATCATGCATGCGCCGCATACCCCGGCGCCACACTTCATGTATCTCTCCAGTGAGAACTGGCACTTCATTCCGATCTCGTTCATGTACTTCAGGAGGAAGAAAAGCATGACCTCGGGTCCGCAGGCGATGATCTCGTCGTACTCGTTCTCGGAAAGTACCTTCTTCACCATCTCGACGGCGTTGCAGTGTTCCCCCATGCTTCCGTCATCGGTGCATATCCAGTGCTTTCCGCAGTACTCCTTTCCGATGGGGTCGGCGTATGCGACCTCGTCGGCATCCCTGGCAGCGAACACCGCATCCACTTTCCTCTGTTTGAGTACGGGGGTTATCGGTGCTATGCCTATGCCGCCTCCTACGACAAGGATCCTCTTTGCGGATAGGTCGTATCCGTTGCCGTACGGGCCTCTGACCCTGATCTCGTCCCCCGCCTTGCGTGATGCCAGGAATTCGGTGTCGGGTCCGATCACCTTGAATGTGATAGACTTCTCGTCATCGACGGATGACAGCGACAGGGGGATCTCGTCCATGCCTGGGCACCATACCATGATGAACTGTCCGGGTACAGCCTTCTCGTCCCAATCGAACTTTATCGTCCTGCTGTACTTGTTCGTCTGTTCGTTGCTCTTGACCCTGACGACGGCATCACTCATGTGCCACACCTCTCATGTCCTCTATGCTGGAATATCCGTATTCGTCCATGAACCTGCTCATGCCTTCGTTGATGCGGGAGAACACGTCCACTCCCTCCGTCAGTACCGCGGTACCAAGCTGGAATGCGCTTGCACCCGCCATGATGTATTCGATTGCATCCCTGTGATCGTATATGCCTCCGACACCGACGATGGGTATGGATACGGAGTTGTAAAGGTCCCAGACGGCTCTAACTCCGATGGGTTTGATGCATTTTCCGGATAGCCCGCAGACCTTGTTGCTGAGCAGGGGCTTTCCGAACTCCGGAACGATGACCATGGCCTTCAGGGTGTTGATGGCCACTATCGCATCCCCTCCGGCATCCTCGACCGCCCTTCCTATTTCAGGCAGTATGTGCGTATTGGGGGTGAGTTTGGTCCATACCGGGACCTTCACCACATCCTTCACTGCTGATACTATGGAAGCCACCATCTTGGGGTCCGTACCCACCTCCATACCGTATCCCTTCGCATGCGGGCACGAGAGGTTCAGTTCCACCGCACAGGCGCCGTAATCCTCCATCCTTCCGGCAAGCCTTGCGAATTCCTCCGGGGATGCACCATATACCGAACCGACGATGGGCCCTTCCTTGACAGCGACCTCCATCTCCTCGGCGAACGCGTCTATTCCGGGGTTGGGAAGTCCCATGGCGTTGATGCATCCGCAGGGGACCTCCGTGAAGTTGGGGTTCCTGTGACCGGGGTTCGGGACGGATCCCACGGATTTGGATACGACCGCTCCTGCTCCGGATCTGAGCATCCTTACCATTGTGTCTCCGGTCTCGTCCATGATCCCGGACGCAACCATGCCGGGTCTTTCAAGACCGATACTTCCGATTCTGACCTTGAGGTCGCTCATGGCCACCATATCCCATACTACCGATTTAAAGGATAGGCGGGTGCAGACCTATACGGGATCCTTCCGGTCACGGCATCGGGAACGGCCAACATATCGGCGGATGTCACGGTGTGGAACATACATCCCGATACCACGCGATCACCGTCCTCCGACCGGTGACCTATGTCACACAACATCCATCGGTGACGGTACATGGGTATAAAGGGAAGTATGGGATTCGAGGTCCCATGGACGTTCAATCCGTTCGCAAGGACTTCCCCACCGTCAGGAATTCGGATGCGGTTTACATGGACAGTGCATGTCAGTCGCTGAAACCGGACTGTGTCATCGATGCCGTGATGAGATATTACACGGAGTTCCCGGCGTGCGGAGGCAGATCCGTGCACTCCATGGCCACCGCGGTGTCCGTTGGTGTGGACGAGTCCAGAGAGAAGCTTGCCGAGTTCTTCAACGGAGATGCCCCGGAATGTTTCGCATTCACCAAGAACTGCACGGAAGGGATGAACATCGTCGCCCGCGGTTTCGGACTGAAGAGGGGCGATGCCGTCCTGACCACGGATGTGGAGCACAACTCCAACCATGTGCAGTGGATACAGATGGCGGAGGATACCGGGATAAGGAGGCGTTTCTGCAAGACCTCCCGTGACGGCGTCTTCGACATCGAGGAGTTCAAGAGATCCCTTTCCAAGGACGTAAAGCTCGTATCGCTGGGTCATGTCAGCAACGTCACCGGATGCACCGTTCCTCTGAAGGAGGTGACCGAGATCGCCCATGACCGCGGGATCCCGGTCCTCGCCGACGGAGCGCAGGCCGCACCGCATTTGAAGGTGGATCTCAAGGATCTGGACGTGGATTTCTACTGTGCGAGTCTCCACAAGATGCTGGCACCTACCGGCGTGGGTATGATGTACGGCAAGATGGACATGCTGAAGGCATTGAGGCCGATGACCGGCGGAGGGGGTATAGTCGGATTGACCACATATGACGGTGTAAAGATCTCCCCGCCTCCGGAGAAGTTCGAGGCAGGGTTATCCAATTATTCCGGGATATACGCGGTGAAGCACGCGTTGGAGTATCTCGAGAGGATAGGTATGGAGAACATACCTAAGCATGAGGAGATGCTTCAGAGGCGCATACAGGCAGGGATCGAGGATGTGAAGGGCATCTCGATCGTCGGACCGGAGGATCCGGCACTCAGAGGCGGTGTGTTCTCGTTCAACATCGAAGGTCTGAACTCCCATGACATCGCCATGATGCTGGACAACATGGGAAAGGTGATGATAAGGTCGGGTATGCACTGTGCACACCCGTTCTTCGTGTCCCGCGGTATAGACGGATGTGCCAGGGCATCCGTGTACATATACAACGACGAGAGTGACGTGGATCGTTTCACCGGATTGCTGGTGAAGATCGCGGACACGTTCGCATGATCATTCCGTCACGGTCACATTCAGACGGTCGCCGTTCTTGGAGAGTATGATCACATCGTTCGGATTCAACACGGTATCGCATATCACATCGTTCCTGAGTATGTACGTGTAGGATCCGTCCGAACACTCCATCTTCAGTATGCGACCTTCGAATGACATCCTCGCATCCGAACCGGGGAGGTACGTGCTCAGCGATAGGACGGATTCGTCCGCACTGCCGGACATGAAACGGTCCAAGGCCTTTCCGATCGCGTCGCAGTTCCTCTCCTTGCCCATATCCGTCTGGTCGTCGAAGTGATCCATCACCGGTGCGGACAGGAGTACCAGTATCACGGCGGCACATATACATGCGGAGGTACGGGACAGGATGAATTCCATCATATTACCCTGACCTCCGTGGCGCCGTCGGAGAAGGAAATGCTGAGTGTGCGTGTGCCGGATATCTCCGTGATATCGGAGAACGGGATGATCGGCTTCTCCATCCAGTGTTCGGATGATAATTTTCCGTTGCAGTACATATGGATGGCGAACGCATCGTCACCCTTTCCGCCGATCACGATCCTGCATCCGTCGGGTATGTTGACCTCCAGGGTACGTGTCGCACCGTTAACGGAATAGTACACGGATGAGGCCGCATCAGCGATCCTCCTCGATTCGTTCTCCATCGTGTTCACGTCCATCGTTTTCTCCCCGGATTCGAGTGCTCCCGCCATTATCGGGAATGAAACGATCAAAATCACAGAAATCATAAGGAGTTTTATGGGGGTCGAGATGACCCCTTTCTTGTTCATCCTCATTTCGTCACCAGCACCGTGGTCTTGTAGGTGGACATTCCGGGTTTGGAGATCTCCACGTTCAGGTATCCGTAGTCGTCGAGGTTGTTGAGTGTTATCCTCAAGGTCACCGTCCCGGAGGACAGGGTCTTTCCGGCAGGGACGTTCCCGGTGGAGCCGTTGTATGCGGAACTGCTGTATGTGTAGGCCTTGGCTCCGAGTCCGCTGACGACGACGTCCGCACCTTCGATCACGTTTCCGTTGTTGTCGTATGCGGTGACGGTCACGTCGTAGTAACTGTTGCTCATCTTCTTCACGGTGACCTTCGCATCATCGATGGTGGATGGTTCCTCGATGCTGTTCATCCATCCGACCATGGTGGCCAGTCCGATGCTGGCGATGACGATGATGATCAGGAGCTGCAGGGGCAGTCCTTCGATCCCGCCTTTCTTGTTCTTGTTCAGTCTTCTTCTCATGAAAGCGGTGTTCTGCTTCATGGTACATAGTTCGCTTTCCGAGGGTATATCAACCGAACGTTAACATTACGGAGTTAACACATGCGGGTCCGGATCGCACCATGCGATGTGTGCATGGGATCGATCGCCGTTAAGGCCCATCATCCCTGATAAGTACGTGCGTGTATGCGGACATGCGTGCGACTGTATTTCGTAATATGTTAAATATTGCTTTCCTGATGGGCGGTCATGTCAGGTGAACCGATAGAGATCGTCAACCTTAGGAGGGAGTTCGGATCCTTCGTAGCGGTGGACAATCTCAACCTCGAGATCAAGAAGAACAGTTTCACCGGATTCCTCGGACCGAACGGTGCGGGAAAGAGCACTACGCTCAAGATCCTCACCAATCTCATCCATGCGACATCCGGTCAGGCGTATCTCAACGGGATCGATGTTGTGTCGAACCCCCGCGAGGCGTTGTCGAACGTAGGTACCGTCGTGGAGACTCCCGAATTCTACCCGTATCTCACCCCCAGGCAGACCATGAGGTATGTGGGCGAGATCATAGGTATGGACAGGGAATCCATTTCCGCACAGACCGAGGAGATCCTCGAGAAGGTCAAGATGACCGAGTGGGGAGACAAGAAGCTCGGTACCTTCTCCAAGGGAATGAGACAGAGGATCGCCTTGGGTCAGGCACTTCTCAACGACCCCAAGGTCATCATCCTCGATGAACCCACATCCGGATTGGATCCCAGGGGTATGGCCGAGATGAGGGAGATCCTGAAGAACCTCAGGACCAACACCAACGATCTCACCATCATGATGTCCTCGCACATCCTCCACGAGGTCAGCGACCTCTGCGACCGTGTCGCGATGATCAACCACGGAAAGCTCCTGGTCCACGACACCATCGACATGGTGAAAGCAATCGCGGATTACCGCGGTATCACCATAAGGATGCTGGAGGAGCCCACCCCCCAGATCCTGGAGAGGATCAAGGGACTCGACAACGTCGTCGACGCACAGCGCAACGGCGGGAACGAGTGTATCGTCAAGATCAAGGGCGGTGCGTACGAGCAGGAGAAGCTGTTCAACGATATCAGCTCGCTAGGTATCAGGATCTTCAGCCTCTCGGAGATAGAGAATTCACTCGAGACCGTGTATCTCGATCTCATCAAGGAGACCAAGTGATCACATGTCCCAATCCAATATGGCCAAGATGGACAACCCTGTCCTGGAATCCGTAAGACAGGCATACGTCGTCATGAAGAACGAGATCAAGAAGTACTTCAGCGGAAAGAGGATGCTCCTCTTCCTGGTGCTTCTCGCAATCGTATTGGTGATACTCACGTCCGCACCCTTCCTCATAGGATCCGACTTCTCGGAGGGACAGATGCTCACCATGTACCTCACCATGTCCCCGCTCATCGTGTTGATGGCCGCGACCCTGTTCGCATCCATCACCATCGTGTCCGAGTACGAGGAGAGGACCGCACTCATCGTCTTCACAAGACCGATAAGCAAGGCATCGATCTTCTTCGGAAAGCTTGCCGCATCCCTCATCGTCACCGTTGGATTCGTTCTGCTGTACTATCTCTACGCATCCCTCATGATGGTGATCCAGTTCGGTTCCGTGGATTCCGGTATCCCCGTATCCTTCGGACTCGCATGTGCCTATGCATTCGGATGCATCGGTATCGCGATGTTGATCAGTTCGTTCATGAAGAAGTCCAACACCGCAACCATCCTCACGTTCGTCGCGTTGATGGTGGTCATCTCCGCAGCATCCATGGTGCTCAGCCTTGCTGGTATGAACGTCTCCTGGATGATCGATCAGGCGGCAGGATCCATATCCAACTGTTCGCCCGGATACAGGGATTACACCAACGAACAGCTCCAGCTCATGGCCCAGATGATGATGGATCCCGGAAGTTTCATCGACTTCAATGCGTACGCATCCGCTCTCATCGCAGCATCCACCACGTTCCCTCCGGGAGTCTTGGCATCTGAATTCCTGAATACCGTGATGGTCGATTCCGGATCCTGGACCTTCGGAGCCATCGGAGAGATGTTCGGTAGCATGTCCGTCAGTGCACCCGATGTACTGAAGGACACATTCACCATGCTTGCATGGGGTGTAGTCGCACTCGTTGGATCATTCATATTGTTCCTTAGGCGCGAGTTCTGAGTATAAACCGGAGGGTACGTCCTCAGGGACGGTACCCTCCATTAAAAGATCAGACTTTCTTTATCTCATAGGATCTCACACCGAGACCCATCCTCTCCGCATGTGCGGTCTGTGCATCCCATTCGGTTATCTCGTGGATGCATCCGAACAGGTCTCTATCAGATTCCCTGTCACTCATGGTGCCCGCGATCCTAGGTTGTTTGTTCACGGCATCTGCGCATGCGGTATCCAGGGCGACGGGGTCGAACGAGGCGAAGAATCCCACGTCGGGGACGACGTACATCTCGTTACCATCGTGACAGTCGCAGTACGGTGTGATGTCGATCGCCAGGGATATGTGGAAGTTGGGTTTGTTGAGTACCGCAGCTGTCGCGTATTCCGCCATCTTCTTGCATATGATGGCGGACGAGGAATCCATGTTCGCATCGATGGCATCGAATCTGCATGCGGACAGACACATCCCGCATCCGGTACACTTATCGTGGTCGATCGAAGCCTTGTGATCGGAGATGGTTATCGCATCGGAGCCGCAACGCTCGGGGCATACGCCGCATCCTTTGCACTTCTTGTCGTTGATGAGAGGTTTGCCCTCGCTGTGCTGTTCCATCTTCCCTCTGCGCGATGCGCATCCCATGGCTAGGTTCTTGATGGCCCCTCCGATCCCGGTGAGCTCGTGGCATTTGAAGTGGTTGAGTGTTATTATTACGTCGGCATCCGCGATGGACCTTCCGATCTTGGCGGCTCTGACCATCTCGCCGTCTATCGGGATCTCAACATCATCGTCCCCTTTCAGACCGTCCGCGATGATGACCGGGCATCCTACCGAATATGGGTTGAATCCGTTGGTGAACGCCGTCTCCAGGTGTTCGACTGCGTGCTTCCTCTTGCCTACGTAAAGTGTGTTGCAGTCGGTGAGGAAGGGGATCCCTCCCCTCTCCTTCACATAATCTACGACCACCTTGGCGTAGTTGTGCCTGAGGAACGACAGGTTGCCCATCTCTCCGAAGTGCATCTTGATGGCGACGAACTTCTTCTCCATATCGATCCTGTCCAGTCCGGATTTCCTGATGAGATTGTCGAGTTTTTCGATACGGCTGCCGGAATATCCTGTCTCGAGGTCTGTGAAATACACTTCGGAACCCATGTTCGATCACTGTTCCTCGTAATCCTCGGAATCCGTATTTCACGGTTACGCGAATTGGTCGATGATGTTTTGATGGATTTGTGTCGTGAAAGTCACGTGAGAGACAAATGAATCTTTCAATTGTCACTTTGAGATAACAGTTTTAAATCCGGAAACCCGATTTATCGGTTCCAAGGCGGTATCATCCGTCTGAGGTGAACGAATGTACAGTATGAGCCCTTACTCAGGCGAACTCATCTCCGATGAGGCTTGCATGAAGAAGTACAATGACGAAAACCACTGGGGCCTTATGGTCTCCGTGGATCTCGGCGAATGCGATCACGAGAGGATCAGCAGCGGAGAGGTCATCACCCAGTTCGCGATCGATCTCGCAAAGTACATCGATATGAAGAGATACGGCGAACCCATCGTGGTCCACTTCGGTGCCGAACCCAAGGTCATGGGGTATTCTCTGATCCAGTTGATCGAGACCTCTCAGATCTCCGGACATTTCGCTGAGGACACCGACAGGGCGTTCATAGACGTGTTCTCCTGCAAAGCATTCCTCCCGGAGAGGACCGCTGAGTTCTGCAAGGAGTACTTCGGTGCCAAGAAGATGCAGTATTCGATATCCTTCAGGGATATCTGATAATCCTTTAAATTCCCGGTCCGGCAGGCGTCTTCCCGCCTGTCGGATCGTCATTTCTGTGTTGTCCTTTGATTAGTTAATCCATTGTAGATTATCCTTTTTGTATAAATATTATTAAAAAAGGTTATATGTGCACCAGAGAATCTCATTTCGATATCAATGGATACGAAAGTGATCGCGATAATCATAGCTGCAGTCGTTGTGGTGGGCGGAGCATCCGCTTTCGTCATACTCAACAATGACGGCAACAACACTGACGATTCCAGATTCAATATTATATCCAGGGTCAACTCCGAAGGATCGGGAATATACATCAAGGCAGATCTTGTGGAGTTCGATGCGAACGACATGCCTGTGAATAAGGCGAACGGGACATCGTTCTTCACGGTAGTGGGTGATAAATGGACGGTTACGGCAGACAACAAGTCCGCATGGGACGGTCTCACGTTTGGAACGCCCGGAACCCCCACGATCCAGCACACACAGCTTGCAGACCTCGCCCACACCATGGGTTTGGATTTCAAACTCACCGGAAAAGGTACTGGAAAGGGTGCAATGTATTACGATTCCGGAATGGCATCCTCCGATAAGATCATCTCCAATACCGTCATAGACGGAGGGATCATCTGGGAGCCCCAGCACCAGGTCGTAATCGCAAATGAGGGGTATGTGCAGCTCGCTCTTACCAACGACATCTTCCCGAACCACACATGCTGTGTCATCGCAGGTAACGAGAAGTACATGAAGAGCAACGTGGAGACCACCGAGAGATTCCTGCAGGGATACATCAAATCGGTCGACGATATCAACAGGATTCTTTTAGATCCCAAATCCCAGGATTACTCGGATTTCCTGAAATTCGTCGAGGAAAAGGTCCCCGCCCTTAAAGGAAAGACCGAATCCACTAAAGCCGCACTCGCGAACATCAACTACCTGTACGCGGACGACAACGGCGGAGACCTTTCCGGTCTCAAAGCATCCATCGCAGACCTGGTTGTCAACCTGGCCAAGAACGAGGTTTTGAAGAACGAGATCGTAAACCCCTCTGCATTCGCAGACAAGTTCGTCGATGATTCCTACATCAAGGGAGCAATCACCAACAAATATGAGGACAATGGTAACACCACTATAAAGGTGGCAGTGATCTCCGGTGACATCCATCAGATCGCAATCCACTGGGCATCCGAGCAGGGATTCTTCTCCGGAATCACCCTCAGCATTGTCGAGAACACCAATGGTGGAGGTGTTGCGACCTCTATTGTCAACGGAGAGGCCCAGTACGGATTCCTGGGTGCACCTCCGGCGACGATTACCACTGTCAACTCCGGATACATAACCGCTTGATGGCAGGTGAAACATGGCCCTGAAGTACGATAAGCACAACAAGTATCACCGTATGGCGAGATCTTTGATCATCACAGCGATATCTCTGACGATGTTCCTGTGGACTTGGACGATGATCTCCGTAATAACGAAGAATGTTGCAATTCCGACCCCTATGGAGACCTTCGATGCACTTATCGAACTGTTCAACGAAGGGGACGGCATCACCGGCAGGACCGCAGAGGATTACATCACCGCGAGTCTCACGAAGTTCGTGGAAGGTTTCCTCATGGCCGCCGTGATAGCCATACCCTTGGGTCTGTTGATGGGTAATTTCAAAACCTTCAGGGAGTTGATGACTCCCGCTATCGAGGTCCTCAGGCCGATCGCTCCGATCGCCTGGGCCCCGGTATTCATTTTATTGTTCAGATACAACATGGGTGCCATAATGGTCGTGTTCGTGGGAATCTTCTTCCCCTTGCTCACAAATACCATATTCGGTGTCCAGAAGATCGATAAGACGCTTGTGGACGCAGCAAAGACACTGGGTGCCAGCAACGCACAGATCTTCCTGAAGATCCTCGTTCCCTCCACCATCCCGTATATCATGAACGGAGTGAAGATCGGTCTCGGTATCGGATGGATGTGTATCGTTGCCGCGGAGCTTTACGCCAACCCGCTGGGAGGTATCGGTTTCTACGTAGCGAACATGATCGCCAACAGTGCGTTCCCGCAGGCATATGCGGGATTGGTCATCATTGCGGTGTTGGGACTTCTGACCACCGGTATCGCGGAGTATGTCCACAAGACCGTATCCAAGAGAATGGGGATTGATGCCTGATGTCCGATAGACCGAAGATAAAGATCGAAGGCAAGAAGTACAGTTCCGCGGACCGTGTCAGGGCCGACAGAACCGACGAGCTCTACAAACACATCCCCGAAGGGGAGACTCTGATGAAGATCGAGAATCTCCGTGTGGTATACCGCACGGACGATTCCGAGACCGTCGCCGTGGATGATTTCACGTTGGACGTGAAGAAAGGAGAGCTCATATCGATCATCGGACCGTCCGGATGCGGAAAGACCACCATCCTACGTTCCATCGCAGGATTGCTCCAACCTACCAGCGGAAGGATCACCATCGACGGAAGGGAGTGCACCACCGCCGGTTCCGACAGGGGCATGGTGTTCCAGGACTTCGCATTGTTCCCGTGGAGGACCGTCCTCCAGAACGTGGAGTTCGGAATGGAGGTCGCAGGCGTTCCCAAACAGGAGCGTGAGGAGAGGGCGATGAAGTACATCCGCGCCGTCGGACTGGAGAAGTTCGCCAATTCCCGCATCCACGAGCTATCCGGAGGTATGAAACAGCGCGTGGGTATCGCACGTGCATTGGTGATGCATCCCGCAGTCATCCTGATGGACGAACCGTTCGGTGCGTTGGACGCACAGACCAGGAACATCATGCAGGAACAGCTCACGAAGATCATCACCCACAGCGAGAGGACCATCATCTTCATCACACACTCCGTGGACGAGGCATTGTTCCTCTCGGACAGAGTGGTCATGCTCTCCAAGCGCCCTTCCACCATCAAAGAGATCATCGATGTGGATTGGCCGCGTCCGAGGGACAGGGCCGCACCCGAATTCACCGCGCTCCGCAAGAGGATTCTGACGGAGCTCGAGAAGGAGAACGTCATGGAGAACTGATCCTCCCGGACATGCCGGGAGGGGAGGATTCCGTACGTTGCATACAGTTTAACTATGAGCCGATAGATATGGCGGATATGCATATCCATGTGTTGGGCGGATTTCTCGGAAGCGGGAAGACCACATTGCTCATGAGGATCGCCAATCACTACATCCGTTCGGGAAAGAAGGTGGCGGTGCTCGTCAACGAGATGGGCGACATAGGTGTGGACGGTGCCACGTTGAAGGCCGAGGGCTACAATACCGTCGAGCTTCCGGATGGATGCGTGTGTTGTTCCCTTTCTGCGGAACTCCAGATCGCCGTCCGCAATGTGAGGAGGGATCTTCAGCCCGAGATCATGCTCATCGAACCCACAGGTCTAGCGATACCGGGGAAGATCATCGAAGCGATATCCGAGATACCGGATTTCGGTGATTATACGTCCGATATAATCGGTGTCGTGGACCCGGTCAGGTTCAGACTGTTCGTTTCCAAGAAGGAGAGGTTCATGGCCGAGCAGTTGGACGGTTCCGGTGCGGTGCTGATGAACAAGGCCGATATCGCATCCGCCGAGGATCAGCAGTTCACCGAGGCCTGGATCAGGGATCGCGGTATCTGCGGCAAGCTTTACAAGGTATCCGCATTGACGGGAGAAGGCATGGATATTGTGCTCAACGAGGTCTGTTTATGAGCGAATTCAATTCAGCAGAGGAGGCCGGAGGAATCGCGGTCGGTATCAACGGAGAGATCAACGGTTTCAACGCGGATGTCGAAGCGAGGCTGGCCAATGCACTCACGGATGTCGGAAGATGGGTCGAGAGGGAGGCCGGTGCACTCATGGGTCACATAAAGATGGCCGTCACCTCCGATGATTCCACGGTGACCATGAATCTCACCGATCTCAGGGAGGGCGTCATGTTCCGCGGTAAGGTGAGACCGTGCAGACGTGCGGACTTCTCGTTCATGGCGGCCGTCCTCGATGTGGAGGAGGACCGTTTGAGACACACCGTGATCCATGCGTTGGAGGATTCCGGCGTCAACATGGTATTGGAGGGCGGAGTCACACCCCATCACCATCATCATGATCACGATTGCGGTTGTGGACACCACCATGACCACGATCATCACGACCATGATCATCATCATGACGGCGAATGCAGCTGCGGACACCACCATGACCACGGCCATCACGACCATGATCATCACCATGACAGTGAATGCAGCTGCAGGCATAAACACGATTGATAAGGATGCCTGCGCGGTCAGCGGTAGTGTCTTTTCACCGTTCCGCGCAGGATCTCAAGATTTTCTTCATTGTTGGCGGCAACGACCATATCCCTGCTTCTTAGGTCGGCTTCACCGTCCACACCGGCGACACATCCGCCCGCCTCCCTTATGATGACGGTTGCGGCCGCATGGTCCCACGGGTACAGGATGGGTTCGAACAACATCTCCACGCATCCCTCGGCGATCTTGCACAGTTCATAAGCGGCCGCACCGGTCCTTCTGATGTCCTCGCACCTTCCGTACACATCCTCGGATACCGCGAACGCTTTGCGGGATCCGCTCTTGTCATACGCACCCCATGATAGACAGATTATCGAGTTCTCGAACGCCCTGTCGGATACATGTATCGGGGCCCCGTTGAGCGTGGATCCCTTCCCCTCCTCCGCACAGAAGAGTTCGTCGGTGTACGGGTTGAACACGACTCCGAGCACGGGCCTCCCGTTGTGTACCAATGCAATGGATGTAACGCTCACGGGGATGTGTCTGATGAAATTGGTGGTGCCGTCTATGGGGTCCACGATCCAGCAGAATTCAGAGTCGGAATCGGGATAATCGCTCTCCTCTCCGATGAACAGGGATCCCGGGAGGATATCCAGAAGTCTGTCTCTGAGGAATTCCTGTACGGCCACGTCCATGTTTGTGACATGGTTGTCCTTGGAACCCTTGTCCTTGATGCTGAGGTCCTTGCTGTCCCTCATCATCCTTCCTGCTTCCTTCGCGGCTTCGATAACTCTGTCCAGCACCGTCACGTGATCGCTCCCGTATCATGAGATCGGATGTACCGATACGGATATCTTTGATTGAAATGAGCTATTTAACGGATTTGACAGGTTATTGGTCTCTTCTATATTTTCTGTAGGCCAGCGGTTTTATGAAGTGGGCCCGATCGAGGGGCTTAAGAACCCTTCATTTCACAGGAATGCAACGTATTACGCATGAGCAAGTGTGCGGAGAAACTGTTCACCAGGGCCCTGCCCCTGTCGGATTCATGGGAGGTGTTCTTGATGAACATCGATGACACCGAGACCAGAGTCGATATACGCATCCGTTCCAAGGGTAAAGTGGAACATATCCTTCTAGACCACGGATGCTCATGCAAGGGTTACGATAGACACGGAAGGGCCTAGCAGTACATGGATCTCTTAGACATGGAATGCCATATCGGTTGTGCAATCCACGCATGAGGCGTCCGAAATGCGGGAGGGTGATGCTTGTCGATGTCCCCCGGATACGGAAGAACGGTGATTTCACATCGTTGTTCGATACGAATGGTGTGGAACCGATGAAGGATACGCCGCCAATGTCACCGGACGGTGTCTCGGTGTGACGGATAAACGTCCCTGAAGAGTGTTGGATAGGTATGTTGAAGAGAGGAACTCGAAATCATCAATTCCATGGTTAGAATCCGGAAATCGAGGATTCGTATCATCGACGTTCGTAGCTGTCAGTGGTAATGTCGCAAAGAACCGATATGTATATGGTGCGGGGGTTGGGATTTGAACCCAAGAACCACTAAGGACAGGATCCTAAGTCCTGCGCCGTTGGCCAAGCTTGACTACCCCTGCGTCGAATCGCTTAACGACGGTTCCATAGTTATTGATATCGGTCGCCATCGGTATTGGACGATCAGAGCGGTACGGATGTGAACGACATACCGTCCATTATCTTCACGGTCTCCCCGGGGAGATATCCTTCGCCATCGTCGTCATACCACATGAGTATCCCTTCTGCGGGCAACGTGACCTCGTTCCCGACATGTTCCTTTCCGTCCATCATGCATACGGTCTTGCATGGAACCCATATCGCGGTCATGGACGAATCCCTGTCCAGTATCAGGACGTCGCCCTCTAAGAATACGGTCCCGTCGTACGACCATCCCGAGAATACGTACCCTTCCCTGATTTCAGTACATCCGGGGACTGATATGATACCGTCATCGGAATGTACGCTCCCGATCTTGCGGCCTTCGGACATGAGTCCCAATTCGTAAACGACATCCTCGAACACGGGTATCGCCGTGATGTCATGGGACGGCATGGCGTAGGTGCCGTCAAGAGGGATGGTGTAACCGGTATCGGTCACCAATCCTTTCAGAACACGCCCGTCTATCGTATTCGGAAGAGATACATTCCCTCCGGAAGGGGTCAGGATACAGATGTCGGTTCCGGATATCGACAGTACGTACTCCTCCTTCACGGATATCCTGATGTCATCGGACATGGAGTACGATATGTGCTCCACCGCGTACGGGTCCGTGCAGGTCGCAATATAGAATATATAATATGTGCCGGGGTAGCAGACCATCCCGTACGGCAATTCCAGGTCGCGATCCACCCCTATACATGACGATGACGGACCATCCCTCAAGAACCACTCATAGGTCACCGTACCGTCCGTGACTCCTGTGCACGGGTATGACAGTGTCCTCTCGGAGAACCTTTCGATCTCAACGGTCTCCGGCAACTCCGGTATAACGGGGGTCTCGGCGACTGCACGCATCCATATCGCCTTCAGACGCAGTCCGTTCTCGGCGGTGCACATTGTTCCGGGTGTATGATGTCCGCCGGAACCGTCCTCCCAGGAGTCCAATATGAATGTGCCTTCGGTGCCGGGGGAGGTGATGCCCATCTCATGTATGGTAGGTATCGCGAACTCCTTTCCGGACATCCTGTATATCGTACGTATGGTGTCCTTGCCGTTGTTCGGATCCATGGCGATCGATACGGTATCCTCCTCGGGTGCGAAAACAGGATAGTAATCGGTGTCGTGTTCGGCGGGAGGGATGACCATGGCGGACGACGATCCGCGGACGGTGTTCCACCCTACGAAACGTTTCCCTTCGGGAGGTGTCGGTTCGGTATCGGTGAAGTAGGGTGTCTCGCGGTAACTCCATTCCGATGATGCGCATACCCCTCCATCGGAATCATGGAACGTGACGGTCACAGGCTGGTCCGATGATACGGCATCCTGTGACATAAGGAATGGTGCTGCCGACAGCATGATCACGATGACGATGGCCAGCGGTATCGATGACCGTCCTCTCATACACTAGGCGGAATGCGATATCCGGTTATAATTCATTCCCACTTGCGGTAGAGGTCGTGCTCTATCGAAAGCTGATCCAGACATCTGCCGACCACGAAATCGATGATATCGTCCACGGTCTGAGGCTTGGAATAGTATCCGGGGTTGGCATCCAGGATGCAGACTCCGCATCTTGCGAGTCTGAGTTCGTTCTCCAGGAGTATGGCGCTCTTCGGAGTCTCCCTGACCACGAGGACGAGTTTCCTGGATTCCTTCATGGCCACGGCCGCCGCGCGAGTTATCAGCGTATCGGCAAGACCGTTGGATATCTTGCCGAGGGACGATGCGCTGCAGGGAGCGACGATCATGGCATCGAAGCGATAGCTGCCGGACGAGATGGAAGCGAACAGGTCATCATCATCGAACACCACATCCGCCATGGATTTCACCTCTTCCACGGACATGCCCGTCTCGTGGGGGATGATCCTCTCGGCCATCTTGGATATCACCAATATCTTCTCTCCGGGAAGGTTCTGAAGAAGGCGTATGCCGTACATACAGCCCGATGCACCCGTGATCGCAACGACGTATCTCACATCTGCCGTATGTCCGGGCATATTCATATCGTTGGCGGTCGGGATACGTGTCTTCTCGATCCTGTTTCGGATATCAACAAAGGGATTAAATACGGATTATTACATGGACCATCTACGGATTAGTCAGACTGATGCACCGCATCATTCTGCCCGTGGCGGACATTTCGTCTGCAGGCCGTACGGGGGTCGTTGACCGAACGTGCGGGAGTCGCTTTTTAGATTACTGCTAGTTAGCAATGCTTATATACATCATGTTGCATACAAGCCCTCATTAACGTCCGTATGTCCCCAGTGACCGGCGGACGTTGAAAGAGGTATGAAAAATGGTAACCGTCTATGACGTTCCTGCAGAGAAACTCATCCTCAAGGTCGCAGAGAAGCTCAAGAGCTGCGATGCGATCGAGGCGCCCGCATGGGCCGAGTTCGTTAAGACCGGCAGGCACACTGAGAAGGCTCCCGCACAGGATGACTGGTGGTACACCAGGTCCGCAGCAATCCTGAGGAAGCTCTATGTAAAGGGTCCCATGGGATCCTCCAGGCTCGCAGCCGAGTACGGTGGATACGCCGACAAGGGTTCGATGCCTAACAGGGCAATCAAGGGAAGCCGTAACATCGCTAGGAAGTGCATGATGCAGCTCGAGAAAGCTGGATATCTTGTCTCCGTCGAGAAGAAGGGCCGCGGAATCAGCCCCAGCGGAATGTCCCTCCTGGACAACACCGCCAAAGAGGTTTACGACGAGATGAAGGCCTGAAGAGGTGTTGAGCATGGAAGACCCTGAATTGGAAGCAATTAGACAGAGAAGGATGGCAGAGATGCAGAACAGCCAGCAGCAGGCAATGGCCCAGCAGCAGGCTGCGGAGCAGAGACGCCAGCAGATGGAGATCCAGAAGCAGATGGTCCTGAGGCAGATCCTCTCGCCTGAAGCAAGGGACAGACTCTCCAATCTCAGAATAGCCAACGCGGAGATGTGCAACATGGTCGAGATGCAACTCATCAACCTCGCACAGTCCGGAAGGCTGCAGGGTATCGTCACCGACGACATGCTCAGAAACATCCTGAGGCAGATCGCCCCTCAGCACAGGGAGATCACCATCGAGAGGAGATAATATGAGTTCAACTAAACCTCCAGCAATGAAAGCCAGGCTCAACAAGGCCACCAAGCAGAACCGCCGTGTCCCCGCCTGGGTCATGATGAGAACGAACAGGCAGTTCCTCCGCCACCCCAAGAGAAGGAACTGGCGCATGAGCAAACTTAAGGAGTGAGTAGGATGGCAGAAGAGACCGCAAGGATCATCACTGTGCCCCTCAAGGCCGCAAAGAACGTCCCCCGCACCCGCAGGGCGAACCGCGCCGTCAAGGAAGTCAGGTCCTTCATCGCAAGGCACATGAAGGCCGACGAGGACAAGGTCTGGATCGACATGCCTGTCAGCGAGAAGATCTGGGAGAGGGGAATCCAGAACCCTCCCAGCAAGATCACCGTCAAGGCAGTCAAGTTCGATGACGGACTTGTCGAGGTCACCCTCCCCGAAGAGAAGGAGTGAT
Source organism: Candidatus Methanomethylophilaceae archaeon (assembly GCA_016297775.1). Lineage (GTDB taxonomy): Archaea > Thermoplasmatota > Thermoplasmata > Methanomassiliicoccales > Methanomethylophilaceae > SIG5. Next base: position 19,897 of record JAEDGA010000009.1, read on the forward strand.
GCGGATGATGAGGCTCTCGCAGTTCGCCGGAAACCCTAATCTCGGAGTTTACTCGCGTGTCAGCGAGAGCTACGCATTCGTAGCCTCCAACATCGGTGACGAATACGTCTCCGAGATCGAGGAGACCCTCGGCGTCGAAGGGATCACGACATCGGTGGCCGGATCATTCGTGATCGGTTCGCTGATGGCGATCAATTCCAACGGTGCAATAGTTTCCGGGCTTGCAGAGGAGGACGAGCTTTCCGTAATAAGGAAGGTCCTCCCTGTGGCCCTTCTCAGGGACAACCTAAATGCCGCAGGCAACAACATCCTCGTCAACGACTTCGGTGCTATCGTCAATCCCGAGATCGACGATTCTTCTCTGAAGCAGGTCGAGGACGCTCTCGGCGTTGAGTGTGTACGTGGCACCATCGCTGGTATCAACACGGTCGGTTCGGTCTGTGTCGCTACCAACAAAGGTGCGGCGGTCCACCCCGGTGCGACCGAGGCGGATATGGCACTCATCAAGGATGTCCTCAAGGTGGAGGCGGTACGTACGACACTCAATCACGGTTGCCGTACGCTTTCCGCCTGTGTCCTTGCCAATTCGAAGGGTGCGCTCATCGGCGAGATGACCACACCTATCGAGATGGGAAAATTGGAGGATGCGCTGGTGCTCTATTGAGCACCTGCTCATCTTCTGTCGAACACCCAGCATTCTTTTATCTCGGGCAGTTCGTCCTTCATAATATCGACGGAGTTGCCCACGTACTCTATAAAATCCTCGGGGATCATTTCAAGGAAGTCATCCACGCCTGCGATGGGTATGGTGAGTCCTCCGAACCTATAGTGCATAGGGACAATGATGCGGGGATTGACCATCTCGATGAACTGTTTGAGTTCCGGTTTCTCCAATGTGTATGTGCCGCCTACGGGAACGAAGAGGAAATCCACTTCCTTTATGGCGTTGATGATCTTCTGGTTGGGGATGCATCCGAGGTCCCCGCAGTGGCATAAGGTCATGCCTTCGATGGTGAACCTGTACATCGTGTTCATCCCTCTGATCCTGCCCTCCTCCCCGTCGTGGAAGGTGGACAGACCGTAGAACGGGATGTTCTTGAATTCGAACCTTCCGTTCTTCATGGAATATGTCTTGAAGTTTCCGTCTATGGAACGGGATGCGTTGTGATCGTAATGGTCGTGGGATATGAGTACCAGATCCGCCGTCGCCGAAGGTGTCTTTATCCCCAGGGATTTGCCGTCGTGAGGATCCAGAACAATAGTCGTACCTTCGGTGGATATCTCGAAACATGAATGGCCGTGCCATCTGATGCGCATGTGTCGTTAATGGCGATGGCTGGTTTAAAACTACCTCTCCGCCGTCCGGATGCATATCGACGGTATCAAGCAATAGTTAAATCCATCCTCGTCAATGATTCATCGTGAAGAACGAGAAGACCCTTGTCCTCACGGTGGACAGGGACAACGACTTCGGAGTGAAAGCGGGAGTGGAATCCCCATTGATAGGTATCGATGCATGCAGAGAGGCAGCCATGGCTCTCGGTATGGCCGATCCCGAGGATTCCGATGTCAACGGTCTTTTCGCGGCGATCAAGATGTATAACGATCTGAAGGATGACGGCAGGTCCGTCGAGATCGCCCTCCTTTGCGGTGACGAGAAGGTAGGACACAAATCCGATTCCATCATCATAGACCAGTTGGAGATCGTACTCGATACCGTGAAACCACAGAGGGTGATGTTGGTGGGTGACGGGGCCGAGGACGAGTTCATCAACCCGATCGTATCTTCGCGTGTGCCGATAGACTCCGTGAAGAAGGTGTATGTCAAGCAGGCCCCCGGTCTGGAGAGCACGTTGTATGTCATCGCCAAGATGATCAGCGATCCGGATAAGAAGAAGAGGTTCCTGGTGCCTATAGGAGGCATACTGGCCATAATGGGTATGATATTCCTGATTGAGGGTATCGTCGCCTTCTATGCGACGAAGAACAACGAATACATCTATGGTCAGACATGGTCGGTGGTATCTCTGATACTGGGGTTGTTCCTGTGTCTTCACGGATACGGCATGATCGACCGTTTCATGGACTATATAGAATACGGTATGAAGAACATACGCAGTGGGAACGTGGCCATCACATTCGCATTGATATCGATAGCGTTGCTGTGCGTTGGAGGCATATTGGGTGTGTATGCCGTATGGGACACGCAGATCATGGACCCAATGTATGTGATAACGAAGTTCGGTTCCAGTGCCCTCTGGCCGTTCATCTTCGCCGTCATGTTCTGGGACATGGGAAAGGTGGTCAACAACTTCATCAGGATGAAGAAGATCAACCGCAGTTTCATGATCGGTACCGTCGCGGTCATCGGACTGGGATTCCTGATACAGGGTATTCTGGATGTCCTGTCCTCATTCCTTGGTTTCGGAGCCGTGGAGAACATCTATATAATCTTCGAATTGGCGATAGGTATCGTGTTCGCGGTCACCGCATCCATCCTGCAGTCCAATTTCTCCAGATATTTCAATAGCAGGAAGGATCGTTCCTGATGAAGTTCGAAGAATGGGAACCTATGTACGAACGTATCCTCGACGATATGGGATACGACCGCTCCTCCGACGAATCGTCCGCCAGGTTACTGAAGGCATTGATGCAGATGGCGGATCTCATAGATGACGATGATATGTACGACATCCTTGGCAAGGATGTTGCGGTGATCGGTCCTGCGGACCCTGATCTCACCGGACTGTCCGGCAGGACGGTCATAGCCGCGGGTTCGGCCACGGAGATCGTCATGAAGGAGATTGTGCCGGACATCGTGGTGACGGATCTGGACGGTGACATCGGCTCTCAGATAGAGGCCTCCGCCGAAGGCGCTATCACGTTCATGCACGCACACGGCGACAATTCCGATCTCATCATGAAATACTGCAGAGAGTTCAAAGGTCCGGTGATCCTGACCACACAGTCCGTTCCGGATAACGTCATCCGTAATTATGGAGGTTTCACCGACGGGGATCGTGCCGTGTGCATAGCAAGGCATTTCGGTTCATCGTCGATAGAGCTCAGGGGTTTCGATTTCAAGAGACCTGCAGTCAAGGATGGTTCCGATCCCGTCACGAAGATGCGCAAACTGGTCTGGGCCGAGCGCATAATCATGGACGGGAGCGGGGACATCATATTACCATGACTATCACGATCAGTATCATTATCAGCAACATCGCGGATGATACGAAGTTTGTGAACACGTTGACGAGATTCTCGCGTTGAGGTATGTCGCTCACACCCATCCTCTCCAGTAGCCAGTCCATACCGTCCTTGAACAGATATCCTCCGTCGAACGGCATCGCCGGAAGGGCGTTGGACACTCCCAGAACAAGATTCAGCCAGAAGGTCCAATAGATCACATAGATGATTATCCAGAACGTATCTGTGTCCATCACGGTGCACTCGTACCACCATGCACAGCTTTCCGGGATTGGGGAGAATCCTCTTATCGGGGCTCCGATGTATGAGATGACACCAATAGCGTATTCGGATATGGTGGACCTTCCGTGGAACGGATTGATCCCCGCATCCAGCATCTCATTGGGGGTGATTATGTTCAGTCCCGATATGGTCGCGGTGGCACCGAAGAACGCTTTTCCGTTCCTCTCCCCGGCGATCATGGACACGGTGTTCTCCGTGCCGTTGGAGGTCATGTATGTGGCCGAGATCGTGTCCCCCGGCAATACGGTGCTCATGAAATATGTGAAATCGGAGGGTATGTCTATGTTGGTATCATTGATCCCGTCGGACATCCTGAGAAGATATGACCCTGCCGGGATACCCGCCTTGTCGGCCGGCGATCCTTTGATGATGGAGTTCATGTAGACACCCAATCTCACATCGTTCACCGTATCTACGGTGCCCTTGTAGAGGTATGTGACGTCGTACGTATCCATTCCCGGTGTACCGTGTGCCTTGAGGTAATCAGTGAACTGTCCGTAATCCTCTATCTCAGTACCGTCGATACCCGTGATTATGGCGGACACGGGTATGCCGATGTCATACGTCTCCGCATATATGGCGGGGTTGTCGCCGTGATCGGATGTCATGCATCCGTTGAGTGTGGCGAACATAACGACGAAAAGAACGGCCGCCGTGACGAAGTTGGTGGTTATGCCTGCGGCGAATATGTGCATCCTGGTCCTGCGGGAAGATTCGCGGACCTCTTCGTCATCGGGTTCCACGAACGCTCCAAGGGGGACCACTCCGTACAATATCCCGGATGACTTCACGGTGACATCGTTGGCACGCGATTGTATGCCGTGTGCCAATTCGTGCACGACCATGGCGATCACCAGACCGATGATACCGTACACCAACGGTAGCATGGGGTTGAGTCCGGGGATCGCAAATGCATATTCTATGCCTATGGTCTTTCCCGACGATATCATCGAAGGGAGCATGGCGACATCCAACACCAGTATGCCGATGATGGTCAGCATCAGCAGGAACGAGATCAGCAGAGAGAATGTTCCAAACGCATGCCACAGTCTCTTATGCGATCCCGCACGGTCCATCATTCCGAGGCCCCATCTGGTCCTGATCATGACCGCGGGGCCCCAGGTATCAAATCCTGCCTCGCGTGCCTTGTCGCTTTTGCGAATATACAGGTATATCGGGACATATATAACGAACAGTATCAGGAGCACGACGTAGGCTAGATTCATCGGATCACCGTACGCACTACCGATATGTATGTGCGATATTAATAAAGACGTTTTTTCAGGATCTTTTCCAGTGCCGTCCCCAGTTTGGAACGCGTACCGCTGTTGTCCACCACGTACCATCCCATGTCGTTTGCCGAATCGATCATCCTCTCGCGTACGGAGGATATCCTTTCGATGTTTTCGAACACCTCCCGGTCATGACCGCGGGATTCTATCCTCTCTATCGCGGTCTCCGTCGGAACGTCTATCAGTATGCCTATGTCCGGCTCGGGGAATACGGCATGCATGAGACGGAACAACATCCTGGGGATGCACCCGTCCAGATACAGCGCGGCCATGTGGTATCTGACGAATATGACATCATCCGCATCCTCACCCTTCATGCGTATGACCGAGACCAGAAGGTCCAGAACGTACGATACGGACAGGATATATTTCGATAGGTTACCCTCTCTGAGAAGGCATATGGATTCTATCTTGCCGAATATGTTGCTCTTGTCGGGGTGGCGGTGGCAGATCGCCTTCCTTCCGCATGATCCGAGTATCTTTGCGGCCATGTCCGCCGCACTATCCTTCCCGGATCCGTCCACTCCCTCGATCACGATGAATGTCATCTTACGAACGGAAGTGTATATGATTATAGTTGATAATAGGGCCCCGTCCCTGCGGACGGGGAAATGTGTGCGATCACTCGCACTTGGTCCATCCGCAGGATTTGCAGATGTTGCATCCGCCCTCGAACTTAAGTTCGTCACCGCAGTTGGGGCAGGGGTTGATGATCTTCTCCGGGCCGGCTTCCTTCTCGGGTTCCTTGGCGAGACCGAGCTGTCTCTTCATCTCCGCATCCATCTCCAGGAGCGCGTAACCCACGGCCATGGGACAGCAGCTTCCTTTGCTGGTGTCCTTCTTGGTGGCGGAACGTACGGAGTAGGACGGACATGATCCGCAGCTCTGAAGCTGTCCGACGATCTCATGTATGTCGCATCCGCTCCTGGCGGCGAGGGAGATCATCCTGGAGAGTCCGATCATGAAGTTGTTGCATCCTCCGGTGGATCCCTTGTTGAGGTATGCCTCCATCAGTTCGCCGGTATTGGGGTTGAAGAACGCCGTGCAGTGCAGGCTTCCGCATCCGGTCATGAGCTTTCTCTTCTTTCCGATGACGTTGTCCCCTACCTCGGCGACGACTCCTCTCTCGCTGGAGCCCTTCTTGGTCTCCTTCTTGTCATCCTTGGTGGTGAGGATGCCGAGGCGCTTGCATCCGTCCCTGAAGACGGTCACGCCCTTGCATCCGATCTGCCAGGCGTACATGTAGAGGTCGTACACATCCCCCTGGGGGAAGTCCTCCCTCAGGTTGACGGTGGAGCTGATGGATGCGTCGATGTGCATCTGCCAGGTACCCTGCATGTTGAGCCTCTGCTTGTAGTCCAGGTTCTGTGCGGTCACGAAGAATTCGGGAAGGTGCTCGTCGTCGGTCATGCCATGGGCATCCATGTATTCCTTGACGACAGGAGTGTAGACCTTGTGGTATTCGTCGTGGTCGGACAGCGACGTGGTCCTCCTGGTGTAGTTGGTTGCGAATATGGGTTCTATACCTCCGGATATGCCCAGCATGGTGGACAGTGTACCGGTGGGTGCTATGGTGAGCAGCTGGGAGTTCCTGAGTCCGAATCTCCTGACCTCTTCAACGGTCTCGGGGGACGCGTTCTCCTTGAAGTAGGGGGACAGCAGGATCTGTTCGATGTTGCACTTGGGGAATGCACCGTACTTCTCTGCGAGACGTGCGGATTCGGATATGGCAGTGTCCGCCATGATGAGTCCGATCCTTCTGCAGAGTTCCAGCGCCTCTTTGGAACCGTAGGTGATCTCCATCTTGATCAGCATGTCGGCGAGACCCATGATACCGAGTCCGATCTGTCTCCACTGGGAGACGGAGTCCCTCTGCTCCTGCAGCGGGTGGAGGGGAAGACCCTCATCGAGAACATCGTTGAGCGCCCTGACGCAGATACGGACTGCCTCCCTGAACTCCTCGTCCTGGAATTCCTTGTCCTTGACGAACGCGGCGAGGTTCATGGATCCGAGGAGACAGCTTCCTCCGGCGGGAAGGGGTTCCTCCGCACAGGGATTGGTACCCGCATACTCGTAATCGGGGAACTCGGATAGGAGGTTCCAAGAACTGATCCTGTCCCAGAAGAGACACCCGGGCTCTCCGAAATCCCAGTTGGCGTAACAGAGCTTGTCGAAGAACGCCGCGGAATCCAGCATCTTCTCGATGGTCTGTCCGGTCTCGGGACGGGTGAAGACCTGACGGAAGTACTCCCTGTTTCTGACGCAGTTCATGAACTCGTCGGTCATCCTGATGGACATGTTGGCCTTGGTGACACGGTCGAGGTCGGTCTTGACCGCCATGAACTCCTCGACGTCGGGGTGCTCGCAGGAGATGGAGAGCATGAGTGCACCCCTTCTCCCATGTTGTCCGATAAGTCCCGTGACCATGGAATAGAGGTCGGTGAAGGATACTGCTCCTGACGTTACGGATGCGGTGTTGTTGATCTTGGCACCGCGGGGCGACAGCTTGGACAGATCGATACCCACTCCGCCTCCGTAGCTGGAGGTCCTGGCGAGTTTCTTTGCGCATTCGAATATGGACTCGATGTTGTCCTCGGGAGGTTCCACGACATAGCAGTTGGAGAGTGTCACTTTGACACCGTTCTTGTGGAGTCCGCGGTTGGCAAGTATTCTTCCACCGAACAGGAACTTCTGTTCCACGATCATCTTTCTGATGTCATCGTCGCCCTCCGTGATCCTGTCCAGCCATTCCTCGAAGGATTCTCCGTCGAAGCAGTATTTCTTGTTCCAGATCTCGATACCGAGCGAATTGTCCTCTCCAAGCCAGTCCTCTATCTTCATTTCGTGGGTCTCCTGAGCATCATGGAATACGTTGTTTGATATTTTATAGTTGGTTTAACGGGTTTTATACGTAGAAATCGTGGTGATTTTACGCATTTTTTCAGCAAATTGCCTTCACATCGTTCTTCCAGAATGAAAGGTGGGAAATCGTTTGGAAGGTGTTTCGGCCAGTTCACTAAGATGTTTTAGAGATAGCATGTAACCGGGTTTCAAACGGTTTGGGAGATAGCATGTTAACGTGTTTTGGAATCACTTGAGCTTCATTGCTCGCTGTATCTCATATCGCAGAAGGAGTATATAATATGATGGATATATAATCCATCCATCGGTATCCATCGAAAAAGTGACTACCCATCTATTTCTATGGAATCGTCAAAAAAGTGGTTCTTCTCTAGACGTTGAGAGTACGGTTCACCCTGTAGAATGAGTCAGAGTATAAAGCATGAGCTGATGGATCAGAAATGGAAAGGTCGGTACGATGCGATACCTCGGATGTACTTCGGATGAATTGGCAACTTCTCTTGGCAGCCGTTCATTCTGCAGTATGACTTGTGGACACAACCCATATGTTCCATGATCTGTGATTTCTACGTGGCACCTATCGTGCAAAGAGGCAGATTTTATTACGGTGCAGTCCATAGACTCCTATGGAGACATCGTTTTGAAGCAGGAAGAGCCCGACAGGATAATCGAGTGCCCCTTCTGCGGCAGATCCTTCTGCGACGACCGTGCCGGGGAGATATGCAGGACCGACCGTATGTGTATGGTATGTGGGTATACCTGGCGGAGCCGTGGCAACTCGATACCGCGCAGGTGCCCCTCCTGCAGATCCACCGAATGGAATGTCAGCCGGAGGCAGGAGGTCTCCTGCGTGAGGTGCGGTCACAAATGGATCCCCCGCGGGGGTTCCAGGCCGTACATGTGCCCCAAATGCAAATCCACAGATTGGAGGGGGGTTCTTTCAAAGCCCCGCAAAATCTACAGCGAGGAGGACCTCCAGCATGCCGTTGCCCTGTATTCCGAGGGGAAAGGGTGCGTGGAGGCCGCGGCGGAGACCGGCGTGCCTCTGGAGATCATAGTCCTGAGGATCAGGGATATCAGCAAGGATCCGATCAGGATGGGGCCGGCGAGACGGTGAAAACCGCTTTGTGAAAACGGTGAAAATAACCTTGTGAAAATAGTGAAAACTACCTTATGAAACTGGTGAAAATTACCTTATTATATAAGTAACACATTTCTTGAGCCGTATGATCGGGAATGATAGGTATCTTCCGAGACTCGTCGACGACATCGTCGATGAGACTCTTGCCGTCAGCGGCGCTGTACATATAAAAGGTCCAAAATATTGCGGTAAGACCTGGACCTCCAAGCATCATTGCAACAGTTTCTACCAGTTGGATCTACCGGACGGCGATTATCGCAACCTGAAACTGGCCAAGTTGGACCTGGGGTATGCATTGAAGGGAGACAATCCGCGTCTAATCGATGAATGGCAACTTCTCCCCGCGGTATGGGATGCGGTCCGCAACACCGTTGACGAGGAGGGCCGCAAAGGGATGTACATCTTGTCGGGTTCATCGACCCCTAAAAAGGAGTCGAAGCCGCTCCACAGCGGACTGGGCAGGATTGCCCCCGTCAGTATGAGGACCATGTCCCTTTTCGAATCGAAGGACTCGGACGGCACAGTATCGCTGAAGGGGATGTTCGAGGGGAGGTTCGTCAACACTCCCATGAAGGATGTTCAGTTGGATACCCTTCTTGATCTGACCATCAGAGGGGGGTGGCCCGGCAATCTGGGGCTGAATCCGTTACAGGCGGCGAAGGCCATGTCAGTGTATGCCAGACAGATATGTTATGAGGATCTTCCTGCCGTGGACAGCAGCAAGGATCCGGCAAGGATGATGCGTGTGCTCAGGTCCCTGTCCCGCAACGAATCCACGCTGGCGAGCAGGAAAGTCATCGCCAGGGATATGAAGGAGTTCGATGACGATACGATATCCGAGGATACCGTCGGAGAGTACATATCGGTACTGGACAGGATGTGCCTCATAGATAACCAGGGTGCATTCAACCCCAATCTCCGGTCCTCCGTACGTGTCGGGAAGACCCCCAAGAGACATCTGACCGATCCGGCTCTGGCGATATCTGCGCTAGGATTGACCAAGGAGATGCTGCTGGACGATCTGAATACGTTCGGTTTCATGTTCGAGGCGATGTGCGAGCGGGATCTACAGATATATGCCTACGTGAACGGCGGCAATCTCTACCATTACAGGGACGGGAAGAACAGGGAGATCGATGCGGTCGTCGAGATGCCGGACGGAAGATGGGGTGCATTCGAGATCAAACTCGGTGCGGGAGCCATAGAAGAAGGGGCGAAGAGCTTGAAGGATATGGATGCATTGATCCGTGACGATCCCAATGGGAGGCCACCGGAATTCCTGGCCGTTATCTGCGGAATGTCCTCCGCGGCATATATGAGAGAGGACGGAGTCTACGTGGTGCCGATAACCTCATTGGGTCCGTGAGATATCCTATCAGACAAGCTCCAGCGCCGCGGAGTTGGCCGCCACGGCGGCCTCCCTCCTGCCGGTGTTGCTCCCGCCTATGAGCACCACATCCCCTTCCTCCATGCCGTGGGCGCGGATCTGCGCCGCCAGTTCCGGGGAATGCTCGTCGATGCTCCAGTCCGGAGGGAGTACGAGCTCCCCGTCGCGGAGGATGATGGTGGTGCATCCGTCGCCACCCGATTTGAGGGCGGCATCCCTCTGCTCCACACCATTCTCGATCATTTTTGCTTTTCCTTTCAGCAGCAGCGCGACCTGACACGTCCCTATTGCGGAATCTGTATGGTCGATCTCCATGAGCGAGAATCCCAGTGTCCGTAGGAGGTCGCATCCCAGCGGGGTGACGATCATCCCCCGGGGGGAGACGTCCACCAACCCCATCCCCTCCAGTTTCCCGAGGATGAGGCGGGTGTAGCCCTCGCTGAGGCCCACAGCGTCGATGACCTCGTCCCTGCCTGTCCTCTTCCCGGAGCCGAGATGCCTCTCCAGGATCTCCAGGATGTGCACGGCGTCGGCGTCGCCGTAGGGCTTGGGGCGGGGAGGGGGATCGAGGATTAGGGACATGACGGGGATAGTCCTGCCTGGGTGTGGGGTATCAGGTATAGTGGAGGGCGAATGCAGCTATGCACTCCTGGCACGCGGGAAAGGCCGCCTTCTCGATAGCAGCATCGCCTACAGGGATGCGGCCATCTGGGTTGGTGCCAAAAGCTGCATGCTCGTCCGCATGGACGGCGGTAAGGTGTTTTCCCCGTACTGCGAATCCGTTCAGCTCGGTTACCCCGACCTCTCGGATCTGGCAGCGGAAATCGGCATACGGGACGGCGATGTTATGGTTGTCTGCGGTGCGGATACGTTGCAGATCGCATCTTCAGCCGCGTTCGGGGCGATGACGAAACTGCTGAGCAAGACCGTCGACAGCGAGCGATACCGAGTGACGGTTCCGATGAACGGAACTGCACGGGCAATCACCGGGACGTCCGTCTCCAAATCCTTGTGAATCTGTATACGGCCGTATACAGAATGCCGTTTCGCAGCCTGTCCGATCCGAACCGCAAATATGGCCGGAAATCGGGTCAATCATTATCAACACATAACACGTCTGGCACTGTTATGAAAAGTAAGGATGGGCCTTGCGGCCCATTTTTTCATCACTCGATGTAGATCGCAGGCCTTCCGGGGATCGCGGTACGGGCCTTGTTCTGCGGATCGTAGATGCCCTCGGAATCCGCGTTCAGGACCTCCACGGTGACACCGATGTCCTGTGAGATGAACTCCGCGGCGTTGATGAGGTGTCCGGTCTCATCGAGCTCCACGATCGGGCGCATCTTATCGGGTGTGGAACGCATGTAGTCCGCCGCGGTCTTCTTCGCAAGGTCGGATACCGCCTTTCCATTCTTTCTGAGGTCCTCCTCGGCCATGCACTTCTTGGTGAGTCCGGGTATGTCGAGCTTACCCTCGGAGAGGAGGTCCGCCGCCATGCCGAAGACCTTCCTCTTCCAAGCGGATGCGGTGTAGAGCACCACCTTCTTGGGCTGTATTCCGGTGACCTTGATGATCTGTGCGGAATCTGCTATGATGTTCCTGATGAGGTCCTCACCGTACTCGGCTATGGGGGAGTCCAGTCCCTCATCGTACTCGGGGAACTGTGCCTCGGACACGAGTCCGTCGAATCCAGCCTTCTCCCAGAGTTCCTCGGCGGTGTGGGGGGTGACGGGCATCATGGCGTTGATCCACATACGCAGTGCCTTCATCAGGGCACACCTGTTGTCCCCGCCCCTCCTGATGTACCACTTCATATCGTTGAACATCTCGATGTATGCGGTGGATGCCAGCTGCCTCAGGTCGAACTTGTCCATGGCGGTCCTGATGATTCCGACATGTCCGTTGAACCTGGAGACCAACCACTCGTCTATGCCTGTCATCTCCCCGTCCTTGGCGGAAGCGAGGAGTTCCTCGATCATGGACATGATCCTGTCCAGTCTCTGTCTGTAGGATATGACTATGCTGTCATCCCATTCGACATCCGCGAACGGGGATGCGATGTGTGCGTAGTAGAGTCTGAGTGCATCCACTCCGAACCTCTCCGCGGCTCCGGGGATGGGCTGCGCACCTCCCTTGGATTTGGAGATCTTGTCACCCTTTCCGGTGACCTTGTTCTTCTTCCCGGTGACGTACCAGTTCACCATGATTCCGCGGGGCCACATGTCCTTGGGAAGGATGGCGGTGTGGTTCATGAGGAAGGCGGGGAAGTGCACGGTCATGTGCTCCTTCCCTCCCAGGTTGAGATCGAGCGGGTACCAGTACTCCACGTCCTTGCGTATCTGTTCCACCAGCGCCGTATCGATTCCGGAGGATGCGGAGACGGAGTCTGCGTCGCCCTCTCCGAGGAACACGTAATCGAAGAACTCCTCGTTCATCTGTTCGGGCTTCAGCCTGCCGTCGTTGGCGTACATAGATACTATGTAATATATGGGATAGAGCGTGGAATCGGAGATGGCCTCGATGATCCATTTGTCATCGTATGGGAATCTGGTACCGAGCCAGTTTCCGAGACGTACGCACGCCCTCTCCCTGAACCAGTTCAGGACCCCGTGCACGTTGTTGTAGTATTCCACGGGGTTGATGTCCATGGTCCTGCAGTGTTCGCTGGTGACCTCGGTGAGCTTCTGGTCGCCGTAGTTTATGAACCACTGGTCGTCGATCCTCTTGATGTAGACACGCTGTCCGCATCTGCACACGACCTCCTCGGTGAGGTCGTGGAACACATCCGCCTCTCCGGATTCGATCATGGCCTGTTTCATCTTCTGCTGTGCCTCCTCGACACGCAGTCCGGCGAACTCCCCGCACGCGGAGTTCATCTTTCCGGTGTGGAATCCGTCCTTGTATACCTGCTTCTTCGCCTCCACCAGTTTGGGGTCTCCGGGTTCGGCGATTCCCATCCTGTCGATGATGGTCTTGGCAGGGAACTCCCCGTAGCCCTCCATGTCGATGATGGCGATGGGTTCGATCGCATCTATGACGGATCTGTCGATACCGTAGGATGTGATCATCTCGGGGTGCTTCTTGATGTGGTCCAGCGAGATCCAGTCATCGGGCGCGTCGGAGGGGACGGAGGTAACCAGTCCGGTACCTACGTCGGGGTTGCAGAACGTCGCGGGAAGCACGGGGATCTCCCTGTGTATCATGGGTGCGACACACATCCATCCCATCATCTCGGACGCGGGGATTTTTCCAACGACTTCGATGTCATCCATCTGGTAGGACATCTTCTGTGCGGCCTGGGGGGAGACGATCCATGTCTCGTCGCCGTGCCTCACCTTAACGTATTCCACATCGGGGTTTACCCAGAAACAGACCTGTCCGTAGACTGTCTCGGGCCTGAGTGTGGCGGCGATCAGGTATTCGTCGCCGTGTCTGAACTTGAGCAGGGTGTATTCCTGAGTCTCCGCGCTGCCTCCTTTGGAGATGTCGGTCTCCGAGGCATCCACCGCGACCGGTCCGCAGTTGGGGCACGCGGGTGCGAAGTAGGGTTTCTGGATGAGCAGTCCCTTCTGGTGGAGTTTGCGGAACTGCCATTGGATGAACTTACCGTAGTCGGGGTAGAGGGTGCAGGTGAATCTGCGCCAGTCCGCGAGGAATCCGAATCTCTTCCAGTATTCGTTGACATAGATGTCGCAGAAGAAATTGACGACGTTCATGGGCTCGGTGAGCTCCTCGATCTTCTCCTCCGGGCATCCGTTCCTGAGGAGGTATCCGATCGTACCGTCATCCTTCGTCTTGTCGGCCTTCCACTCGGGAAGCTCCTTCCTGATCTTGTTGGCGAGGGAGATCGAACCGTTACCGGTGGCATGTGCTCCCACGGGGAACATCACGTTGTATCCGGTCATGCGCTTGTACCTTCCAATCGCATCGACGTAGCTGAATCCTCTCATGTGTCCGACGTGGAGGTATCCGGTCACACCGGGGTATGCGAAAATGAGCATGAATTTCGGTCTGTCATCCCTGTCGGCGAGGTTGAGCTCCTTCTTGGCCCAGATATCCTGCCACTTCTTCTCCATAGCACCGTAGTCGGTCTTCTTCTCGGTTTCTCCATATTCGGATGCCATCTTGAAACCCCGTTATATTATGATGTTCGGAATCTCGGAACTATATATTAATATGACTAAGGGGGACACGGCCACCAGGCCCGGTCGAGAGGACAAGGTAGGACCGTAATACATCGTGTCCTACACGCATATTCGCCTCCATAGTGCGGATCCCGTGAAAGATTAAACATGATGAATACCATACACTTGGTGATATCGATGAATATTTCGCGGGTTCTAGGCTCTCCCGGCACCCCGATAATACATTGGGGGACTAAAAGTAGGACATAGCGAGTCTTAGTAGCCCTTTGTAGTACATTTTATATACAGCTAGAATCATCTGTATCGTAGCGGATAGGGATGCCCGCTAGCAGGATGATTTGAATGGACGACGAAAAGATCTCTCTCAGGATTTCCAAGGAGGAGCTCCAGGCATTGGATGCTTACCTAGATGAGAATCCGGAACACGGATCCCGTTCCAATCTGATCAAGAATGCGGTTCGCGCCTACCTGAATAGGGATGCTCAGGCAGGATCGGATATGATACGCGGAGGGGGAATGACCATCAGACTTCCTCCGTATCTTAAAGCGTCGGTCGATGCACTCGCGGAGACGATGTACAACTCCCCGGAGGAGTACATCTGCGATCTGATCAGAAGGGACCTCGACGCTGATGGGCAGAAGGCCAGGGACGTTCGTGACAGAGCTGTCTTTGCGGCAACTTCGGGGATAAGCCCATAAGTCAACAGAAGGGATGGAAACAGGACGTCCGGCCACGTCGGACGTCCGCACTTCAAACAATAAAAGGTTTAAGTTTGCATTAGAAGAGAGGTGAGAGTACGGAAGGTGTGGTCATAGAACCGCGTGTAGCGGTGGTCGGAATCGGCGGAGCCGGATGCAACGTCGTCAGTCACGTATATGATGCGGTACCGTCCGTGGATGCTGTGGCGATCAACACCGACAGGGATGCACTCCGCGATGTCAGGGCGGACAAGAAGCTCTACATCTGCAGGTCCGTCACCAAGGGTGAGGGGACGAAGGGGGACAGCCTTCTCGGAAGGAGATGCGCACAGGCACACCTCGAGGAGATCGAATGCGCCATATCCGGTCATGATGCGGTATTCATCGTGGCAGGTATGGGGGGAGGTACCGGTACCGGTGCGGCACCCATCATCGCGGAGATCTCCCGCCGTCTCGGCATGATGACGTTCGCCGTCGTCATCAACCCGTTCATGTTCGAGTCCGGAAGGACGGAGACTGCCAGATCCGGTATCGCCAAGATGAGGTCGGTATGTCCGGACACTTTGGTGGTCGAGAACGATATGATGATATCGAAGATGCCCGACGCATCCATGCGTGTCGTGTTGGATGCGGTCAACGGTGCCATAGCTTCGTTCGTAGAGAGGAAGGTCGGGGTCATAAGGCAGTGCCTTTCCGAGGATTTCGAGAGGACCGTCGCGGAGTCCGTGGAAGGATCTCTAGGAAAGGGAAGCATGACTGGCAGCATCGGAAGATCCTCTGCGAAGAAGATCACGGAATGAAGATTAGTTCTCTCCCAGCGCGGGGGCGTGTTGTCCCCGCGCACAACCGTTCCACGATATGGATGACGTTCATTCCGTCATTTTGGTGATAAATATTGTTGGCAGGATAGACCTGCCGTTGTTAATGCGTTTCAGGCCTTTCCCTTCATGTACTCATAGCCGAGATCGAACGCCTTGGTGTTG
>JAEDGA010000051.1 GCA_016297775.1 Candidatus Methanomethylophilaceae archaeon
ACACGTATCAATGTAGAAGTTCTTCTATCAGCAAGAATGGATCCATCTGTGTAATAGTAACTGCTACTAATTATTGAAAAAGAAGAAAGGTTCTGTATTTTACGTAGAAATGTCACATCTATATCTGTGATTGTAGAAGGTATGTTCAGAATTCCACTATTGACCTCAATAGAACATCCATCAAAAGGCAAAATTGAATAGTGTGTTAAATTTGATGAGCCATATTCACTATCAAGAATGATTCTTTTCAATCCTTTGAAAAGATAGTCTGGCAATATTTTAACAAAATTTCCAATCTTGATATTTATGCCATTTGTTGGATTTATTTCACTGAATGGTGATGAAATCCAATGGTCAAAATTATTGACATTAAGTTCTATTTCTATTATATTTTGACAGGATTTGAATGGTTTTCCAATAATGGATACATTATCTTTCAACACAATTTTTGATAGAATGTCGCAATTTGAAAAAGAACCACTGTTGATTGATGCGTTCTGAACTTTAACACATGTAAGATTGTCACAATTATTAAAAGAGCCTGTATCAACCAATAAATCGCCATTTATTGTTAATTCACCCCTAAGTGATGAACAATTATCAAAGGCGCCAGCCTTCACACCATGCACACGAAGTGTAGTTCCAGAGTTATTTACAGACAGAGGTATTGTGAAATTAGTCAAATCAAATTTTGTAGTCCCAATGATCCAAACTGACTCAGAATCGTAATAATCGTAACAAATCCCATCAACCTCAAACTCCTCCGCATCCGAACCGTCGGATACAGATAACAACACGAACAATACGAACAACGACAGTGCCAGAAACATCACGCGATCGCAACAGCGACCCAATATGCAATGTATCCCGTACACGTCCGACTGCCGTATGCCCATCGTATCACGTATAAGCCAGACATTATAGGTTTATAAACGGGGCAGATGCCCCGTTAACAGGTTTCACTTCTTGGCGATCTTGATCTCCTCGAACTCGGACTTCGGCATGCCGCAGACCGTGCAGAGGTAGGAATCGTCCAATTCCGCGAAGGGGACGAGCTCCTTATCATCGTCATAGATGTAACCGCATACCTTGCATCTGTATACTGCCATGAGTCCCGAATCATCGTCTGGATATAAAAATACAAATAGTTTGGAGATCCCCGTGATGGGGAGGTCTCAGTGTTTCTTGCCACCCTGGGGCTTCTCCGGAGGACAGCGGATCTTTACGGACTCGGAGTGTGCCATGAGTCCCTCGGTCTCCGCAATCTTCCTGATGGTGGGGGACAGGATCTCCAGTCCCTCCTTGGTGAGCATCTGTACCGTGGAGGTCTTCCTGAAGTGCGCCACGTTGAGTCCGGAGCTGACCTTGGCATTACCGGCGGTGGGAAGCACGTGGTTGGTACCGGATGCATAATCGCCGGCGGCGATCGGGGTGTAATTGCCGATGAAGATCGAACCTGCGTTCCTGACCTTGGCGAGAGTATCCAGAGGATCCGCGGTCACGATCACCAGGTGCTCGGGTGCCGCATCGTTCATCATCTCGATGGCCTGGTCCATGGAATCCGCAAGGATGTATCCGGAGTTGGCGAGTGCAGCCTCTATGATCTCCTTCCTGGGAGCGGAAGCGACCATCCTCTCGATCTCCTTACCGACAGCCAGTGCCAGCTCCTCGGAATCGGTCACGAGGATCGCCGCAGAGGACGGGTCGTGCTCCGCCTGTGCCACCAGATCCGCGGCCATGAATGCCGGATTGGCGGTGGAATCCGCAAGCACCGCGGCCTCGCTGGGTCCTGCGGGGAAATCGATCTCCACGATATCGCGGAGCATCATCTTGGCCTTGGTGACGAACACGTTCCCGGGACCGACGATCTTCTGCACGGGCTCGATGGACTCGGTACCCAATGCCATCGCGGCGATGGCCTGTGCCCCTCCGACGGTATAGATCTCGTCGGCTCCGGCGATGTCCATCGCGACGAGGATCGCGGGATTCACCGGTGCGGGGGTACAACAGATGACCTCCTCGACACCCGCGACGCGTGCGGGAATTACAGTCATCAGCGCCGTGGAAGGATATGCCGCCCTTCCTCCGGGGATGTAGCATCCTACCCTCTCGAGGGGCGTGCTCTTGACCCCCAGCGTGATACCGGGCTCGACCTCTCTCAGCCAGAGATCGTCGGGCAGCTGCATCTCATGGAAACGCTGGATGTTGTACGCCGCATTCTCAAGTTCCTCTACGAGCACGGGATCGACCTTGTCGTACGCATCGTCGATCTCGTCCCTGGAGACCTGCACGGCCTTGAGTTTGACCTTATCGAACTTCTCGGTGAGCTCCAGGAGGGCCTTGTCGCCGTCCTTCCTCACCTGCTCTATTATCCCCGACACGATGTCGGTGACGTCCTTGGTCTTGGAGGCCCTGTTGTTCTGCCAGAACCCCTCTTCCAGCTGCTGCCACATGTTCTGTTCGATGATTACCTCCATATTTATACTGTCGCATACGGGCACATACGCGTGCGAACAAGGGTATATATTGGGCGAACCCGTGGACATCGGCATGAACAGAACAGGACTCGTCGTCGCGGTCCTCGCGGCATGCCTCGTCGTGACCGTCGGAGCGGCAGGAGAGGTGGATGCGGCATCCCCGTCCTTCCCCTCGGTATCCGAAATCTTCGACACGATCACCCTTCCCGACTACACCTTCCAGACCTTCCTCGATGACACCGCCACGGTGTTCTCCGAGGGGATGGTCAACAACATGAGCACGTACACCTCCGGACTCATCGACTATCTGATGAAAGAGACCTTCCTCTCCGGAGAGGAATCCGCATCGTCCTTCTCCGGCGAAGCGGGATACGTCAACATATTCCTCGTGATCTGCATCCTTATCGCCATCGTCTGCATCCTCGGTGCAGTGATCACATACATCGCAAACCGCAAGACGTACAGAAAGGCAAGGAAACACGTCTGAGGGTCTGAATGAACGTAATTGTCGTAGGTGCGGGTAAGGTAGGTTACACCGTAGCGGAACGTCTCTCCCGCGATGAGTCCAACAACGTCATGGTCATCGAGGACGATCCGCTCGCAGCGGACAAGGTCGGAAAGAGTCTCAACATCACACTCTACAAGGACACCGGATCCAACCCCCGCGTCCTCCGCGAAGCCATCGGGACGCACAACCCGGATGTCATAATCTCCACCGTCACCCGTGACGAGGACAATCTCTTCATATGCATGATGGCGAAGAGCATCAACCCCAGCGTGAAGACCATCGCCAGGATCAGGGACAGGGACTACCTCCCTCCCAAGGACGAGAACGGTCTCACCAACGGATTGGTCGACGAGGTCTTCTCGCCGGAGATGCTGTGTGCGAACGTGGTCGCCATGCTCGCATGCCTGGAGAACGCGATAGAATACGACGACCTGGATTCCATCGGGATGAGTCTCGCCACGTTCCTGGTCAGCAAACAGAACGTGAACATAATCGGAAAGACCATCATCGGATTGGACACCCCGAAGGACGTCACCGTCATCGCGGTCTACAGAGGCGGGGACATCCACACCGAGATAGAGACGTTCGAGCTCCACCTGGGGGACAAGATCTGTGTCTTCGGTTCCAAGGAAGGCATAACCGCATTCAACAAGATGATGGGCGTCGACAGAGAGGCCAGCGAATTCGTCATCCTGGGTGCCACCGCCATAGGGGTGGACACCGCCATCTGCCTCGAGGAGATGGGCAAGCGCAACATCAGGATCATCGAAACGGATCCTGAGAAGTGCAGCAACACCCTCCGCAACCTCAACTACACGCGCATCATGAACGGTAACATAGTGGACCCTCATCTTCTCGGCAACGAGAACGTGGGACGTGCGGATGCACTGATGGTCCTGGGATCCACGGATGAGATCAATCTGTTGGCCAGCCTCATGGGGCGCAACTACGGCGCCAGGAAGATAATCTCCGAATATTCCGTGCCGGATTACGAGAGCATCTTCGACTTCGCCGGTATCCAGTGCTCCATAGGGTACCACCGTATCGTCGCCAACGACATAACCAAGAAACTGATCTCCGACGAGGAGGCGCTTCTGGAGATGAAGTACGAGAACGAACTGTTCTTCAGCCTCAACATCAACGAGAAGTCCCCCGTGGCCGACAGGAGACTTGGGGACGTCAAGCTTCCCACCGGATGCCGCGTGGCCTGTATCATGAGGGGCGACGAGGTCATATTCCCGCGCATGGATACCAAGTACGAGGTGGACGACAAGGTCCTGATGTTCACGTACATGGTGAAGTTGGACAGGATCCAGAAGATGTTCAAGGCCACCATCAAGGCAGTGTGAGGACACGCATGTCCGTGAAGAAACTGGTCCGGTTCCTTTCCGAGAGCGGTGTCGCGGAGGCGTTCCCGCTGTACGTCACCGGTTACGTGCTGGTGGCCGAATCGGTATTGATCCTGTTATGTCTACTGTTCTTCGGATTGGACGAGGGTCATGTGTTGGAGACCATGTCCGCTGTGTCGATAGGTATGGCGTTCGGTATCGCGTTGCTCCTCCTGTTCAAATCGCCGCTCAAGGTCACGGCCGCAACCGGAGCATTCACGATATCCCTGATATGGTTCGTGGCCATCCTTTACGGATGCGTACCGTACATGATTGACGGATTCACATTCGCGGAGGCAGCGTTCGAATCCATCAGCGGATTCACCACCACAGGAATGTCCATCGTCGAGAACGTGGCCGGACTGAATGATTCCGTTCTGATATGGAGAGCGACCACCGGATGGGCCGGTGGTATCGGATTCATCATCCTGTTCTGTCTGTTGATGAGATACTTCGGATTGGACGGAAGGAACATCTTCGTCTCCGACGGTCTGAAACATAACGTATCACACTCTCTCAAATCCATCAAATCCCTGGCGATGGATTTCATCATAGTATATTCCGCATTGACCGCACTTCTCGCCATCGCCCTCATAGTGACCGGGAACGATCCCATCGATTCGGTCTGTATATCGATGTCCACCATCTCCACCACGGGATTCTCCACCCTCAACGCCGATCTCACCGAGATGGCCATGATATCCAAGGTGTTCATCGGTATCTTCCTGTTCCTGAGCGCGATGAACTTCATGTCCCTATTCGCCGGCATGACCGGTCTGACACTGAAGCCGATCCGCGAAGATACGGAGATCAAACAGATGCTGATATGGTTCACCGTGTCATCGACGATACTGTTCGGCATACTGATACAATCGGGTACGATGACCTTCGAATTGGAGGACATCCTGGATACAATATTGATGGTCATGTCCATCGGTACCACCACGGGATTCGTTTTCCACGACTTCGCATGGCCCACCGTGGCCATGCTGTTCCTGTCCATGCTGGCACTGATCGGAGGATGCAGAGAGTCCCCCACAGGGGGTATCAAGGTATCCAGGATGGCCATCATAATAAAGACCATAAGGAGACACATATCCAACGTGAGCTCCCCGAACGAGGTGTATCCGATAAGGTTCGGGAAGACCGAGGTGAAGGGGCGCGTGATAGATTCCGTACTGGTCACGACATCGTTGTTCCTCAGCACCGCGATCATAGGTACCATGGCCATCTACCTCACAGGAGTGGAGATCGTGGATTCCTTCTACCTATGCGTATCATCCCTCACTACCACAGGTACAGGATTGTACAGCGTAGGTAACGTGGCATCCCTCCCGGATGTTGCCAAAGGTATAATGTGCGCACTGATGTGGATCGGGCGTATGGAGATCACGCTGGCACTGACGATATTCATGCCCGCGTTCTGGAAGGATTTCTACACCCCCATCAGGAGAGCGGTATACTCGCTCAGGGGAAGGCTCACGAGGACATCAAACGACAGGCGTCGAGTATCCTGACCGCGGCGGGGTTTCCTGGGTCGGCATCGTTTATCGCACCGGCGAGGAGTTTCGCCGAGACATAGTTCTTCCTCTCGATGTGACAGTATGCAAGAGTCTCCAATGCACCTATGTGTGTGTAATCGTTGTTGAGTACGCGTGTGGAATAGTTGACCGCCGCGAGGGTCTTGCCGTTGATCCTCATCACATATGCGTTCAAGGCGAGATTGTCCAGGTTCTTCTTGTCATCTTTGAGGTAGGACTTGGCGAACTTCACCGCACCTTTGGGATCGCCCTTGGCGAACAGAACCCTGCTCATAGAAACCAGCGCGTCGTAGCAGGGGCCGAACTCGTCTATGACTGCGGATGCCTCCCTCTCCGCAACGGTGAACTCCCCGACGGCGGAATAACATTCGGTCAGAAGCACCCTTCCCCTGAGGTCCAGGTCGTCCGCCTTCTTCAGGACATCCATGGCGCTCTCGTACTCCTCCATCATGTACAGTGTCTGCGCGAGATCGTACGCATCCGGGGATTCAGTCTTAAGCGAACGGTATATGGAATACGCATCCTCCGCCCTTCCCAATCCCCTTAGATTGACCGCAACCTTCTGGAGCTCGATCTCGTCCGACGGGAGGTTGGACATGACCGTATCCAAAATGGACTGTACCTCATCCTCCTCCTCCACGACCTTGAGGATGGAGGCGCATTTGATCAATATCGCCGGATCCTTTTTGTTGGCATCGACCACCTCTCTGATCTGCGGGAGCACGAGCTCCTCATTGCCGTCCTTGATATCGTTCTTCACGCGCTCGAATACAGCATCGACGTCCATCGGCCCCGGATTCGCATAACGGACATAAAAACCCTTACCTTTGTTTTATGAACTCGGGTATGACACATATTGCAGGTAGAATGTAGTTCTCCTCAGAGTAATTTCCTGAATGTGACTGGATGCTGGACAAGGGTTAAAAGTGGTCTTTCAATTGTTTGAAGCGACCAAACCCAAACAGGTCGAAAGACCGTTTTCCCCATATGAATCGACTCTTATAAGGTTACGGTTCGAAGACCTGTGTGTTTGGCGGGAACAGTGAAGATATCGTCTCGCAGAAGAAGCAGGATCCATGCAAAAGTACCGTTTCCGAATGACAACCGTACCTTCTCCTGTGGTACGAAGATCCTTGTGGAATCGGTGTTCTCGGATACGGGATTGAACGATTTCTTGGATGGTCTGAAGAGGGATCAGGGAGAGAGGGTCTCCAATGAAGTGGTCGCCTTGGTGGCCAATTCGGTGGAGATGACTGGAATCTCCGTGAACAGATTGGACAGGATGTTATCTGACGACTCCATCCGTAAAGAATACGGATTGGGGAATTCCCATGTCAAATCGATATATCGCACGGTCGACAGGATAGGGGATCGTTCGGATGAGATCGTGAGGTATCTCGGTATGGTCCTAAGGACCAAGTACAACGTCAACATGGATGTCGTTTTTACCGATTGGACCTCCATGTACTTCGAGACATCACCCAATTCTGTCATAAAGTTCGGTTATTCCAGGGATCACCGGTCGGATAGACCACAGATCAATGTCGGACTGTCGATGGATCGTGATTCCGGTATGCCGATCGGATTGACGATGATGCCGGGAAATATCCTTGATGTAACACATTTCGAGGACACCTTCAAACAGATATCGCCTCTGTTGAACAAGGATTCGGTCATAGTCTTCGACAACGGTGCATATTCCAAGAAGAATTCCGACCTTCTTGAGGAGAACGGTATCGGTTTTGTGACCAGGTTGGAACTGAACAAGAGCGAGATCGATCATGTGAAATGCCATCAATCCGAGTGGAACATGGTGGATGACGAGATCATGTGCATCGAACGTACAGGATATCTCGGCAGGAAGAGGCACATCTTCTTCTCGTTGAAACGTCAGTTGGAGATATTCGATCAATATCGCAGGAAAGCGGAACACGATTATGACGAGATGGAGGAGATGAGGCTTGCTTTGGAATACGGGAA
This sequence comes from Candidatus Methanomethylophilaceae archaeon, assembly GCA_016297775.1. GTDB lineage: Archaea > Thermoplasmatota > Thermoplasmata > Methanomassiliicoccales > Methanomethylophilaceae > SIG5. The sequence continues at coordinate 7,895 of JAEDGA010000051.1, forward strand.
GAAGCCTCGCAAGAAGTACCGTAACGGCAACTGTTTCGTTAACACGCATTTGTCGTATCAGTTCCCGTTGAAGGGGATAGACAGGGATTCTGCCATAGACATTGCTGTGAAGAACATGGTCACCGGAAGGGAGGGACTTTTCACACTCATGAGCAATCGTCCGTTCTCACCTTCGAAGGTATTGGAACTGTACCGTTCCAGGAACTCCATAGAGACGGCTTTCAGGGATCTGAAGCATGGGATAGATTGGAGACCGGCCAATTGCAGTAAGCCTTCGGCCATAAGGGGTAGGATATTGGTGTCATTCCTGGCATTGTTCTGCATGTCCATGGTCAGATTCCTTTATTCCGAGTTCGGGCATCTTTCAGCAGAATCCATGACGGAGCAATTGACGACGTTCTCACTTACGCTCAGAAGACATCAGGATGGTTCCGAGGACAGGATATTCAGCAACTTCTGTCCGATAATCAGGCGTTTGAGGGGGATGAAATCATCACTTCCTTCAAGAAAATCTCCCGATCAGACGTCGATAACATCGTTTGCTGCCTGAACATCGGCTAACTGAGAACGTGAGGAATTCACACAAATTCCGAATGTATGAGCGGAAGCTAGGCTCACAATCTCACGTATGTATCAGATGCGGGT
>JAEDGA010000052.1 GCA_016297775.1 Candidatus Methanomethylophilaceae archaeon
CCCGATGCATCCTCGTTCCCCAGCGGAGGTCTCAGGAACACCTTCGAGGCCAGGGGATACACCGCATGGGATCCCTCCTCCCCCGCATTCATCATGGATGACTGTCTCTGCATCCCCACGGTGTTCATCTCATACACCGGTGAGGCATTGGATTACAAGACCCCTCTGCTCAAGTCCGTGACCGCGGTCACCGAGGCGGCGAAGGACGTGCTCGGATACTTCGGTCTCGGCGACGAGGTCGTTCAGTCCTACCTCGGATGGGAGCAGGAGTACTTCCTGGTGGACAGCGACCTGTACGCACAGCGCCCGGACCTGGTCATGACCGAACGCACCCTCCAGGGCCACAACAGTTCCAAGAACCAGCAGCTGGACGACCACTACTTCGGTTCCATCCCCTCCAGGGTCCTTGCGTTCATGAAGGATCTGGAGTACGAGGCGTACAAGCTCGGTATACCCGTGAAGACCAGGCACAACGAGGTCGCACCCAACCAGTTCGAGATCGCTCCCGTTTACGAGGAGGTCAACCTGGCGGTGGACCACAACATCCTGCTCATGTCCGTTATGAGACAGGTCGCGGAGAGGCACGGATTCAAGGTGCTGCTCCACGAGAAGCCCTTCAGCGGAGTGAACGGATCCGGAAAACACTGCAACTGGTCCCTCGGAACCACCAGCGGTATCGGACTCCTGTCCCCCGGAAAGACCAACGAGGAGAACCTCAGGTTCCTGACCTTCATGGCCAACATCCTGAAGGCCGTATACGACAACAACGCCCTCCTCAAGGCATCCATCATGACCGCCACCAACGCCCACAGGCTCGGAGCCAACGAGGCGCCTCCCGCGATCATATCCTCTTTCCTCGGAAAGACCGTATCCGAAGCGTTCGAGGAGCTGCTCGAATCCTCCGACATGGTCCAGATCAAGGGAAAGAAGGGATACAGTCTCGGAATCCCGCAGATCCCGGAGCTCCTGGTTGACAACACCGACAGGAACAGGACATCGCCCTTCGCGTTCACCGGAAACAGGTTCGAGTTCAGGGCTGTAGGTTCCTCGGCCAACTGTTCCGCACCCATGACCACCCTCAATGCCATCGTCGCCTGTCAGCTCAGGAAGTTCAAGGCCGCGGTGGACAAGAGGATCGCCGATGGAGCACCCGTGCTGAAGGCCGTCCTGGACGAGACCAGGGAGACCTACAGGGCATGTCAGAAGGTATGCTTCGACGGTAACGGTTACTCCGACGAGTGGAAGGCGGAGGCCGCCGCACGCGGTCTCGACTGCGAGGCATCCGTACCCCTCACCTACGACGCGTTCACCACCCCCGAGGCGATCTCCGTGTATACCGATGCGAAGGTGTTCACCGAGGTCGAGCTGGAGGCAAGGAACGAGGTCCGCTGGGAGATCTATGGAAAGAAGGTGGAGATCGAGGCCAGGACCCTCAGCGACATGGCCATCAACCACCTCCTGCCGGTGGCCATCGGATACAAGTCCAAGCTCCTAGATAACGCCTGCAAGGCGAAGGAGATCTACGGAGAGGACTACGGAACGTACGCAAAGTACGAGCTGTGCCAGATCAAGGAGATCTCCGAGCATGCCTCCGAGGCCCTCAACATCTGCAAGAAGCTGGACGAGGTCTGCGACGACATCCCCTCCCAGGGCAGCGGACGCGACCAGGCCGTCAGGTACCACGATGAGGTGGTGCCTCTCATGGAGGAGGCCAGGGCCCACCTGGACGCCCTCGAGATGATCGTCGACGACCAGCAGTGGCCGATGCCCAAATACAGGGAGCTCCTATTCATCAGCTGAGGTCTGATCTGATGATGGAGAAGACAGGTCTCTACGATCCCGGGAACGAGAAGGACTCCTGCGGTGTAGGTCTCGCACTGAACATCGACGGAAGGAAGGACCACCGCATAGTGGAGTACGGTCTCAGGATCCTGGACAACATGGAGCACCGCGGTGCGGAGAACGCGGACGGGAAGACGGGTGACGGTACCGGTATAACCGTACAGATCCCTCATTCCTTCTTCGTCTCCCTCGGCATAAAGGTGCCGGAGGCCGGACGCTACGGTTCCGGTATCGTGTTCCTCCCCAGGGACCCGGTGTCCGCAGAGACCTGTCTGAGCATCATAAGAGAGGAGTGTGTCAGATACGGAGTGTACGAGATCTGTTGCAGGGACATACCCGTGGACCACTCGGTCCCCGGACCCCAGGCACTGGAGAGCGAACCTCGTATCGTCCAGCTGTTCCTGACCAGTTACGACAGCCAGGGGACGCTGGAGCGCAAACTGTACTCCGTCAGGATGAGGTCGTCCAACAGGATAGGGGATTCCGACCTTCCCGGAAAGGACGATTTCTACATCTGCAGTCTTTCGACGCGTACGATAACATACAAGGGTATGCTGACACCCGGACAGATCAGGTCATACTATACCGACCTGACGGATCCGAAGTTCGAGAGTGCCATCGCCATGGTGCACTCCAGATTCAGCACCAATACCTTCCCCATGTGGAAGCTGGCACAGCCATTCAGGATGCTGTGCCACAACGGAGAGATAAACACCATCCGTGCGAACAGGTCATGGATGGACGCCAGGGAGAGCGTGCTGGAAACGCCGCTGATCCCGGACCTTCCTGAACTGTTCCCGATCATCCAGAAGGGTATGAGCGATAGCGCATCGTTGGATAACGTGTTCGAATTCCTGGTCATGTCCGGGAAGACCATGACCAACGCATTGTCGCTTCTGATCCCGGAGTCCTGGAACAGCAAGAACCCGATCCCGGACTCCCTCAAGGCGTACTACGAATACCATTCCATACTGATGGAACCCTGGGACGGTCCCGCGGCCGTACTGTTCACCGACGGCAGGTACGCGGGAGGTATGCTGGACAGGAACGGTCTCCGTCCCGCCAGGTACACGGTCACCAACGACGGCATGTTCATACTGGCGTCCGAGGCCGGGGTCATACAGTTCCCGGAGTCCGAGGTCAAGGAGGCCGGACGCATCCGTCCCGGAAAGATGATGATGATCGATACCGAGAAAGGTATCATCCTCCGCGATTCCGATATAAAATCCGAGCTTGCGGCCGCCTATCCATACAGGGACTGGCTGGACCGTAACAGACTGAATCTCGACGAGGTATCGTCGGGAAGGACGGTGGGTCGTTCCGTCGGGGACATCGATCTCTTGCTATCGGAGTTCGGTTACTCGGCGGAGGACCTCACGAAGGTCATGATCCCGATGATGATCAACGGAAAGGAGCCCGTGGGTTCCGCCGGATACGATACCGCATTGCCGGTGATGACCGATACCCATCAGAGACTGTTCAACTACTTCCGTCAGTCGTTCGCCCAGGTCACCAACCCTCCCATCGATCCCATCAGGGAGGAGCTGGTCATGACCCTCACCGGATACATCGGTTCCATCCATCAGAACATGCTGATGCCTTCTCCCGCTAACTGCAAGATCGTCAAGGTCAGGCATCCCATAATCACCAACAGGGAACTGGATCTCCTCAAGAATCTGAAGTACAGGGGATTCAGGACCGTCGTCATCCCCATACTGTTCTCCAGGGACGAGACCCTGGAGGATGCGTTGGACAGGATATGCGGGGAGGCCGTGGCAGCCGTGGAGGACGGCGGATCGTACATCATACTCTCGGACAGAGGGGTGGATGAGGATCACATCCCGATCCCGTCCGTATTGGCGGTATCGGCCGTCCATCAACATCTGGTGGCCAACAAGCTCCGTCTGCAGACGGACATAATCGTCGAATCCGGAGAGCCCAGGGAGGTCATGCACTTCGCACTGCTGTTCGGATACGGTGCGAACGTCATCAACCCGTATCTCGCGTTCGCTCTGATCGAGAGGTCCGTGAACGAGGATCCGGAGATCAGACTGGACGTTGATACCGCGGAACACAACTACATCTCCGCGGCCGAGAAGGGTATACTGAAGATAATGTCCAAGATGGGTATCGCCACCATAAGGTCCTACCGCGGATGCGTGCTGTTCGAGGCACTGGGTATATCCAAGGACGTGTGCGACAGATATCTCGCCCACACGGTGTCCAACGTGGACGGTATCACCCTGGAGGACATCAGGGCGGAGGCCGTGTCCGTGCATGATGCGGCGATGGGATCCCCCGGTATGCAGAAGGACAGGGGATTCTACGGTTACAGGAAGGGCGGGGAGGAGCACTCCTGGATGCCCGCCACCGTGAAGGCTCTCAAGGAGGCCGCATCCAATAACGATCCCGGAGCATATGCCAGGTTCGCCGATTCCATAGATTCGGAACATCTGTTCATCCGTGATGTCATGGACTTCGCCGATGTACGTCCGGTACCTCTCAAAGAGGTGGAATCCGCAGAGAGCATCATGAGGCGTTTCGTCGCCGAAGGCATATCCTTCGGTGCGATAAGCAAGGAGGCCCACGAGACCATAGCCGAAGCGATGAACTCCATCGGTGCCCAGAGCAACACCGGAGAGGGGGGAGAGGATCCCAAGAGGTTCTCCAAGGTCGGCGGACGCGATATCTGTTCCAAGGTGAAACAGATCGCATCCGGGAGGTTCGGAGTCACCGCCGAGTATCTGGTGAACGCCGAGGAGATACAGATCAAGGTGGCACAGGGTGCCAAGCCCGGAGAGGGAGGTCAGCTGCTGGCACACAAGGTCGATGCGGTGATCGCCGCCACGAGGAGATGCATCCCCGGTATCACACTGATCTCGCCGCCTCCCCACCACGACATCTACTCGATCGAGGATCTCAAACAGCTGATCTTCGATCTCAAATGCATAAACCCCAAGGCAAGGGTAAGTGTGAAACTGGTATCAGAGGCCGGTGTAGGTACGGTCGCCGCAGGAGTTGCCAAGGCCGGGGCGGATGTGATCCTCATATCCGGTGCCGACGGAGGTACCGGTGCCAGTCCGCTGTCCTCGATAAGGTATGCGGGAATGCCATGGGAGATCGGATTGGCAGAGGCCCAGCAGACTTTGATGCTTAATGGACTCAGAGGAAAGGTCAGGTTGCAGGTGGACGGACAGATCAAGACCGGAAGGGACGTGGTCATATCCGCTCTCCTCGGTGCGGAGGAGTTCGGTTTCGCCACCACCTTGATGGTGGCCACCGGATGCATCATGTGCCGCAAGTGCCAGACCAACACCTGTCCCGCAGGTATAGCCACCCAGGACCCCGAGAGGCGTGCCAAGTTCAAGGGCACTCCGGACGACATACGCAACTATCTCAGGATGGTGGCGGAGGATGTCCGCAGACACCTGGCAGCGTTGGGACTGAGGTCCATATCCGAAGCGGTGGGACGTGCGGATCTCATAGTTCGCAGACCCGCGGAGGGACGCAGATCCGATAGGATCGACATCTCCGACCTGCTCAGGATGGTCCCCGGTACCCGTTCGCAGGATTCCGGTCAGGATGACATAGTCAAGGATGTCCTTGACAGGAGGATAATCGCCGATGCCATGCATTCGGTCGAATCCGGAAGGAAGGTCTCCCTCAATTACAGCATAATCAACGTGGACCGTTCGGTAGGTACTATGCTGTCGGGAGAGATCGTAAGGAAGGGATTGGATCTCGATGACGGTACCGTTACCGTGGACTTCACCGGTACGGCGGGTCAGAGCTTCGGTGCCTTCCTCTGCAAGGGCGTATGCTTCAATCTGGTGGGACAGGCCAACGACTTCGTCGGAAAGGGACTGTCCGGAGGAAGGATCTCCATCTGCCATCGTTCCCACGTGCCGGATTCCAACGTCATCGCCGGCAACACGATACTGTACGGTGCCACCTCCGGAGAGGCATACATCGCCGGTTCGGTAGGAGAGAGGTTCTGCGTACGCAACAGCGGTGCGATAGCCGTTGCCGAGGGTGCGGGAGACCATTGCTGCGAATACATGACCGGAGGACGTGCTGTGATATTGGGCGAGGTCGGAAGAAACTTCGCCGCGGGTATGTCAGCAGGTGTGGCGTATGTGCTCAACGATTCCGGTGATTTCGACCGTCATTGCAACATGGACATGGTCGAACTGTCGTTGGTGGAATCGGATGAGGACATCGCTGAACTGAAAGGTATACTGGAGAACCATCTCAGATATACCGGAAGCGCGAAGGCGAAGGAACTGTTGGATGATTGGAAGAACAGCATCGGAAGGTTCCTGAAGGTCATGCCGATCGGTTACAAGGAGATAATCTCCAAGAGATGTAGCTGAAGCCCCCTTTACAAACTCTTTCCATTCTCATGGTTCGCCCGAGATATGTAGAAGGCGACGACATACCCTCCGGTACGTCTTCTGATAAATCGAATATGGATGAGTGACGGCACCGATCGTGCGGTGCCGTCGTTCCTCCATGCGGCTCCGAAACCGATGCCGCACAGATGGTATGGGAGAATCACTCCAACTTCACGAGACGGAGTTGTTCGCCTATCGGACATTTGATATCGGACAGGTCGTCCGCGATCGAGAACCTGTCCCCGTTCCTTGCGTTGGAGGGGCAGCAGAACTGCCAGTTCTCGCATCCGATGTTGTCGCACTTCCTGGATTCGAAGACGACGGAACTTCCCATGGCCTGTTTCTTGGGTATGGCGGCCCTGAAGGGTTTCTTCTCGACCTCGACCACCCTGACCTTGGATTCGCGGAGGGCACAGTCGTGCATGGTGTCCCTGAGACCTACAATCTCGTAGAGGCCCCCGATCTCCATGTTGAAACACACATTCCTGAGTTTGCACTCCTTGCACTCCGGGATAGGTCCGATGAAATAGAATCTGTTCCCGACACGCGCCTGTGTCTCACCCACAATCGTTACGAGTCCCATGTGTTTCACTCCTTGCCGATGACACCGGTTATGGTCGCCGCTCTGCGGGCCGATTCCCTTGTCAGTCCGTTGTCACCGAGTATGGTGAATCTGTCCTTCCTTATTTTATGTGCGGTCACCAATGCCTCTATGACATCATCGTCGCTTATCCCGAGACCCTTCGCATCCACCGGTGCACCGATCATGCCTAGCGCGTTCCTGATGGATTGCCAGTCTCCGCCGTGGAGATACATCATTATGATGGTACCTACACCGCACTGTTCCCCGTGCATGGCCTTGCTGACGCCCATGACATCCAACGCGTGGGAGAACATGTGCTCTGAACCGCTGGTGGGTCTGGAACTGCCGGCGACCGCCATTGCTATTCCAGAGATGATGATCGGCCTCATGGCGATCCAGCTGCTCTCCTCGAGATCCGGTTTTATCAATGATGCGTTATCCATGATGGTGTTGGCGGAATGGAGGGACAGCGAGTATGCGGAGGATGAGAACGGTTCGTTCCTGAGCTTGTGCGCGTAATCCCAGTCCTTGAGTGCGGTCAGGTTGGAAATGACGTCGGCGCATCCGGATGCCAGGTATCTAAATGGTGCGCTGGATATCACTTCGGTGTCCGCTAGCACGGCCATCGGTGTGACCGCATTGATGGATTTGGGCCCCATATCCGCCTTGAGGGATGCCCTGTTGGATGCGATACCGTCGTGCGCGGCGGATGTGGGTATGCTTATGAATGGTATGTGCAGGTCTGCGGCGACGAGCTTTCCGATATCGATCTTGCTTCCGCCTCCGACCGCCAGTATGAACTTGGAATGCGTCTCCTTGGCCATCTCGATGGCCTTGTCCACATTGGCCACGGTGGCCGTGCCGGTGAGATGAGTGAAGATGTTGTATCCGGAATCCGAGAGACAGTCGTCTATCTCCTTACCTGCGGATGCGTACGTGTTCTTTCCTGCGATGATCATTCCGTTGCTGAGGAAGTTCAGCTCGTCGCATAACGGGACGATCTCCTTCAGGATTCCATGTCCGATCAGAACGTTTCTTGGGAACTGCATCCCCCTGGCTTTCTCGAAGATACCGTTCATACAATCGAATCCTATAATGCATACTTCTTATAAATTGCTGGGTATTATGCATGGGTATGAAGGTCCTCATCATATCCGGCGGAGTGTCCGGAGGGTACACCGATCGCATGTGCGGGGATCTGTCATCGATATTGTCCGGTGAGCACGAGGTCAGACGCATGTCATCGGAA
>JAEDGA010000053.1 GCA_016297775.1 Candidatus Methanomethylophilaceae archaeon
TGTTTGATTATCCTGTTTGTACAGTATATAAATTTTATTCCATCCATATCCATCCAACATTTTTCAATTTTATATTTAAATGTATTTGTTATCATACCTATATTATATAGATAACGCGACCAATTCCTATTTTTTGTAGTTGTTTTCTGCAAGTTCTTCATCGTAGCAGTATGCCGAGCCAGATCTCCGGTGTGTATCGGCCAGCATATTCAGGCAAAATCACAATTAGGATAGTGGAAAACCACAAAATGTGTGTTACTAACGTTGTTTTAGACATCACGGGCGATATATCTCCGATCCGTGTCCGTAGGAGATACTCTTCTCTACACTATAATATAGAGAGAGTACAAAGGTAGGGGATTGTGTTTATATCCTATCTTGACAATCGGCGACTCGATCAATATGGTCAGAAAGATACAGGTTTCGAAACGCGCGGCAGAGATGAACTATGCGATCAGAGAGGTCGCCGTCCCGGCCGCCAAGTTGGCCAAGGAAGGCAGGAAACTCTGTATGCTCAACATCGGCGATCCCAACAAGTGGGATTTCGAGACGCCCAGTTACTTCAAGTCCGCTTTGAGAAAGTCCGTGGACCATACCGATAACGGATATGGCGATTCACAGGGCAATCCCGAATTCAGGAAGGCGATCGTGGACAGGGAGTACGAGAAGCACGGTGCGGTCGTCGATATGGACAAGGTATTCGTCACCAGCGGTGTAGGAGAGGCCATCAACCTCCTCATGGGTGCTCTCGTAGAGAACGGGGACGAGATCCTGGTCCCCGGTCCCGGATATCCGTCGTACATGCAGTACATCAATTTCTACGGCGGTAACGTGGTCCCCTACAGGATGATCGAGGAGGAGGAGTGGAGGCCGGACGTGGACATGCTCCGTTCACGCATCACCGACAGGACGAAGGCCATAGTCGTGATCAACCCCAACAACCCAACCGGTGCGGTGTTCTCGGAGAAGGATCTCCGTGCAATAGGCGATATCGCAGCGGAATACGAACTCCCCGTGATCTCCGACGAGATCTATGACAAGATCACCGAGGTCCCGTTCTATTCCATGTCCAGGCTTCCGTCGGATGTGTCCAGGATAGTCCTCAACGGATTCTCCAAGGTCAACCTGATGCCCGGATGGAGGGTCGGGTACGGATACGTGATGGACGAGTCCGGTATGCTTGACGATGTGTTCGATGGCATAATGAAGCAGTGCCGCGCACGCATCTGCCCCAACGTACCGTGTCAGTGGGCCGCACAGGCATCCCTGCAGGGTCCACAGGATTACATAGTGGACATGAACCGCAGGCTCAAGGACAGGGCCGAGTTCTCCTATGAGAGGCTCAACGAGATCCCTGGTATTTCGGTCAACAGGGCCAAGGGAGCGTTCTACATGTTCCCTAAGGTGGAGCTTACCGATTGGAAGACCGACAAGGAGTTCGTCCTCAATCTGATGGAGGAGGAGGGCATCGTGTTCGTACACGGTTCCGGATTCTGTCAGGAGTTCGGACAGTCCCATTTCAGGACCATCACGCTCCCCAGGGTGGAGATCCTCGCCGACGCCTATGACAAGTTGGAGAGGTTCATGATCAGGCACAAGGCTTGATCAATTGTTTTGAAGAACGTATCGGTGCGGTACGGCGGCATTTCTGCCGCCGTACGTACCTCATGCATCCGGAAGTTCCGCTTTGGACTTCTCGTACATGTTGTCGGTGGAGAATCTGTTGATGAATTCCGGTTCTCCCTCGATGAGCTTCAGACCGACGCTGTCCGCGAGTTCCTTGGATTTCACCTCGTATAGGTCGTGATCACCGAGCCCGGTATCGATCTTGACCGCGAATTCGTATCCGCAGAGTTCGAACATCCACCTCATGTAATCGTACTTGTCCATGTCCATGCTGCTCGCTCCCTGCATCATATCCATGTGCTGCAGGAACTCCTCCCAGTTCTCCGCCATGGCAGGTATCACGAGCAACTGTCCGGGATGTTTCTTCAGCAGCTGAAGGTATCTCTTGGTACCGCTGACGGCCACACCTACGCAATCGTCGCAGATCTCCCCGTCGCATCCGCGGAATATGTGGACAGGTACGTCCACCTTCTTCTTGGCCCATTCCACGGGATCCCACATGGCATTGCCACAGAGACCGTAGTACAGGGAGATGCAATCGCAGGAGGATCCGATCCTGAGGATATCATCCTCGACCTTCTTCTTCAGATCCCCGGGTTCAGCATGGAGTCCGAGACTGTTCATCAGGATCATTATGTTGTACTGTTCCCTGTCGATGTTGTCGCGCCTGTCGAAGAACTCCTTCTCCGTGATCATCTCGTATCTCATGCCTCTGGCATCCATCTTGCGTTTGATGGAGACGGCATGTTCGTTGTCGGCGACCAAAATCCTCTTGGGTTGCGGGTCCGTGAACATGCTGTGGATCAGTTCATCCTCCAGCAGCGGGCAGGCCACAACACATATTATTCCCTTCTTGTCACTCATCGTATCCATCTCCGAATATTCTGTCTATATCCTCTATCGGTGTATCATGGAACCTCAACCCTTCCCGGGAAACGATTTCGCGTATCCTGTCTGGCAATCCGGGTTCCTCGGTATCAGTGAGCGTTCCCATGAATCTGAGCACTGTGCGCATGGCGCTTTCGTAATCCGCATCCATGCGTATCATCCCGCCTATCCCTCCGTAGAGGAATCCGAACAGGTTCTCCATCTCCTCCCTTTCCATCTTGACTGCCCTGGTGCCCCATTCGGCGGCCATGGAGGAGAACACCCTCAGTACGGAACCGTTGGCGAACATATGTCCCAGTAGTGCGGAGAGACGTCCGGACACGGATGCGGAGTGGAGGAGGAACGCCGGAGGCAGAAGTATCTGCATACGGGGGTCACCCGTTTCCCTGGAGATTCTGGAAGATCTGCACAGGATGTCACCGATGAATGCCTCGGCCTCCATCCTAAGGATGCCATCCTTTCCCTCTACGATATAGTATATGCTTCCGCTGTGAAGTCCGGTACTGCTCTGAATCATACGCATGGTGGTCCTGTCGTATCCGTTCCTCAGGAACAGTTCCTCCGAGGCCCATACGATCTTCACCAGTTTGTCCTCTCCGCGATCGGTTTCCATGATCTCACTTGAACAAGTTCAACAATGCAAAAGTGGTATTTGAACTTGTTCAACACATGATCTTTATGAGTTAATGTCGAAATATGGGGGGTTACAGTCCGGGATGTTCGATCACGTATCTGCACATCTCGTTCAAATCATGGAACAGGAGGTCGGTGACATCCGCAGTGTCCTCATCCGGTCCGGTCAAATCCGGGATGAATACTGTGGTGCATCCGGCAGAATGCGCGCTCTTCAGCCCGTTGGGGGAATCCTCCACCGCCATGCATTCCACGGGTGCAAGACCCAGCGTACCGCATGCGAATTCGTATACATCGGGAGCGGGCTTGCCATTGGCCACCATGGCCGTGCAGACGATCTCGTCGAACATGTCCTTGATACCGAGCATCTCCAGGTATGCGAATGCACGCACGGGCTGTGTGGCCGTGGCCACGGCGGTCCTGATGCCCTTGGATCTGAGTTCGGTCAGAATCTCTTTCACGCCGGGTTTCAGTTCCAGGCCCTCGGTCTCCACGTGCACGCGCATGAGTTCGCGTCTGGTCTCCCTGATGGAATCGAATTCGAATCCTGGGTATCTCTCTTCGAGATATCTTCGGGACAGCCTCGAATCGAGGCTGCGGATGTGAAGGACATCCTCCTTCGCCAGATCGATACCGTGCATGGCGGCGGCCTCGGTCCAGAATCTTAGATTGAGCTTCTCGCTGTCTATCAGCGTACCGTCCATGTCAAATATTGCGGCGGAGAATCCCATACGACCACCTCATCTGCGTATTGCGGACATGAATCTGTCCCTGATCTCGGTGGCACGTAATGTGAGATTCGGGGAATCCGAGTTCCCGGGACGGATGAGCGTACGGATGAAACGGAATCCGTCCTGTCCCAGCGCATCCTTGATACCCGCACGGTCGTTGACGGATGATACGGGGAGCCCGTATCCAGATGCAACACATGCCATGTCCACATCGCTGTATGCAGGGTTCACCTGGTTGCCTGTCGAACCGAAGGTACCGTTGTCCATGCATACGATGGTCAGATTATCTGGATGATACTGTGCCAGCACCGGGAATATGGATGATCCCAGCATGCTTCCGTCACCGTCGATGACGATTACTCTCCTCTTGCATGACATGGCGATACCCAGACCTATGGGGGTGGCCTGGGTGTAACTTCCGAGCATGTAGAAGTTCAGCGGGCGGTCGCCGGACGCGAACGTCTCCTTGGATGGCACACCGATATTGGATACGACCACATCCTCCTCCTTGACGGAGGACATGACCTCCCCGATCGCCTCCAATCTGGTCATGGAGGGATCTGGTACATCGAAACTCACATCCACGGATGCCGTATGCTTTCTGGAAGGATACTCGCATCCGAGTCTGACCGCGCCCTCCCACAGCTTGGGGTGGATGAGTACCACGTTCATACGCAGGTTGTCGTATGCATCTTTGACGGCCTCTCCGATTTTCGGTATATCGTCCGCCGTGGCGACATCGTAGCACCCAATATCGTAGCATTCTAGTAGTTCGGGTATGCGGGAGTTGAAGGGGATCTGTGCCTCGATCTTCTCTCCGTCCACGCCCCTCCAGCTTCCAAGTACGACCAAAGGCATCTTGTAACAGTCAGTGAGGGACATCATGGCGTTCAGCATGTTCCCGAGTCCTGAACTCTGAATGGACATCACTGGACGTTTCCCGGCGAGATAGGCTCCCGCACAGATTCCCACACCGTCCTCCTCGCGCGTCACATCGATGACATCGAAGCACGTGTGTATGTGATCGGTGAACCTCTTGTTCTTGTCGCAGGGCAGGCTGATGATGACGTCCACGCCCGCTCCCTTCAACGTATCGGCTACTGTCTCTTCATGCATTCATGATCCCTCTGATCTCATCATCGCTCATATCGAATCTAAGTTCTTCGGCCACGGCGACGGCCTTCATGTTGCATTCCTTGACGGCACGCTCCAATCCCCCGCCGGTCATGTTGAGGAAGATCTTCGAGCCCCTATTCACCTTTCCGTCGTTCACCGCTTTGATGAGAGATGCCAAAGCGACGGATGCGGCCGGATCAGGTCTGACATCCTCGAACGACATCCACAGCTTCTCCGCTTCCTTGGCTTCAGCGTTGGTGACCTCGAGGAACTCCCCTCCGCAGGCGCTCATGGCATCGAACACACCTCCTTTGACGGAGTATGGTGGTTTGCGATTGGTCAGCACATCTGCGTATACTTCGGCAACATCCTTCTCCGCATCTCCGAGGTCCTCGTCGGTTATGTTCCTCCTTCCCTGGTTCCACGCCTTGGCCATGGGTGTGAAGGGTGCGTTCTGCGCGAGGCAAAGCTTGGGCAGTCTGTCACCGAACCTTCCGTCGCCTATGAGACGCATGGATGCTTCCCAGGCCGATATCCCTCCGGTACCGCTACCTACTCCCTGGAAATAGTAGTCTGGCAGGGCACCCATGGTAACCGCTCCTTCAAGCATGACGGTTCCCATACCGTCCCTTCTCGCGACGTTCTTCGCACCTCCTTCTGGGACATATCCCATGAGCGCGGTTACCCTGTCGGCCATACGTATCGCATCCGCATAGTCTCCGTCGACCGTGTAGAGTCTTGCAAAGCCCCTGTCCTCGGTGATCTTTAGTCTGTCGTATGATTTCTTGGGCACGACGATCACACAGTCGTTGCCGATGTCGTTCGCGGTCTGAGCGAACGCCCTGGCGGTGTTGCCTGCGGATGCAACGATGATGGTACCTCCGCCACAGTCCCTCAGTCTGGCGAATGTGGGCAGTGCTTCCATCTCTTTGAAGGTACAGGATTTGACCTTCGCACCGCGTTCGGGATAGTATCCTGTGAACCCGATCCACAGGTCACTGAGTCCCAGCTCCTTGGACAGTTCCTCGTTCTTGAAAGCGATGGGTGCGGATTCGGTATTTATCACCGAATGTACGGGGAGCCAATCATAGAAGCGGAACACCCCCCCGTGATTCGCGATATCCAATCTCTTCTTGCTGTACACCGTCCTCAGCAGTCCGCCGTGGCCGTTTCCGCAGGAAAGCGTGTAATTCTCCGGTACGTATTCCCATCCGTCCAGACATAGCAGTTCATAATCTCCCATCGTAACACCTCACAAACCAATTTCCGTCCTCGATGCGAGACTTCAGTATCGAGCATAGCTCCTCTGCTTTCGCTCTGGAGGACTGCCTTATCCTTATCGGGACCTCCGTCCCTCCGTAATCTATGCTTCCCATATCCGCAGCAAATACGTTACCTCTGCAATTTGCGACACATGCTCCGCATGAGATGCATAGGTCACCGTCTATTCCGCCGGACGGTCTGGCATCCATCGGACATCCGATATCCGCGGTACATTTGGTACAATGTATGCAGGATTCCATGTTCACCATGATGGATGTCCCGCCGTTCCACACGGAAGCATATGTGGTACTGTGGACGGGCTTCCTGTCCCTGACGTCCGCCAATGGAAGCTTTGCATCCCCATCCCTTATAGACAGATCCCCTATCGTGCGATCGTCGGTGACCGGTATCGCGACCGCTACGGATGATACACATTCCGGGCCTTCCGACGTACGTATACCGCCCATGTATCTCGGATCCATGGAATGCATATCCGCTGCCATGGATAGGTTGGGTTTCTCGGCGGAGCTGCGGGTACCCGTACCGATCACGATACCGGGTGAACCGTTCAGCAACACGGCCGATCCGGGTACGATGTGCCTCATGTCGGGATCGTTCTGTAGCGGGTTTAGTTCTCCGCATCCGCTTACGGATGCTTCCGCAAGATTTCCGCGAAGTCCCTCCGGTCCGGAGAATATCGTCTTCGCGGTCGAATCGGAACCGTTGACGAAACAGGTGTAGTTCTTGAATGCACCGCGGGTGGTGACCATCCTCGCGAACGGTATATCGGACAGGGTCACGCTGTTCCTGTAGGTGACGCCTTCCGATTCCACTTCCACATCTACCTTCTTTCCTGCTACGAGGTCTCTGAATAGGTGTCCTCCTCCGTATGACATATCGCGTTTCGCGGTACCGTACACTATGCAGTCCACGATACCCAGCGATTCGTTCGGACATGGGCCCACGTTCACCTGTATGCCGTTGAGTGTCATCCTGTCGGCACGTTTGAACACCCCGGGCCCTGTGACGGGAACGGTCATTATCGCCATGGTTCCGGACATCACCCCCATGGTACCGCAGGTGACAACATCCACGTCCTTCACAGCATCTTTGCCGTCACGGTCTACCAGTGTCTTGAATTCGGATGCGGTGAGTACCTTCGCCTTTCTTTCGGAGATCTTATTCTGGATTTCATCCACTGTACGGCTCAAAGTATGACACCTCCATCGGGAACGTTTTTGGAGAAAGAGTGTTCGGACGGTTGTACCATGTCATCACGGACGACATCGATATCCGTTCCAGTTGATATCCAGATTGGGTCGGACCCGTTCATGCCATTAATATCTGGAAAGATTATTTAACACCTTTGTGTAAGATTATCCAAAAGAGGATAATATCCTATACGGGGTAACACAATTACAAAAAGGAAGATGCTTGGGTGCACATGTCGTTAATTTCTGTTAAAGTTGTGTTTGGCGGATCCGGATTTTAGTATGTTATCCCCCGGTCTTCTGTCGTTATTTGTTTCTCATGGTGATGCAGTCTTTATAATCTAGGACGGTTATGATATCGGCATGGAGGGGAAGGGTTTGAAGAAAAGGATACCCATCGGAGTGGATGATTTCAAAGAGATCCGTGACGAAGGATACTATTTCGTCGACAAATCCGAATTGATATCCGATATATTGTCCGAAAGGAACAAGGTGTATCTTTTCACAAGACCCAGACGTTTCGGTAAATCTCTGAATCTCTCCATGTTGGACGCATTCTTCAATCTGAAGTATCCTAAGG
>JAEDGA010000054.1 GCA_016297775.1 Candidatus Methanomethylophilaceae archaeon
GGACAGCGGCGATACAGATATGGATGACATATGCCAGACATACGGTTCCGATATCGTATCTCCGGCCAAACCGACCAGGAAGGGATACACATTCGTCCGTTGGGATCCGGCCATACCCGATACCATGCCGGCGAACGATCTGGACATCCGCTGTATATGGTCCGTGAACGATTATGCGATATCATTCCTGGACTGCACATTGCAGTCGTTCAGACTGGATTACGGTTCCGCGATATCGTTGTCCGATCCGGAGAGATACGGATACTCATTCTCCGGCTGGGACATCGATGTCCCGGACACCATGCCGGATAGGGACCTGGTGTTCCGCGCTTCGTGGACCCCGAGGACGATATCGTTGGTGTTCGACGGATATCCGGATCTGAGGAAGGAGGTACGTTTCGATTCTCCGTTGGGCGAACTGCCGGAACTTTCCAAGGATGGATATGATTTCAGAGGCTGGCACTATGATGCGGAACTCAAAGAACCCGTATCCGTGGATGATGTGGTCAGGACGATGGACATGCCGTCTTTCCACGCATCGTTCATGAAGATCTGGGTATTGTCCCTGGATGCTGATGCTCCCCACAGGGGGACCGTTACCGGCAAAGGGGTGTTCGATACCGGTACGTCCGTAACGATATCCGCGGTCCCGAAGGATGGATACGCATTCATCCGTTGGTCCGACGATGTGTACGACGATGAGAGGGAACTTCTGATGGATCGTGATATCGATCTCATCGCCGTATTCTCCCCGGTGAGGAGGGTGACGTTCGATACCAACGGAGGGCCTTCCATGGACGGGTTCGATGTGCCGGTCGGGTGCAGTTTCTCCATACCGGTCTATCACGGTATCATGGAAGGTATGGATATGGTGGGTTGGACCGACGGCGTCCACAGATACTCCAGTGATTCCGTACTTACGATGGTGCCGCACGATGTCGTGCTGAAGGCAATCTGGAGACCTGCCGAACGCGACGCGATCTTCCACATGCACGATCGCGATGTCACGGTACATTCGGTGATAGGACAGCCGATACGTATACCCGAGATATCGCAAAGGGACGGGTACAGGTTCGCGGGTTGGGATCCCGTCATCCCGGATGTGATGCCCGATAAGGATATGGAATTCACCGCATCGTGGGATCCGGTGACCGTGAGGTATGTGTTCGATACCTGCGGGGGTTCGATAATCGAGGATATGGTGCTGAGGCCGGGTTTCCCCGTGCCTGACATCGGCGATCCCACCCGCGAAGGATATCTCTTCGGGGGTTGGGATTCGGACATCCCGAAGATCTGCGGTCCTGAAGATAGAAGATTCACGGCCATCTGGAATCCCGGGACGTACAGGATGACATTCGATACCGTGGGAGGTTCCACCATCCCTACGATCGTCGGTGTGTACGGTTCCGAGATCGTCCTTCCCGAGAATCCGACAAAGAAAGGACACAGATTCTCCGGATGGTCCCCCTCGCCGGGGGACACTATCCCGTCCAAGGACACCTTATACACGGCCGTATGGGAGCGCAACACCTACTCGGTGGTATTCGGAGGCGGTTGCGAACCCGTCACAGTCACAGGATACTACGGGGATCCGGTGGATGTCCCGGATGGGACGGGGGAGAGGGACGGATACGTTCTGAAGGGTTGGATCACGGATGTACCGGAGACGTTCCCGGACCATGACACCGTGATACTGGGTATGTGGGATCCGATGGTCTTCACGGTGACCTTCGATATGGGTGACGGTATCGTCGTATCGAAGGATGTGGAATGCGGTTCCCCGATTCCGGAGGTGGATCCGCCGGTATATGACGACAGGAGGTTCTCCGGATGGTCCGGTCATGTGGATCTCATGCCTGCGCACGACATCCTGTTGTCGGCTATCTGGGTCATACCTACGTACCATATGGTGTTCGTATCCTGCGGCGAGGTCGTTCTCGACGGGTACATGGAATACGGGTCGGACGTAATCGCTCCCGTACTGTCGTCGGATGGCATGGTCCACACGGGCTGGGTACCGGAGGTTCCGGACAAGGTCCCCTCCAGTGATATGACCTTCCGTGCGGTATGGGCTCCGATTCCGGAGGACAACGTGTTCAGAGGGAACGCCGAGATCATGTCGGTACATTCGATGAACGAGACCGTGCGCGTGGAGAGGGACGGCGGTTGGATCGCCGAGTTCGTATCCTCCGGAGAATCGTTGGTATCCGTTGACAGGGTAGGTACGGAGAACGGTACCGCTCTGTACCGTGTGGATGTATCCGGATCCGTCGGGGATGTGCATCTGTGGGTGCCGTATGCGTGTGCGGAAGGTCTTTCATTGGATGTATCGGTACGTTCCTCATCCGGGCAGTACACGGTCGAAGGCAGGTCGGTGGTTTATGACGATGTATCATACGCGGAGATGACCGTACCGTCGGACTGTCTGTTCTTCGTATCAGGGATATCCGAGGAGGAGGTGACCGGATCCATCGCTTTGGTGAATGTGTTCGCCGTCGCGATGGCGGTGTTGATCACGCTGATGTTCTGGAAACTGCTTCCGAGGAACCGTCTATGATCCTCGCGATCTTCTCCACTTCCGCCGAGGGGTTCTTCCACCAGTTTGGACTCCATACCCTGTACACGTTCCATCCTCTGGATTCCAGGTACTTGCGTCTGTGGTAGTCCCTCTCCCTGATGTTCATGTCGCTGTGGTAGAGTCTTCCGTCGCATTCTATTCCAAGAACGTATCTTCCACCTCTTCTGATGGCGAGATCCATACTGTATCCTCCGATACCAACGTTCCTCTCCACATCGAATCCGTGCTTCACCAACGCGTCGTACACACGATCGGCGAACACATCGTCCAAAGTGGATCCGTTCTCGATGTCCTCGGTGTCGTTCATGGATCCCAGGATGTTCCTGACGGAGTTCTTGTCACCGGAACTGACTGCGAAACAGTATCTCAGGTACTGTTTCAGAAGCTTGGGTCCGTTGTTCTTCATATCGTCCACGTACAGTTCCGCGGGGTTGAAGGATGTGACTATGTGTATCCTCTTCTTCGCTCTGGATATGGCGACGTTCAGACGGTTCTCCCCTCCGGGCTGGTTCAGCCATCCGAAGTTGCGTACGAGTTTTCCGTTGTCCCCTTTGGCGTATCCTATGGAGAAGATGATGATGTCGCGTTCGTCACCCTGGACGTTCTCGATGTTCTTCACGAACAGTCCAATGTCCTCTCCGTTGTCCTTCCTGCGTATCTCCCTCATGTATGAGGATGCGAAATCCGGATCGGTACCGCATCTCTCCTCCAGAAGCGAATCGATGAGGTCCATCTGGGTGCTGTTGAAGGTGATGACGCCTATGGTCTCGTCGTCCTTCCTGGTCTTGAATATCTCCGATATCAGTTCCACGACCTTGACGGCCTCGGCACGGTTGCTGCGGTCCTTCCACTTCCCGTCGTCCAGTTTGTGTACCTTTATCGGAGGTTCGCATTCGCTTTCAATGTTGGGAGATACGTACAGTCTGCCCTTGTAGAATGCGTGGTTGGAGAACGATATGAGTTCCTCGTACTTGGAACGGTAGTGGTAGTTGAGCATCACCGTGGGGTATTTGAAACGGGCGACATCCAGCAGGCTGTTGGCATCCTCGTATATGGGTGTCTCTCCCTCATCCTCGGCATCGTCCTCATCCATCCCTATGCGTCCCGCACCCAGTTTGGAGGGACGGAGCTGTTTGTGATCTCCTGCGATTATCACCTTTTTAGCTCTCATGATAGAGGGTATACCTTTTTCGATGAACATCTGGGATGCCTCGTCGAATATGACGAGATCGAACAATCCGGGTTGCATAGGGATTATCTCGGAGACGACATCGGGTGTGAGCAACCATATCTTGATGCCTTTGAACAGTTCGAAATCGAACTTGTTGACGAACTTGTTGACGCTCCATTTCCTCTTCAGTTCGGTCACGCGGAGCATCTCCCCGTAACGTTTGGATTCCGTTATGGATGACAGATATCCTGATAATCTGCATTCGATCTCGTTGCGGGAGATGTCCTTCTTCTGCGCCATGTATTCCTTCAGATCGCGTTCGATGTTCTCGAAGGATGCTATGTCCCTGAGCACCTCCTTGTTCTCGGATTCGAATCTCTGTATGTGCTGAAGGATGATGAAGTTGTACAGTTCCTCGTTCACCAGATTGGGTGACGTGATCTCTTCGGATGTTATCTTGTGCATGGCATCCACGTACATCTTCTCATGGTCGCTGAGGGACTCGTATGCGTTGTTCACGGTTGTGAAATCGTCGTAGTATTCCAGACCGCGGATGTATTCGTCCATCTCGATGTACGTGCCCATGATGTCGTTGCATCTGTAGTATTGCCAATATCTTTCGAATACCTCGTAGATCCTCTTCTTCATCTTTCCCTTGTTGAGGATCTTGCTGAAGAAACCGGAGTTGCGCCATTTCCCTATCTCCTCCTTGAGGGCGAGCATATCGTTCTTGGCCATCTCGATGTCGTATTCGTTCAGGTCCTGTTTCACGTCCATCATCCACGGGTGCTGCGCACGCATGTCGAGGCAGTCGTTCATCCCGGTCACAGTGGAGGTGCGTTTGAATCTCTCCTTTATCGCATTGATCTCCTCGTATCCGCAATCCAGGAGGCGGGAGCTGAACGCCTCGCTGTATGATGTGTACTTCTCCAACTGGTCCTTGTCGGAGGGATCTATACGGCGGTTGGTCATGTACAGCCTGTATGGATCGATACCGAATCTGCAGGGTTCGTAGATCTTCCTGGCTATGTATTCCAGGTCCCCGAATCTGTCCTCGATCTCCGAGGATTTGTCCTTGGATGTGATGTCGAAACGGTATTCTGGACGGTTGAGATGGGTCATCTCGTCCATCTGTCTGAAGAACAGTTCCTTGTTGTTCACATCGTCGATGAGCATGGCATATCTGGATAGACGTCCCAGTCTGGAATATACGACATCCAACGCGGCCTTCTTCTCGGACACCATCAACACGGTCTTGCCTTCGTTGGCGAAGTCGGCTATGATGTTGGTTATGGTCTGGGACTTTCCTGTTCCGGGAGGTCCCTGTATGACGAGTCTGTCGGTCCTCCTTATGGCGGATATGACCTCCTCCTGGGCGGAGTTGAGGTCGTTGATGTATGTCAGTTCGCTCTCGTTTATGGATCCGCCCTTGACGGTATCCTTCATCTCTCCGTTACCGGACACCAGGAGATCGTCCAAGAGAGGATTCACCATCTGTCCCTCCACGATCCTGTCGAAGTCCTTCTGGATGGAGTTGGAGTATGTCGGGAATCTTCCGATCACCGCGTTGCCGGTGAGGTACATCTCCCCTATGGGGTATACCGGGAACTGGTCCGCAAGATATCCTTCGAATTTGGAGAGTTCGGGCATATCGTCTTTTTTACGGATCCTTATGCCGATATCGGAATAGTACGAAAGGACGGTATCTATGAAGGCATCGCGTTTCGTCTCATCCAGTGTGTTGTCGGGAAGGGGTTTGTTTATCCTGTTGATCTTGAAATATGCCAGGATGAGTGTGTTGTTGAAAATTATGTCCCTGCTGTCATCCAGACGCATGTCGATGGTATCGGGGTCCCTTATGAGTTCCACGGGGAACAGTACCAACGGGGCCCTGACATTGAATCTGTCCCCGGGAAGGCATCCTTCCACGAACGGATATCCCACATAGAGGTCGTTCTGTCCCCTCTCCCTCAGTATCCTGTTGATGTTCCTGTACAGCTGGGACAGTTTGTTGTAATGGTCGCTCTTCTTCCCGTCCGCACCTCTCATACCGGGTTTGGCGAGATTCACCTTCTTGTGTCCGAACAACGCATTCAGAGGATCGTTCCTGTGCGAGATGTTGAACAGATCGAAACTCTCCTTGGCACTCGGTATCTTGGGCATGTACAGGAGACGGTTGTTGCGGCTGATGTTGACGAGTTTCTTCTCCAGTTCCTGGAGGGCGCATTCCACGGATTCGTTCATGGATACGGGGTTGACCGTGGTACCGTCCCTGACGTTGAATTCGTTTATGACCCTGAGGAACTCCCCGGCATACCTCTTCATGAACGTTCCGCCGATACCGCGTATCATCTCGAAGTCCGATTCCTTCTGGGGTCTCAGACGTACCATCTCCATGCACGCGTCGTCCGTGCATACGGTGGATCTCCTTCCGCCGAGGGATTTGCTCTCCTCTCTGAGTTCGTTCCTCTTATCTATCAATGCCTTGTACAGTGCCTCATCCGAATCCATCCGCCCATTCCTCCGGAACAGCGGGCTATACGCTTGCGTGTGATATGCGGTATCACACGCGCGGAGCATAGGCTCCGCCTGTGCATCCTATCCCGTGTGACGTAGCATCTTCACGGATATTAATCATTCACGGTCTACGTCCTTTCTTTGGGGAGATATGCGATATCCTGCATCGGACGTATGTCCATGGATATCGGGTGTATTCGGTCGGCGACATGTGCGTCGAACATCTTCGATCGTGATGACGTGCCATGGCTGGTGTATATCACTCGCCCGTATCCTCCGATCCATACGGTGCGGCCCCCATGTGACGGATGCCTCATCCAAGGACGCGCGCGTGATTACATACTTATCTAAGGTCGTAGTTGTCCGTGGTATAGAGAACCGGAACCTTCCGGATTCGGAGAGAATTGAGATGAAGGCATTATTCAGTGACGGCAGGGTGGAAGAGGTCTCGGACGAACTCCCTGTCATCAGACACACCGCATCGCATGTGATGGCGCAGGCGGTACAGAGGCTCTTCCCGGGAACGAAGTTGGCCATCGGACCCGCCATCGACGACGGATTCTACTACGATTTCGATAAGGAAGGCGGTTTCACCCCCGAGGATCTGGAGAAGATCGAGGCCGAGATGAAGAAGATCGTCAAGGAGAACCTCAAGATCGAGACCTATACCCTCCCCAGGGACGAGGCCATCGAGTTCCTCAAAGGAAAGGGGGAGACCTACAAGGTCGAGCTGGTGGAGGAGCTTCCAGAAGGTGAACCGATCAGTTTCTACAAGCAGGGCGAGTTCACCGATCTCTGTGCAGGACCTCACCTCCTCTACACCAAGGGTGTCAAGGCGTTCAAGCTCACCTCCCTGGCGGGAGCGTACTGGCGCGGCAACGAGAAGAACAAGATGCTGTCCAGGATCTATGGTACGGCGTTCCAGGACAAGGAGAGCCTTGAGAAGCACCTGGCGATGATCGAGGAGGCGAAGAAGAGGGACCACCGCAGGCTTGGAAAGGAGTTGGGACTGTTCGCCATCATGGACGAGGGGCCCGGATTCCCCTTCTTCCTGCCCAAGGGTATGACGTTGAAGAATACCCTGATCGAGTACTGGAGGGAGCTCCACGTACGTGAGGGATACCAGGAGATCTCCACCCCCATGATGCTCAACAGGCACCTGTGGGAGATGTCCGGTCACTGGGATCACTACAAGGACAACATGTACACCACCAAGATCGATGAGGAGGACTTCTGCATCAAGCCGATGAACTGTCCCGGAGGGGTGTTGGTGTTCAGGAACGAGTCCAGGTCCTACAGGGACCTTCCCATCAGGCTGGCGGAGCTGGGTCTCGTGCACAGGCACGAGAAGTCCGGTACGCTGCACGGACTGATGAGGGTCAGGTGCTTCACCCAGGACGATTCGCACATATTCATGACCCCGGACCAGATCACCACGGAGATCAAGAACGTGGTCAGATTGATCAACGAGGTCTATTCCAAATTCGGATTCACCTACCACGTGGAGCTCTCCACCCGTCCCGAGGACAGCATGGGAAGCGACGAGGACTGGGAGGCGGCCACGAACGGACTGAGGAATGCACTGGAGGAGCTCGGTCTGGAGTATACGGTCAACGAGGGTGACGGTGCGTTCTACGGACCCAAGATCGACTTCCACCTTGAGGATACCCTGGGAAGGACCTGGCAGTGC
>JAEDGA010000055.1 GCA_016297775.1 Candidatus Methanomethylophilaceae archaeon
GGAATGACAATATGAGCAAAAGAGAGCTCACTGGTCAATTTTTGATTATAATAAGTGGTCCCCACTCCCTGATTTGAACAGGGGATCTGCTGATTTCAGCGGCTGTACCGGTTTTCACCGGGAACACTCTACAGTCAGCCGCTCTAGCCAGGCTAAGCTAAGTGAGGATAAGGCGGAGATATTATAGACATATTTAATGGTTACCTGGGACGTATCGCCGGTAATGCGGTTCATCCTATGTAACCGAGGTTATCCTTGTTCTTGGACGCCTCATATGTGCGGACCTTCTCGGCCAATTCCTCTATCTGTTGGCACTTGAGTTCCAGATCGGAACGGTCGAATTTGACACCGAACAGTTTCTCCATGACATCCAGAACATAACATGCGCTCTTGTAGTCGACGAAGTAACCGGAAGTCTCACCCATTATACATGCACCTTCGATCCCGTGGAACTGGGCAAGTCCGAGGAGCACTCCGCTGGCCCCCACGATTCCTGCAGCGGGTTCTCCCGGTACGAAAGATACGCCGTACGGTTCCAGTTTGTTCTTCGTCTCCATGTCCGTAGCCGCACCCAATACTCTGGGGGTTTCCACGATCTGACCTGTACCGTATCCTCCGAGTGTGAACACGGTGGACACGTCATGCTTCAGGAATACCTCGTCCATGAGTTCGTTGCATACGGCGAACTGTCCGTCAGGTGTGACGGCCTGGAAGTCTCCGAGAAGGAATATGATGTCGAGATGGCTCTCTCCCACGTCCTTCAGGTAATAGAGTTCGTTCGTGGCAGGTATCGCGATTCCGGAAGGGTCGATGAGGATCTGCGGGGGGAAGTGTTTGGATATCACCGTTGCGAAATGCTTGGCACCGAGCTGGTCGGCCATGAAATCCGCAACGACCTTTCCCACGTTCCCGACACCGGGAAGGCCTTCGATCAGGACGGGTTTGTTGAGCTCAGGCTCATCGGTGTACCTTATCACACTTTCCATTCTCTCCGTACTCCTCTATGATGCTTCTTCTCCTGTACTCCCCGTATCTGTCCTCCGGAGAGTAACGCGGAGGCGCGGCCTGTCCGGTAGGTCTGCCGCATTCGGGACAAACGTCCTTGAGTGTGTATATGTCGCAAGTCGCACACTTTCTCAGTGCGGTCCTCATGTGATCACTTGGTCTCGCGCTTGAGGGAACCCTCTCCACCGGCTGCGACGATGGCATCGATGGTGGCGGAGGACACCTTCTTCATGATCTCCTCTGCATCCTTGTACTCGTCGGCGGTGATGACGATCCTGTATCTGGGGGAACCGACGGAGGTGATCTCGATGTTGGCATCCTTCGCCACCTTGAGTCCCTTCATGAGTGCGGCTCTGATGACCTCGACACCGTTGGGTGCCCTGGATGTCAGTTCGAGCGTACCATCGATCTGTACGTAGGGAGGGGTCACATTGTCGACAGCGACCTCGATGAACGTCTCCACCCACTCGCCGGAGTATTCCTTGCGGAAGTCCTCGGGGGAGGATGCGACGCTCTCAAAAACCTCGTAAAGTGTTTCGTAATCTTCCAGAAGGGAGTCGACGAAGTCATCGTAGGCGGAATCGACGGAGATGGAGAGCTTCTCGGCGATGATCTCGACGAGCTTCTCTGCCTTCTTCTCGTTCTTCCACTGCTGGACCTTCGCTCTCTTCTGGTGTTCGTTTACGGATTTCAGAGAAAGGTCGATGTGACCTTTTACAGGGTCGACGCCCAGAACCTTGCAGACGACCTTCTGATTCTCCTTGATGAAATCCCTGATATACTTTACCCAACCAGCGGCCACATCCCTTACGTGGACGAAGCCTTCCTTGTCGTCATACTCGTCGAGAGTGACGAACGCACCGAAGTTCTTGACGTTGGTCACGGTGCAGACCACAAGGTCTCCGTTCTCGGGGAAGCCCCTGGTGCGCGACATCAGTTCAGTACCTCAAGCACTTCGCCCTTGACGTCTCCCTTTCCACCGGTGGACTTGATAAGGGTCGCACCGCAAACGTGGCAGGTGACAGTGGTGGCGGGCTTGCTGAATGCGGTCTGTTCGTTTCCGCAGTCCGTGCACTTGATCTTGACAAAGTTGCTGGCCATGTGATCACTCCGTGAGTTCGAACTTCTTCGCCCTGATGCAGCTGGAGACGTGTGCCTTCTTGCAGGTGGTGCATCTGTATCTGATGTTGACCCTCTTGGTGGGCTTGTCTCTGTCGGGCTTAGGCCTGGGGAATCCTCCGTAACCTGCGGTTACTCTTCTGAATCTCCTCTGACCCCACTTGAGCTCGCTGGCCTTCTTCTTCTTGACCCTCTCCACATCGTGGACCGTGTGGGTCTTGCAGAAGGGACAGTACGTTTTGATCGTTCTGGGCATTTTCATTTTACATTCACCTTTTTTGTAGGTAAGAATTTGGTAATAGTGAACTAATATTTATAGGTGCCACTATCACTTACCTTTATTTACTATTATATGAGAGGGTAATCAGCGCCCCATCTTGGTGATGGTACCGTCCTTGTGGGATATCAGTACCGTGGTCGCGGTGTTGAGGAACAGTCCGTTGTCCACCGTACCGGGTATGACGTTGATCCTGGATTCCAGGAAGAACGGGTTCTTGATGGAATCGAACTTGCAGTCGTAGATGTAGTTGCCGTTGTCGGTTACATAGGGCTGCTGATCGATGGTGCGGAGCTCCGCCTTGCATCCCTGGAGTTCCAGTGCGAACTTGGTCTTCTTGTGTCCGAATTTGAGGACCTCGACGGGGAGCGGGCATTTGGTACCGAGCTTCTCAACGAGTTTGCTCTCGTCCACGATGATGACCTCGCTCTCGGATGCGGCGGCGACGATCTTCTCACGGATCAGTGCGCCTCCGAGACCTTTGATGAGCTGCATATCGGGATCGACCTCGTCCGCACCGTCGATGGTGACGTCGATATGGTCCACATCGTCCACGTCCAGGACGGTGAGTCCGAACTCCTTCGCGAGTTCCTCGCTGCGAACGGAAGTGGCGGTGCACTTGATGTCCAATCCCTTCTCCTTGACGAGTTCGCCGAGCCTCTTGATGGCATAATATGCCGTGGATCCGGTACCGAGTCCCACGGTCATCCCGTCCTTGACATATTCCTCGACGGCCTTCTCGGCCACTGCCTTCTTCATCTCGTCGTTGCCCATTTCAGAGACCTCGTTCCTGGCTAGTCCTCGATAAGACATAAATCTGTCTATCTCTGGACGGCAATCTAGATTAACGGCCGCGTCAATCGGCACCGCATGAGGTTGGCCGCACTCTATTCCGGAGGCAAGGATTCCACTTTGGCTATGTACACGGCGATACAGATGGGACATGAGGTCCCGTATCTTGTCACCATCAGACCCTCGGATGCGGCATCGTGGATATTCCACACACCCAACCTTTCCGTCGTTCCGGCGATGGCGGAGGCCATGGGCAGGGAGCTGGTCACCGTGGACAGCGACGGGACCGAATCCGGCGATCTGGAGGCCATGGAGAGGGTCCTGTCCGGTCTGGATGTAGACGGCATCGTCGTCGGTGCCTTATGGTCGGATTACCAGTGGGACAGGATGAACATCGTCTGCGGAAAGCTTGGATTGGTGTTGCTGGCACCTTTGTGGAGGAAGGATCAGGACATGGTTTACGACATCATGTGCTCCTCCGGCGTGGAGGCCGTCATCGTCGGGGTGTTCGCCGAGGGTCTGGATGCGTCATGGCTCGGAAGACGTCTTGACATGGAGACCAAGAAGGATCTGCTGGCACTCCGCGACAGATACGGCATAAGCATAATGGGTGAGGGCGGGGAATACGAATCCATGACATTGGATTCGCCGATGCATCTGAAGAGATTGAACATCGATTCTTCCGAAAAGAGGATGGAGAGGGACACCGGGGTCCTGGATGTGGGATCGGTATCCCTCTGTGACAAGGGTCACTGAATCGCGGACTTCACACCATCGAGTATGTCGTCGAACACCGGCAGTTCCTTGGGGACGGAGGACCTCCATACGAAGCGTACCTTCATCTCCCCGTCTACTAGGATGAACTCCCTGTTGGTGAATCCCGTGACCATGTGTCCCGGACCGACTATCGCACCGTAGGCCTTGGCGACCTCCTTGTCTTTGTCGAACAGGAGTTCCCATTTCAGACCGATCGCTTTCCTGAAACCGGTGTGGCTGTCCATGTTGTTGTCGTTGATCCCGACCGTCCTCACTCCGAGATCGTCCATCTCCTGTATCCTCTCGCAGAACTTCGTCATGTAGTTGGTACAGTTGATCCCGAAGTCTCCCACATAGAAGTTCAGGAGCACGGGACCCTTCTTGACCTCCTCGCTCAGCACGAACGTGCTCCCGTCGGTGCACGGGAGCGAGAAGTCGGGTGCGGTATCGCCTATTCCGATCGCCATTTTCATTCACTCTCCTTTTTCTTGCCGGATGTCAGCTGCAGGCCGGCAATACCTGCTATAATGAGGGCGACGAACAGCACGCGTGCGGGTGTGACCACTTCGTTACCCAGAAGCACGGATACGGTGATCGTGCCCACGGCACCTATGCCCGTCCATACCGCGTATGCGGTACCGACCGGGAGCCCCATGCTCAGCGCCTTGGAGAGGAGGACCATGCTGATTATCAGGAACACGACCACTATCGTACCGAACAGCATGTTGGTGAACCCTTCGGAATAGTCCATCGCTATCGCCCACACCATCTCCATGATTCCCGCAAGTACCAGTATGCACCATGCCCTGGAATCGCCATCCATCTCACGCACCTCCCGCGGTGACGTTCAATCCCACGATACCTGCGACGATCATCAGGATGAACATCATCCTCACCAAGGATGCCGATTCGTCGTAGAGTATCAGGCCCATGATTAGCGTGACTATCGCACCTATCCCCGTCCATACCGCGTATGCCGTGCCGGCACCCAACGGTACCATGGCGACGGATAGGAGGTACAGGTCGACGACGACTATGGCCACGGTGAGGAGTGCCCACTTCACGTCGCGGAGGTTGTCGGACCTCTCCAACGTGTACACCCAACAGGGCTCCAGGAAGCCCGCTATAACGATGATCGCCCATGCAACATCCATGAACATATGTATGTGTCTGCTTCGATATAACCGGCTCCCCTTTCAGTTTTATATGAGGGCATTATACGTCTATGCAAGTGGTATAAATCAATCCGGAGAGGTCCTGGATACTGTACGATGTAGCGAACTCCGCTTTCATCTTGCTCGCGTGTTCTGTATTGCCGATCTACTTCTATGATCTGGCTATGGAAGCAGGTCACTCGTCTGCTGATTATCTGGCATATTGGTCGATAGCCACTGCGGTATCCACTCTGGTGATGTTCGTCGTGGGGCCTCTCGTGGGTTCGCTGTCCGATCGCAAAGGGTGGAGGAGACCGATCTTCATGGGCACGGTCGTCACCGGGGTCCTGTTGTGTGTCGCACTGGGGCTCCCCAAGTGGTGGGTCACCTTCCTCGTCATATACATCCTGGTCAAGATAGCATACAATGCCAGTCTCGTCGTCTCCGATGGGATGCTGAACGATATAACCACCCCGGAACGCATGGATGAGGTGTCCTCCCGTGCATATGCCATGGGGTACATCGGGAGCTGCATCCCCTTCATCGCATGTCTCGTCCTTGTGGTGTTCTCCGATATGATGGATCCGGAAGGTTACGTGATGTCCTTCCAGACCGCAGTAATGTTGGGTCTCATCATCACGGCAGGTTGGTGGCTGATGATGTCCCTGCCTCTGTTCAGGGATTACAGACAGATATGCTACAACACGATCGAAGGCAAGGGAGTGTGGGGCAGACTGAGTACGTTCCTGGATACGCTGAAGGAGATGTCCAAGATCCCCGCCATGATGACCTTCCTCATCTCATTCTTCTTCTACATAGACGGTGTCTACACCGTCATGGAACTGTCCACCTCGTACGGGGAGGCACTGGGTCTCGGATCCGTAGGTCTCCTCGGTGCGTTGTTGGTGTCCCAGATCGTGGCGTTCCCCAGCACCCTGTTCATGAGCAGGATGTCCAACAGGTACGGTGCCCACCGCGTGATATACGTGTGCATAGCGGGATACATGGGCATAGCCGCGTTCTCGCTGGTGCTGGACAGCATAGTGCAGTTCTTCATACTGGCCATATGCGTGGGTCTGTTCCAGGGTGCGATACAGGCGCTCTCCAGGGCATACTTTGCAAGGATGGTGCCCAAGGACAAGACCGGAGAGTTCTTCGGTATAATGGATGTCTTCGGAAAGGGTGCGACCATCGTCGGTACCGTATCCGTAGCCGCGGCCACGATGTTCTCCGGCGAGATCAGATGTGTGGGATTGATTCTTCTCGCGATGTTCACGATAGGATTACTGTTCTTCGCAAGGTCCACCCGCGTCAAAGTATATGATGCGGATCATACTGTGTGATACGATGACACTCGACAGCGGCGTTTCCCCTCCAAGGCATCAGTGGTGGTATCGCCCCCTCCTCGTTTTCGGAAGGTCGTGCATCCTGCCGTTCATCAAGAGGAAGTATCAGATCCGCACCGAGAGGTACAAGGGGAAGGTGCCTGGTGCCAGCATGGTCATGTTCAACCATGTGAGCGATTACGATCACTACGGTGTGTTGGATGGGTTCCCCCATTATTCCAGATATGTTGCAAGCGATGCTCTGATCCGCAAGAGGACCATGCGTTATGTCATGGCCCTGGTGTCGGATTTCATATTCCGCAGGAAGGGGGAGAACGGGGACAACGTCGTGGAATCCGTCAAGGCATCCATAGCCAAGGGTGTGCATGTCTGCATGTCCCCGGAGGGCGGAGAGTCCATCAACGGTACCACGGCATTCATAAGGCCCAGGACCGGAAGCATGGTCAAGGAGGTCGGATGCGGATTGGTCACCTTCAGGATGGAGGGTGGATACTTCATTAGACCCAGCTGGTGCAACCATCGTTTCAAGGGCCCTATGTACGGCAGGGTGGTCGGCACATACACCAGGGAGGAGCTGGAGGATATGACGGCGGAGGAGATCAACGATCTGATCTACCGCGACCTGTATGTGAACTCCTACGAATGGCAGCGCGAGCACATGATCGTCTACGAGGGCGAACGCCGCGCGGAGTACATGGAACAGGTGTTGTACACCTGTCCCAAATGCAGAGGCATCAACACCATACACAGCGATTGCGACGATGTATACTGCGATGGATGCGGTTACAGGGTGAGGGTGAACAAGTACGGTTTCTTCGAAGGCGAGGATGTGGTGTTCGACGATCTGTACTCCTGGGACGTGTGGCAGCGCGAACTCATGCATTCCAGACTCGACGAATACAGGGCGGATCCAGAGAGGGTGATCCTCTCGGACAGCGGTCAGGTCCTGATGGGATTGAGGAACAACTATCCCTATGTGATAGAGGAGGATGTCACCCTGTCGATGTCCGCCGCCCGTATCAGGATAGAGGGTGCCGAGACGCACCTGGATATCCCCCTTTCGGATGTCAGGAGCGTCACCGTCGTGTCCAGGGAGGATGTGGGCATCATCAGTGGCGATACGTATTATCAGGTTGGCACGGTCGTTCCGCGTTCCGGTGTGAAGTACAAACAGCTCATGGCGATGCTGCGCGGACG
>JAEDGA010000056.1 GCA_016297775.1 Candidatus Methanomethylophilaceae archaeon
TCTGTGATAAATTTGATGGGAAATGGTTTCCGATACCATCCGTGATCCGAAGTATCCGTACCGGGATCCATGGACCCGGTACGGACCTCATCCATTGGAGGCACGATCTCGCATCAATCGTTGATATCATGCTTCGGAGCTTTCAGGCCCTCTATCTCAATACCATTCTTCTGGGCATAGTCCCACAATGCGGCATGGATGGCCTCCTCCGCAAGCAGAGAACAGTGGATCTTCACCTGTGGTAATCCGTCAAGTGCCTCCATCACCGCTTTATTTGTGATCTTCAACGCTTCGTTGACGGATTTCCCCTTGACCATCTCGGTGGCCATACTGCTGCTGGCGACGGCCGCACCGCATCCGAACGTCTTGAACTTGCAATCCCTGATGATACCGTTCTCGTCGATATCGAGGAATATCCTCATGATATCCCCGCATTTCGCATTACCGACGGTACCTATCCCGGATGCGTTCTCTATCTCCCCCACATTCCTGGGGTTGGTGAAATGATCGATCACCTTCTCGCTGTATATTCCGTCATACATCGTTCACACCTTCTGTTGTTTGAGAAAATCATCATAGAGCGGGGACATGGATCTGATCCTCTCCACCGTGCCCTTCAGACAGTCAACCGCACGGTCGATCTGTTCCATGGTGTTGTTCTCAGATATGGATGCCCTGATGGATCCGTGTGCGATCTCGTGCGGCAGCCCTATCGCAAGCAACACATGGGATGGGTCCAATGCACCGGATGCGCATGCGGATCCCGTGGATACGCATATGCCACTCATACCCAGACTCATAAGCATCGATTCCCCTTCCACGAATCTGAAACTGAAGTTCACATTGCCGGGGAGTCTCTCGGTCCTGTGTCCGTTGAGTCTACAGTATGGGATCTCCTTCTCTACGCGCTCTATGTAGTGATCCCTCATCTCCGTGACTCTGGCCATGTTCGATGCCAGATCCCTGGATGAGATCTCTGCCGCGACACCCATACCTACGACACCTGGTACGTTGGTGGTGCCTGCACGTCTTCCGTTCTCCTGTTCCCCACCGTGCATGAAGGGAGGCAGTCTGATGCCTTTCCTGATGTACAGGAATCCCACACCCTTGGGGCCTCCGAACTTGTGACCGCTGGCACTGAGCATATCTATGTTCATCGCTTTGACATCCAGAGGGATGTGACAGAATGCCTGCACGGCATCCGTATGGAACAGTATCCCTTTCTCGCGGGCTATCCTGCCGATCTCCCCTATGGGTTCCACGGTACCGATCTCGTTGTTCGCCGTCATCACCGAGATCAAGACGGTATCATCGCGTATCGCTTCCAGAAGGTCCTCTATCCTGACACGTCCATATTCATCAACGCCGAGTCTGGTCACCTCGAATCCTTCCTTCTCTAGATAATCGGCGGTCTCCGTGATCGCGTGGTGCTCTATCGAGGATATGATGATATGTTTCCCTTTCTTGACACTCATCTTAGCACCGGAGATCAGAGCCCAGTTATCGGATTCGGTACCTCCGGATGTGAAGAATATCTCCGACGGATCGGCGTTGAGTACGTTGGCGATCTGTTCCCTGGCATGTTTGACCGCATCCTTGGGGGTCCTTGCCATCGGGTGTATGCTGGAGGGGTTGGCGTATTCTCCGGTAAGGTAGGGCATCATCGCATCCAATGCCTCCTTTCTGAGAGGCGTGGTTGCAGCATTGTCAAGATATATGTTCTCCATATGTTCCACTTCTTTCTGCATCGTCCGTGTTCCCAACGATGCGATTCTATGTTCCATCCATCGGAAAAGTGGTATTTGTAATTACCTACCAAGTAAGTAGGTATGTTTTAATACATGATACGCATCGTGATATTCAGCGGTCATACGACCAAAAAACAATGAAAATACGGAAGAAGGTGGACCATACGGTACTCTACGATTCGATTGACAAGACAATAGGCGGAACGCCACTGATCGAGCTGAAGAACATCGAGAAGGAATTCGGACTGAAGGCAAGACTCTTCGGAAAGGTCGAGTTCTTCAACCCTGCGGGTTCGGTCAAGGACCGTATCGCCAAGGCGATGATAGACGAGCTTGAAGCCAGCGGTAAGATAGACAAGGATACGGTGCTGATAGAGCCGACATCCGGTAACACAGGTATCGCACTCGCCTCCATCGCCACGGCCAGAGGATACAGTATCAAGATCGTCATGCCCGAGACCATGTCCGTCGAGCGCCGCAAGCTCATCAAGGCTTACGGGGCCGAACTCGTCCTCACGGAAGGATCCAAGGGAATGAAGGGTGCTGTAGCAAAGGCAGAGGAGCTGTCCAAGGAGATCGAGAACTCGGTCATACCCGGACAGTTCGTCAACCCTGCCAACCCGGAGATCCATTTCCGCACCACAGGGCCTGAGATTTATGAGGATCTGAACGGGAAGGTGGACATCCTCGTGGCCGGAGTAGGTACCGGAGGTACGCTTTCCGGTGCGGGAAAGTATCTGAAATCCAGGAATCCTGATACGAAGGTGGTTGCGGTGGAGCCGAAGGGTTCCCCGCTGCTCTCCGAGGGTCATGCCGGACCGCACAAGATCCAGGGTATCGGAGCAGGATTCATCCCTGACACTTTGGATACGGGGATCTATGACAGGGTTATCGCGATCGAGGATGGGGAAGCATTCGAGAAGGGAAGACTGATCGGAAAGAAGGAGGGATTCCTGGTCGGAATATCCGCCGGTGCCGCATTGGCGGCCGCGATAAAGGTTGCACAGGAACCTGAGAACGAAGGGAAGAACATAGTGGCAATATTCGCCGATACCGGAGAAAGGTACTTATCGACGGCACTTTTCGAGGAGTGATTGTGGGTACCTTCATCTCGACCAAGGGGCGTTACGCCATCCGTGTACTGATAGATCTGGCAGAGCATTCTTCCGACGGCAAGGTCCCGCTAAAGGAGATCGCGGAGAGGCAGCAGATCTCACAGAAGTACATGGAGTCGATAATGTCGCTATTGGTCAGGGCCGGGATCGTCTCGGGTTCGCATGGTAAGGGGGGTGGGTACGAGTTGCTCGTACCGCCTTCCGAATGTAGCGTGGGTTCGATCCTCAGGGCCACGGAAGGAAATCTCTGCATGGTGTCCTGTCTCGGAGGGGATGTGGTATGCGAACGCGCTCCCGGATGCAGGACCCTGCCCATGTGGAAGCATCTCGACGATATGATCTGGAACTATCTCGATACGGTATCCGTGCAGGATCTTATGTATGGCAGGGGGGATCGTCCGATCCCCATCCTGCCTGAATGATTCCGCGGCCCCGAATGGCCGCGAACATGAAGAAATCACTCGGTCTTCGGACCTTCGGAGGCAGCCTTCTCCGCAGCCTCCTTCTCGGACACATCCTTGGCGGCCTGCCTGTTGGCCTCCCTCTCCGCCTTACCATCGGATTTGTTCTTCTCGATATCCTTGTTCAGTTTATCGATCTGGTCCAGGTTGGTCTGGATGTTCTTGCAGATCTCCTCGGCCTTGGCCTCGAAATTCTCTCCTTTCTGGAAATGGAGGATGCCCAGTTCCTTGTAGAGCTTGTCGTTCTCGTACTCGAGGTTGGAGATCTTCGATTTGAGCGAGGTGGTCTCCGCGAGTTCTCCGGTCTTGCTTGCGGCGTTCTTGACGCTTGCTTTGAAACTGTCCATGAATCCCATTTTTCATCTCTCCCCGGACACTTTCGTGTCCTGATGATACCAGATTGATGCAAGATAATAAATGTTTACAACTCGCTTCTTCCAATATGGCCGACATAAAGGCGGATTGTCCATGCACCAACAATTGTCCCAGACACGGCAACTGCAGGGAATGCGTGGAGTTCCATGTGTCCGGAGGTAAGAAGCCTCCGGCGTGTCTTCGCGTCAAGTGGACCGATTATCAGGCCCCTCAGTGATGCGAAGATATGACAAACCATCCATATGGAGGCGTTGGTTCGCCGACGTCTCCGGTGTTTTCTCCCATCTTGTCAGATGATGTCCGCAATCCATTTTCCGGCCATCGCACCCAGGATACATACACCAATGTTCAAGGATACGTTGGCTGCGAAATACAGGTATGCATCGTCGAATAGCATCCTTACGCAATCGGTGGTGAATGTGGACAGTGTGGACAACCCTCCGAAGAAACCAACGACGATGAGACATCTCGCGGTCTCATCCATCTGTCCGGCGAATCTGAAGACTATGAACGATACCAGGGTACAGGCGATGATGTTCTCCACGAATGTCGCGAACGGGAACGTGGATGAATCCACGATCCTGGCGATCGCGTATCTCGTCATCGCCCCCAGCGCACTGCCAAGAGCCACCATGGCGAATGCGATGGCCGTACCCGTGTCCATGTGCCAGTGTATGCAAGGGATATATTAAGATTTGAGCTGTTACACCACGTATGCATCTGACGAACGAAGAACAGGCGATACTCGACGGGGAATCCGGAGAAGGCGCGCAGAAGGCGATGGAACTGGTCGTCGCCCTGGGAAAGATCTATCGTGCCGACGGGTTGGTGGATATCACATCCGCACATCTCTCGGGAGCATCTTACAAGACCATCGGCGACGGCGGTCTGAAGTATCTCGAGGATATGGTGGCAGGGGGTGCGAAGGTATCCGTCAACAGTACCCTGAATCCCATCGGTATGGATAGGGAGAGATGGGCGGAGATGCACATCTCCGAGGACTTCGCCGTCAAACAGAACAGGATCGTGGAACTGTATGGTAAGATGGGTATCAGGACCACCTGTTCCTGCACTCCGTACGTTGGTCCGAACGTTCCCAAGCTGGGGGACCATGTGGCATGGGCTGAATCATCCGCGTTGTCCTATGTCAACTCCATGATCGGTGCCCGTACCAACAGGGAGGGCGGACCCGGGGCATTGGCCGCGGCCATACTGGGTAAGACCGCCAATTACGGTCTTCACAAGGACGAGAACAGGAGACCCACCGTGGTGATAGAGGCGGATATTGGCGACACGCTGTTCGAACATTCCCTGCTGGGACAGGCCGTGGGTATGAGGGTAGGAGGTGGCATACCGTACTATCGCGGGATAAGGCCAGGGATCGAGGAGGGGAAGACGATGGCAGCGGCCATGGCCGCGGCCGGTGCCGTAGCGATGTTCCATGTGGAAGGTGTCACGCCGGAGGCATCGAATTATGATGTATCCGATCTCGATGTGATACACATCGGAAAGGACGAACTGAAGGATGCTTACGAGAAGATCAACACCGTGGACGACGTGGAACTCATCGCTCTCGGATGCCCTCATCTCACAGAGAAGGAGATCCGCGAGATCGCCATGCTGCTCAAAGACAAGGAGAAGAAGGGCGACACGGAGATATGGTTCTGTACGTCCAAGGAGATCCGTGACAGGTGTGCGGATGAGGTGAAGATCCTGGAGCGTTTCGGACCAGTATTGGCGGATACATGCATGGTGGTGGCACCGATCGAGGGAACGTTCTCCCGCACAGGTACGAATTCCTGCAAGGCAGGTAATTATCTGCCGACATTATGTTCGCAGAAGGCCATGTGCCGTGACATCGTGGATCTCATGAAGGTGATATCGTGATCCTGGAAGGAAGGACGATATCGAAGGGTATAGCATCCGGCAAGGTCCTAAAACTGGAAGGGCCTCTTAGCTTCCTCGGAGGCGTGGACGGTTCCACCGGGGAACTCAGGGTGGAGAAGGAAGGCAACGTGGCCGGAAGGATACTGGTGTTCCCGAGAGGGAAGGGAAGTACCGTCGGTTCGTTCGTCATGTACGACCTCATGGTCCACGGCAAGGCTCCCGCCGCGGTCATCAATTCTTCGGCGGAGACCATCGTGGCCACCGGTGCGGTGATATCCTCCATACCCATGGTGGATTCCATAGATGTATCTCTGATCCTCGATGACGATGACGTCACCGTGGATGCGGATTCCGGGAAGGTAACCATCGAAGGTGTCAGGTGCATAGAATCCTCATCCTCGGTCGTTCTGATAGGGGACAGGTTCGTCATGTTGCACAGGCCGGATTCCGCACGCTCGTATCCTGGAAGGTGGTCACTCGTATCCGGAAAGGCGGAAGAGGGGGAGACACCATTGGAAACGGCCGTCAGGGAGATCCGCGAGGAGACCGGAATCTCCGTGGGAGAGCCGTTGGCATCCATGGATTCCGTGATGGTCAGGGAGGGCGATATCATATGGAAGGTCACACCCTTCGTGTTCAGGGCACCGGACGATGCGATCCCGGAGATAGATTGCGAGAACACCGAATATAGACTCTGTTCCGTGGACGACCTGGACGGTATGGAACTCGTACCGCTCACCAAAAGGATGGTATCGGAAATATTGGAGATGATCTGATGTTCGGTGATGCGCATCTGCATTACAAGGGCCTGTGTTACGACGGGATAGAGGACGCTTCTCTGCTCTGCGTATGTTCCGCGGAGCTGTCTGATTGGGACAGGATAGGTTCCGTACCGGACGAGCGTGTCGTTAGATCCTACGGGATCCATCCCTGGTACGCGGACCAATGGAATGCAGATGCGGGAGAGAGGTTGAGATCCCTTCTGGATGCGGATCCGAAGGCGGGTGTCGGCGAGATCGGCCTCGATTACGGAAGGGGCGATGCCGTCATACAGGCGACCGCTTTCACCGAACAGCTGATCATAGCATCCGAGTACGGCAGGTTCGTTTCCGTGCACAACGTACGTTCGGAGGGGCTGATACAGAAGATACTGAAGACCGACGGCAAAGGATGCGGATCGGTGATCATGCATTCGTTCTCCGGTCCCATAGGGAGCATACAGTCCCTGGTCAAGAGCGGATGTTACTTCTCCGTGTCACCGAGACTGATGCTGAAGTCCCGCGCGAACGCGGAACTCATCCTGAACAAGATCCCGGATGACCGTCTTCTCATAGAGACGGATGCTCCGGACATGCCCGGAGGTTTCACGGATATGGGCACCTTCATAGCGGATATCGCGGACATCAAGGGCATCTCCGCGGAGGCTCTGGCGGAACTCACATTGGCCAACCTCAAAGAGGCCGTGGAATGAGCGGGATGTCCGACCGTACATCTCTCCTCCTTGGGGAGGAGGGCATACGGAGACTGGCGGAATCCACCGTTGTGGTGGCAGGTGCCGGGGCCGTAGGGGGATATGTGTTGGAGGGGTTGGTGCGTGCCGGTGTCGGACACATCCGTGTCATCGATGCCGATGTGTTCTCCGAGAGCAACATGAACCGTCAGATACTCGCAACGACGGATACGATCGGAAGGAACAAGGCGGAGGTGGCGGCGGAGAGGGCCAGATCCATCAATCCGGACATCGACATCATACCTGTGTGCAGCATGGTGTCCGAGGAGACCGTACCTGATCTCCTGAAGGACAGACCGGACGTCCTTGCCGATGCCATAGATACGATAGCACACAAAGTATCTTTGTTGCGTTATGCGGCCGAGAACGGGATACCTACATTCTCATCTATGGGTGCCGCATTGCACACGGATACTCTGGCATTGAGGTCCGCTACGCTGAAACGTACCAGGGTCTGCCCTCTT
>JAEDGA010000057.1 GCA_016297775.1 Candidatus Methanomethylophilaceae archaeon
TGGTCGTGCTGGAGGACCTCACGGGAGATGTTGAGGGAGAAATCGGGGGAATCGACGACTCCGCGGATGAAGCGGAAGCAGTAGGGCAGGATGTCCGCACACTTCTCCATGATCATCACGCCGTTGGAATAGAGCTGAAGTCCGGGTTCGTATTCCCTGGAGTAGAAGTCGTAGGGTGCCTTGGAGGGGATGAACAGCATGGCCTTGTAGCTGGTGAGACCCTCGGCGTTCACGCGGACGATGGAGAGGGGTTCGTCATAATCGTGGAATTTGCTCCTGTAGAACTCCTTGGCCTCCTCGTCGGCCTTGGCGGATTTCTTCTTCTGCCAAACGGGGATCATGCTGTTGATGACCTTGTCCTCGGTCTTGGTGACATACTCCCTCTTGGGTTCGCCGTTCTCGTCCTTCTCGTCGGTATCCTCCCAGGATCCGGACTCCACCATCATGTGGATGGGCCAGCGGATGTAGTCGGAGTAGGTCTTGATGAGGTCCTGTATGCGGTAGGAGTCGAGGTATTCGCAGTAATCCTCGTTCTCGGTGTCGGGTTTGATGTGGAGTACTATCTCGGTACCCCATCCGGACTTCTCGCAATCCTTGATGGTGTATCCGTCGATACCGTTGCTCTCCCAGCAGTAAGCGTTGTCGCTTCCGAAGGCCTTGGATGTGACCTTCACGTTGTCCGCCACCATGAATGCGGAGTAGAATCCGACACCGAACTGTCCGATGATCTTGGAGTCGGCCCCTTCCTCGAGACTCTCCTTGAAGTCGAGGGATCCG
Organism: Candidatus Methanomethylophilaceae archaeon; assembly: GCA_016297775.1. GTDB lineage: Archaea > Thermoplasmatota > Thermoplasmata > Methanomassiliicoccales > Methanomethylophilaceae > SIG5. The sequence goes on from JAEDGA010000057.1 coordinate 778, forward strand.
CTGTGTGCGATCACTCCGAGGTTCTTTTCCATGTCCTCGTCGGTCATTCCGATACCGTTGTCCGAGATGGTGACTGTGCGTGCCTCCTTGTCGACCGCCACGTCGATCCTGAAATCGGAGGACGATACGGCTATGGAGGAATCTCCGATAGCCTTGTAGTTCATCTTGTCGATAGCATCCGATGCGTTCGATATCAATTCACGGAGGAAGATCTCCTTGTGTGTGTAGATCGAATTGATCATAAGATCCAACAGGCGCTTGGATTCTGCTTTGAACTGTTTCTTTGCCATCTTGTATCACTTCTTTCCGGGATGATGACACCCGAGTCACTTTAATAATTTAGAACTTCTATAAAAACATAACATTGTTACCAAACATTTATGGCATAATTCGATAGGGCATCCGATATATCAGAAACAACATCCTCCATATCATGAATGACAGGTACGATATCATCGTCGTCGGAGCCGGTCCCGCCGGTTCTCTTGCTGCCAAGCACGCGGCGCTCGGAGGGGCGGATGTCCTGCTGATGGAGAAAAAGGCGGAGGTTGGAGCTCCCCTCAGATGTGCGGAGGGTGTGTCCAAGAGGAGGCTCAGAGAGGTCGGTATAGAACCCGATCCAAGGTGGATATCCTCGGAGATAAGGGGGACCATCATGCGTACCGTCGGCGGAAGCTATCTGAAGGTGGACGAGAGCTGGAAGGATGGCGAGGTAGGATACGTACTGGACCGTCATCTTTTTGATAAGTTCGTGGCCGAACAGGCTGCGGAAGCGGGTGCGGACGTTGTCGTACGTACCGCATGTACGGGCGTGATACGCGACGATTCCGGAAGGATATCGGGAGTGAAGGCCGTTCATATGGGAGAGACTATCGAGATCGGATGCGACTGCATAGTAGCGGCCGACGGTTTCGAATCCCAGGTGGCAAGATGGGCCGGCGTGGATACCTCCTTGGGATTGAATGACATAGATTCCTGTCTGCAGTACACCATGACTGGTATCGACATAGTGCCGGATTATTGCGAATTCATATTGGGTTCCGTGTCACCGGGCGGTTATGCATGGATCTTTCCGAAGGGGAAGGATTCCGCCAACGTGGGTCTGGGGATACAGGGGACGAAGATAGAATCGGGGAAGGGTCCGAAGTACTATCTGGACAGGTTCATAGCATCCGATCCGAGATTGAAGGACGGTGCGGTGGTCAACGTGGCCGCAGGGATGGTGTCCCTCTGCCCCGGTCTGGATTCAGCCGCCGAGGATGGTATCGTCCTCGTCGGGGATGCCGCAAGGGTGATAGATCCGATGACCGGCGGAGGCATCTATCATGCGCTGATGACGGGTATGCATGCGGGAGAGACGCTTGCACAGTGCTTCGCGAAGAAGGATTACTCCAAGGAAGCCTTCGCACCGTATGAGGAGACATGGCGCGGGAAGATAATGAAGGAACTAAGGAGGAACTGGAAGATCAAGGAGAGGTTCGTTGACATGGACGACCCCATGTTGGATGCCCTGATAGATGCCGCTTCCCACGCCGATATGGAGAAGGTCAGGGTGGACGATATGGTCAAGGTGGTGAAGGAACGCTGCCCCGAGATCGTCTCCCTTTACAGGTGAGACGCACCCAGTACGGACGAGGCCATCACCGCCAACAGCGAGTACTTGGCCAACCTCTCCGACCTGCCTGTTCCCAAACATCCGGATGCCGCGATCAGAAGCATGACATCGGCGACGGCGATCGTCAGATAGAGGATGCCGGCAGCCCCGGATGCGAACGGGATCAGGGACATGAACATCGCCGCAAGATATGACAGACGTGCGATTATGTCGGAACGTCTCGCTCCGATACGCATGGGCAATGTGTTCCTGTATGCGGAATCCCCATCCTTATCCATGATGTCCTTCTGAATCTCCCTTCCCAGGGTGATCGCGAACACCACGACGGATAGTACGTAACACGCGGCCATCCCGTGCACCATGGCGCCTCCGAGAAGGAACGATGCCCCGGTAAGTGCCGCTATGGTGATGTTTCCGATCAACCCCTTCTTCTTGAGAACGGTCTCGTACAGCGTTATCGCCACACATGCGATACCGACGATGGCGATCACGGTGACGTCCATGGTCGCGACGGACAGCAGGAACGCGATCGCCAACGAGGACAGACCGAAACGGAACGCCGATCCCTGGGATATCCTGCCGGAAGGTACCGGCCTTCCAGGGTGTGCTATCCTGTCGACCTCCGCATCGACGCTGTCGTTGATGGAATTGCCTCCGACGATGTAGAACAGGACGGAGAACGTGACGATGACGGATTCGAGCATATAGCCTGCGAACGAACAACCGGATGCAACCGATGCCGCTGCCAACAGACCGATCAGACCTATGACGACATCTGCGGGACGTGCCAATTCCAGATACGGGTTCAACACACCCTGTAGGTCGAACCGATTGAAGTACCTGACAGTTCGTCAATCGACGATATCGTCCTCGGTGAGCAATCTGACCTTGGATTCGTGTTCCGACAGGGCACAACCTCCGGAATGCGGCAACGAGATCAATTCGGAATCCCTGATCCTCACGAACAGGGATGACGATATGGCATCCGTAAGACTACCCTCCCTGAGATTCACATCGTGGAACGGGGATGCGGGACAGGCCTCGGCATCTCCGTAGGGATTTATGTGGAAGAAACCGCGGCCCGCACCTATGCATCCGCCGAAGAACCTCTCGTCCCCGGGAAAGGACATGAACATCATCTTGCAGTGACCGGAACGCAGTTCCGATACCCTCTTCGCCAGGATCCCCCTCTTCTCATCCCCCAAGGCAAGGTGCTTCGTTCCCACGGAAGGTACGAACTCTATCAGGAAGACTATGTGGGTGCCCATGGATTCCAGGAACGAAATGTAATCGTCGGATGTCACATGCTCCAGATTCTCCGATGTGACCGTTATGGAAACGCCGTGGAACAGTCTCGCATCCTCCAGATCGCGTATGGATGCCACCGCCTTGTCGAAGACACCTTTCCCTCTGCGTTCATCGGTATTTTCGCGATCGCCGTCCAGACTCACGATCGGGATCATGTTGCGGTTCTTCCTGAAGAACCGTATATTATCCGACACCATCGTGCCGTTCGTGAACACTGGGAATACCGTGTTCCTGTGGGACGCCGCTTCACGGAGGACGTTCGGACGCATGAGTGGTTCCCCTCCGGCGAGTATTATGAAAGATATCCCCAATGATTCGGCCTGTGAGAATACGGAGGCCCATTGTCCGTCGGTCATCTCATCTTTGAAGGGCGTACCGCAGATCCCATTGGATACGGCGTAACAGCCTTTGCAACGAAGGTTGCATCCGGTGGTTATGCTGCATATGAGGAATCCGGGGATGTGTACGCCCTTCCTTTGATGTTCCAAACGTACCTTGGATGCCTTCCCGGCATGGTGAGAGAACCTGAGTATGAACGACACGGTGGACGGCGATCCGAGCGATCTTACGAGCGCCCTTCTTACAAGTCGGCGAGTGGCACCTGCCATGTACGCCGTCAGTTCGTTATCATCCATGCTCAGGCCTCCAGGAAGGTATCCACCATACGGCGTATCCATCCGCTGCGCGTATCCGGGTCGCGTAGATCGATCCCGGAATAGGTGCGTATGGCATCGGTACGATAGAACATCAGCTGGAATATCGACACTATGGAGTAAGCGATCATTCTGCAATCTGATACACTCCTCTCCGGCAGTATCTTGCAAACGTACGGTAGGATCCTGTCGGGAAGCGAGATGCTCTCGTTAAGAAGCAGATTTGGGATGTACAACCTGGAGAACCTCTCGTATCTTGACAGATCTGTGCCTATGTCGTCGATGAATCCTATTATGGACTCCTTCGGGGACAGGTCGCGGTCGTGGCCGTACATGTCCTTCGACGATGATTCTATTATCTCTTCTATGGCGACCTTCATCAGGCCGTCCTTGGAACCGAAGTGATAGTTTATCATCGCGAGGTTGACACCGGCCTCCTCCGCGATCATACGGGTGGTGATCCTGTCGGTATCACCCTCCCTTGTAAGGAGACGTTTCGCAGCATCCAGCAATGCGCGTGCGCTGTCCGTACGTTCCATATTAAACATGATTAAATCATGATTAATAAAGGTTGTGACCGTAATTACAAAAATACATAATTTAAAATCCTACAAGTCATGGGGGTAAGGCATGGATACGAAGAGACTGATGAACAGGACCCTGTTCTTCATCGCCATATGTGCGGTGGTCGCAGGCATCACGATGGTGTTCGGTGAGGTTAATTCGCTTGTAGGCGTGGCCATAGTTGTCATAGCACTGATCATGCTTCAACGCGACCTTTCCGTGAGACCCGTGTGGAACATATGTGTGATGACACTGTTCACTTGCATGTTGGGCATTGCGGCATACGTGTCCCTTATGGATCCGTTCCTTGGGATAGCCGTCAACATAGCGGTGATGATGACGATAGTGTTCGCCACCGTTCACGACCTCGATTCACCGTTGCATTTCCCATTCATATTGGGATACACGTTCATGCTGTCGGTACCGGTGACGGCCGAAGGTCTCCCGATGAGGATCATGGCTCTGATAGTAGGTTCGGTGGCGATAGTCCTGCTCAATGTCATCATGAACAGGAACAGGATGACGAAGACAAGTCACAATGCCGTGATATCCATCTGCGAGAGGATATCCGACGATGCAAGAACGGTGATGGGGGGCGGTACGCCATCCGTATCCGAACTGGAGAGCATGTGCTTCAGACTCAACTCCGATATCTATGGCAGGTTGCATGACAGGTTGTTCGCCACATCCAGGGATGCGACCGTGATCGGATTGACATCCTCCCTTATGACACTCGGAAGGGCGGTCATCGAGAAGGAGAGGGATACCGACGTATTGAACGCCGTCATCGGATTGATGGATGCGATAAAGAATCACGAGAACGGCGATCTTTCACCGGATGAGGTATGTTCCGAGATATCGTCATTCATAGACGGTAACAAGGATGCGGACCTTGCGATACTGGCATCCGCACGCACCATATCCTCGGAACTGAGACAGCTGTCCGAGGAGGATGATGGACGCTCCAAGTCATTCCAGATGCCATCCGGAAGGAGGCTGGCCAACATACTGAAGGAGAATGTCAGGAGGGATTCCGTGACGTTCACGTTCGCGGTACGCATGTCATTGATGTACGCACTGTGGGCGTTCGTGTGGCAATACTGGGATCTGGAGAACGCGAAGTGGCTGCTGTTCACCACCGCGGCACTGGTACAGCCATACATAGAAGGTACATGGACCAAATCATGCATGAGAGTCGCCGGGACGCTCGTCGGAGCCGCCGGATTCGCGGCGATAGCGATACTCACCGGACAGGATGCGATGCTGATGTCCGTTGCATTGATGGTGATAAGCTACGTGTACACCCTTATCGATCCCAAGAGATACGATGTGATGATGGCCTTCATCACCATGACAGCTCTGTTGGCCGTGGCTGCATCCGATCCCGAAGGGGATGTGCTGATGGAGAGACTGGTGTTCGTATTGGCAGGTGTAGTGACGGCATTGTTCGCCAACATGGCCATCCTGCCGTACAGGCTCAAGGATGAGAACGTCGGATTGGGACGCAGATCCCTGAAGGTGTCCATCGCCCAGATAGAATCCATAAGGAGGGCCGCATACGGTGACGCACCTTTGATAAACGACCCGTATCTGGTGCTCAAATCCGCCGCGATATCACAGAAGATGCAGATGAACGACAAACGCGATCCGGATGCACCGTTCGGCGGATTCATCAACATTCAGAACGCGATATCGTCCGAATACACCATGTTGCAGAGGTCCGTGGCGGATTCAGGCGAAGAGTGCAGGGGAAGGATCGTGAACATCATTGATGACAAGAAGGATTCCCTTACGGAGGGTGATCTCAACGGTCTAGAGGATGAAGAGAAGGAGATCCTGAGAAGGACGGCGAATCTGCTCAGGATGCACAAGGAGAGCCGTCTGATTTTGGCTGAGGCCGCCCTGGCACTCCCCGAATGAAACCTTCCGTGAAGGGACGATCCGGTTCCATGGGGCCGGGTCGTTCCCGATGTCACACAGGTGAAAACCACCCTGTTATGTGATCGAACAGTGTTCGATCGATATAATCGGGACGATTCCAAACCGTATCACAGCGGACTTTGGAGAATCGCACAAGTTAATATGAGGACGATGTCCCTGTTTGGATCACAGGATTCGAACGGATCCGTTTCACCGAAGGGTATGTTTGACGGGAACTTTCAAAATACGGGCATGGTGTATGTCTCGTTGGATGCCCTCATCGACCTTACGATCAGTGACGGATGACCGGGAAACATAGGGTCGAATGCTTCACGGTCTGCAAAATCAATGCCTGTGTATGTTAAGCAAATCAGTTATGGGGAACTTCCCGCAGTGGATGACAGCAGTAATCAGGCAAGGATGATGCGCTTACCGAGATCCCTTACACACATCCGGTTTCATGTTCGAGGCAATGTCAGAAAGCGATCTACGGATCCACGCTCATGCCGACGGCGGAGAACTGTATCATTACCGTGACGGATAAGGGGGATCGGCCCCTTGACGATGACCGTCCATCAAATTGAGCGGATCGGATCTTGATGACGCATGGTACGATCGCCATCTGGGATAGACGATCCGGGATTCGAACCGGGGATGATATCGATGATCCCATGACATCCATGTTGAGAAGATGTCCCCGGATCGGGGATATGC
>JAEDGA010000010.1 GCA_016297775.1 Candidatus Methanomethylophilaceae archaeon
ATTGGCCAACGAGATGGCGGAACTGGAAGGCGGACATATGGACAAGATCTTCCAATGGGACTCGGGCACCATGCTCTTCAGGATCAATGTATCCGGGAAAGGCAAGGTGGATCTCTACTTCAAGGACAGTAAATGGCTGTACATGCCGGCGGAGAAACCGGACACCCCCATGAATCCGCTGTCGTTCGCAACATATCTCAGGAAGTACATCGACAACGCCCGTATCGGAAAGACCAGACAGATAGGATTCGACAGGATCATCGTCATGGAGGTCCTGAAGACCGATTACGACTATCAGCTGATCTTCGAGATGTTCGGAGGAGGGAACATCCTCCTCGTACACGACGGGAAGATCGAGAACTGTCTGATACACAAGACGATGAGGGACAGGAGTGTCAGACCCGGCGAAGAATACCACATGCCGAAGTCCCGTTTCGATCCCACCACGTCACCATATGAGGACTTCGTATCCGTCATCCGCAACTCCACATCCGATACCGTCAGGACATTGGCCACCGGGATCAGTCTCGGAGGTCAGTATGCGGAGGAGGTCTGCAAACTGACGGGCATACCCAAGAACAAGCCCACGGCGGATCTCTCCGATGAAGAGATCGATTCACTGTGGAGCGGAATGAAGGGGCTTGTCGAGAGAGCGTTCGGAACTACCAGACCCGTGATGTATCTCGATGCCGATGACAACATCACGGACATCACACCCACCGAACTATCCATCTACGAAGGGCAGAAGACCGTGGAATATCCGACCATATCCGCCGCCATAGACGAACTGATGAAGCGCACGGCGAAGGTGGAGGAAGACAACTATGTGGATCCGGAACTGGAGAAGCTCAAACGCAGGATCGACAAGCAGACCGAGACCATCGAGGACTACAGGTCCGAAGCGGACTCCCTGAAGGCCAAAGCGGACAGCCTATACGCCGAATACCAGAAGGTGGACGAACTGCTCAACGTGCTCAACACCCAGAGTGCCAGACTGACCTGGGACAAGCTGAAGGAGGGTGCGATGAGGATCCCGTTCGTCACCGCCATCGACCCCTCCAAGAACAGGGTCACCGCGAAGGTTGCGGATCAGACTGTCACATTGGATTACACAAAGGGCATAGATGCCAACGCATCCGACATCTACCAACAGGGCAAGGAAATCAACGACAAGGCCGCCAGGGCCCAGGAGGCTTTGAACGAGAGCAAGGCTGCATACGAAAAGAGATTGAAGGGATTCACCAAACAGCAGCTCGCACGTGCCAACCGCGTTCAACCCACCAAACAGTTCTGGTTCGAGAGGTACAAATGGTTCTTCACCTCCGGCGGGAAGATGGTCATCGCAGGTAAGGATGCCCACACCAACGACAACATTGTGAAGAAACACCTGAAGGATAAGGACGTGTACGCGCACGCGGATCTGCACGGCGCACCGTCCACCATCCTCAAGGATGGACAATCGGCCACGGACGACGATCTCAGCCAGGCCTGTCATTTCGCACTCGCACAGTCCAAGGGATGGGTGGCCGCACTCACCGATGGAAGTGCATACTGGGTGTATCCCGATCAGGTCAGCAAGACCCCGGAAGCAGGAGAATTCGTTCCCAGGGGTGCGTTCATCATCCGCGGAAAGAGGAACTATGTGTTCCACATCCCCATGGAACTCGCTGTGGGGGAGATCACCTATCAGAACGAGAGGAAGGTCATGTGCGGACCGTTGGAGGCCGTCAGCTCCATGTCGTCCAAGTACTTCGTGATCGCTCCAGGAAGGGGCAAGGCCGGAAAGACGGCCGCGTTCATGGCCAAGGAGTTCAACGTTCCGGAAGAAGAGGTGTCAAGGATCCTTCCGCCCGGAGACAGCGAGATAAAACGTAAGGTGTGGCCCGAAGAGAGACCAGAGGAATAAGCAACCTCAGGTATTTCTGTATAAGGGGGTGGTGCCCGCGCCGGAATTCGAATCCGGGTCAAGAGATCCGCAATCTCACAGGATATCCAAGCTACCCCACGCGGGCATATTACGCGGATTTTTTCTTAAACAAGATAAGTGGTTTAGATTTCTGTGTGAGCGAGATAGCGAGTGATGTATCCAGCGATACGGTTCCTCATGGTGACGGACTGGACGTCAGTCAGCTTGTTGACCATCTCTTTGTTCGCTTCGAAATCAGTGCTGAACTGCTCAGGGTACTTGTTGACCAGTTCGATAGACACTCTCTTGATGTAAGTGGGTCTGATTCTTCCCATATCGTTCACCGAGTAAGGCGGATTAAGGTTATGCCTTATTTAAATGTGCGCCTAGTTCACGCACCGTCCGTATGGGCATTCAGACATCCGTATATGTACCCCTTGGCAAGGCGGACGAGATGCGGTTGCAACGTATGATGACATGTCCACTTCCGAAGATACCGTCCGCACTCTTTTCATGGATGAGGTCATCCGATCATCGAACTCCATCGGAAACACATGATGATTCTGGAGATGTGCTCCACGATACGGGATGGACGATCCGCAACCGGAAATCCACATGATGGTCACGATATCATAACGTTATTCACGTTATCATGTTGGCGGACGTGAGCTTTTGAGCATCCTAAAAAGTCTAAAACGTATGATGCATTCGGATGTACATGGACCTCTTCGAATTCGCAAGGAAAGGCATCCTCAAGAACGAGGCGCCCCTCGCCAGCAGGATGCGCCCGGTCACATTGGATGATGTGGTCGGACAGGAACACATCCTGGGGAATGACAAGTTACTCTACAGGTCCATCAAGGCGGACAGGATCGGCTCGCTGATATTCTACGGCCCCCCGGGAACGGGAAAGACGACTCTGGCACAGGTGATAGCCAACACGACGGATGCTCACTTCACCGAGCTGAACGCCACCACCTCCGGGAAGAAGGACATGGAGGAGGCCGTCGAGGATGCCAAGGAACGTCTCGGAATGAACGGTACGAGGACCATCCTCTTCATCGACGAGATCCACCGCTTCAACAAGGCACAGCAGGACTTCCTCCTGCCGTATGTGGAGAACGGGACGGTCACGCTGATAGGTGCCACCACCGAGAATCCGTACTTCGAGGTGAACAGGGCGCTCATCTCACGCTCTACGGTGTTCGAACTCAGACCGCTGAGCAAAGAGAACATAATCACCATCCTAGAGAGGGCTGTGAACGATGAGGAAAGAGGATTCGGTGGCAACAATGTCGTCCTGGACAAGGATGCGGCGGAATTCCTTGCAGATGTATGCAACGGCGATGCCAGAGCCGCACTCAATGCTCTGGAGATAGGTGCACTCACCACCGACCGTTCCGAGGATGGATTCATCCGTATCACCGTGGACATAGCATCATCCTGTATCCAGAAGAGGGTGCTCGGATACGACAAGGATGGAGACAACCACTACGACACCGTATCCGCGTTCATAAAGAGCATGCGGGGTTCCGATCCCGATGCGGCGGTGTACTATCTTGCAAGGATGCTCTATGCCGGAGAGGACATCCGTTTCATCTCCAGAAGGATCATCATATGTGCCTCGGAGGACGTGGGGAACGCCGACCCCCAGGCACTGGTGGTGGCCACCGCGGCCGCACAGGCCGTGGAGAGGATCGGTATGCCGGAAGCACAGATCATATTGTCCCAGGCTGCCACATATGTGGCCTGTGCCCCGAAGAGCAATGCCGCATGTACCGCGATATCCGAGGCCATGAGGTCCGTGAAGGAGGAGCCCATCGACGGCATACCCCCATATCTCAGAGATGCACACTACTCCAACGCAAAGGACCTCGGACGTGGTGTGGGATACAAATATCCGCACAACTACGAACATAACTGGGTCGATCAAAGGTACCTTCCGGAGAGCCTTGCCGGAAGAATGTTCTACAGACTGACCGACAACGGATACGAGAAGAGCATCAAAGCGTATCTTAAGAGGATTGGGAAGATTCGATGAAGAGATCCGGTTTCCCTTCGTAGACGTTCATGAAGAACCCTTCCTCCCCATATATCCTCATCAGCCTGCGCCCGTAGCCTATCCCTACGGGAACTACCGCCGACGGTCTGAATGATCTGCTGTACAACACCGAATCGAAACGGCGGTCGTACATTACGGCACGCATGCCGGACCCGTCGCGCATCCTTTGCAACAGTATCTCATAAGATCCGTAATCGACGTTGAGTATCAGATGGACCTCGACCTCCACCGAAGGATCGTTGGAACACTCCCACCGATCGGTGGCCTCTCCTGACAGGATTGCGATGTCCTCCTCGGACATGTACGCGAACGAACCGCCGTCCATCCCCATGTACATCGACTCAGATGCAGTACGTATCTTTGCAGAGTACGAACGGTCGGACATCCTCCTGTCACCCACCATCACGAATATCAACAGATACATGGCAACCTGGAACAGCGAGTCACCATAATATGTGAACACAAGATAGAAATCGCGCATTGTATGCAACGAATAGACGAACTGCGCGACCAATACGATGATCTGTGCAAGAATCATCACCCTGAGACGGCGGGCATTGCGCCTCACACCCAGATGATATAGTGCCAGAAACAGCAAGGTAGCGCATGCGATCACGAGCGATACCAAATCCAGCATGAAGGTGGTATCGTCCCCTTCGTTGAACTCCACACCGAAAGCGATGAGTGTACCCAGCACGTCGGACAGAAGGACCAGCGTTACCGCGACGGAGATGTTCTTCTTTGGCCACAGTAACAGACACAGACCTACCAGGAAAGACACCGAGTAGGATACCAACAGATACACGGATTCCATCAGGAGGTCGTAGATCCACAACAGGTACGCATAATAAGAGGTGAGCATCATCAACATCAGGCCCAGAGCCATGATCATTATCCTATCGCGGACATCGGTTCTCATCCATACCCGCCTCCATCTCGCCCAGATATTCGTCGAGCGATTTGTGCAATATTGCGAATCTTATGAATGTACCATCATCGCTGTATAACCTTATGCCGGGGCTGTCCTTCACCGAATCCCCCTCGAGCGAGTAGTACGACACCGAGAGCCTGTTGGCGTTGACCAGGGATCCTTCGAAGTTCCTGGCTATAGTGAAATACAGTTTGGACGAACCGGCCCATCTCTGCACAAGGACATTCATGGTCTGATCGCATCCGGACAGTTCGAAAATATACTGGTATGTCGCCGGACCACCATCGTTCACCTCCTCCCAACCGCTTGGATCCGAGAACCCTCTGCAGATCTCCTCGGCCTCCTCCTCCGAGACGATCGTATCCTTGGAAGCGCATATGCAGGCAGCCGCGGAACCTATGCAGGCATCCACATGTTCCATGGGCGAATTGCGCCTGACACTGTCCGTATCAAGAAGCGCCAGCAGCATGAAGTACATTACGATCTGCAAGACCATGCTGAAATTGTCACCGAGCGTGACCAACACATCTCCGGTAGAACGTATGGCAACCAACAGCATCACCGAATACAGTATCACCAATCCGGCCACCGACAGCATCGTATTGGTCCTGTTGCGGGCAACACCGCGGAGATAGGACACACCCGATACCATCATGTTGATCGCAAAACAGAACAGTACCACTCCGACATAGAAGATGATGGAGAACTCGCTGAACATATATGTTATCGATATGACAAAACGACCCGAACCCACACTGATCAGATAGATGGCGGCGGTATTTGTCAGAGTTATGCGCCTCCATAACAAGATGGCAGCACCACCCACGATAAGGAATATGTTGGACAACGAGTCGGTGATATACGAACCGTTGATGTCCAGAGCTTCTGACAAGGTGTATCCGCCGTACTGCATACTCAGCACCGTGTTCACGATTGCGTATGCTAACATCACGACACCCATGATTTTGGGCAGATGCCTGGATGCGAACTTCACTACCCTGGAAGTCTCCGAGGACATCTTGGAGAAATACGGGTGTGAATTCATGGATATACCTTCTTTACAACGTCATACGGACTTGCGCGGGGAACCGCAGGACTTCTTGCCTTCTGGACACGGCCCGCGGATACACGGAGGCCCGGCCAGAGCGAATATCGTAGGAGACACCTCGCGACACAGACGCTGCATCTCGTCCGCCATCATCCTGATCTCCCACTGTGCACGGTTGCAGCAACGCAGGGAGAAGAAATGCAGAAGCTCCCTTGCGTTCATGGTTATCGTGATGTTGGTGGTGCATCCGTTGGGCAGAAGATACCTTGCATCCTCCGGCGGTACGCCCAGCTCCATGAGCCTGCCGTATGCATTCCAGATGGTATCCATCGTGTCCTTGTAGACCTTCTCCCTGTCCGGATCCCCGGATACCGTGATCGGTACCACGTACGTGGGTTCGTTCAAAGATACATACCTCTGGCTCTGTTGTGAGAAGGATGCTATACGGTGCCTCACCAGTTGATGGGTGAGCGCTCTGGACACGCCTTCCACGGAGAATGTGAAGGACGCGTGCTCGATGACGGAATGGTGTCCCATACCCACTATCCTGCTCAACGACTTCTCGGCATCCCCCGTACCCAACAGGTCGTGTGCGGGTTCCTCGGAATAACATGACCTTCCTGCGGCTGCACATACCTCATCCGCATCGCGCGTGTATGCAAGGAGCTTGACTATCATTGGCCCTCACCTTCATGGTTCCACGCCTCGGAACGTATCCTGTCGAGGCGGTTCTTATCGGTAATATCCCTTAACCTTATTTTCTTTATCTCGTAACCGTCCAACAGGGAGGAAAGCCCCTCGACGTGCGCATCTCCGCACACCACAACGATATTGTCCAACCTGTCCGCATAAGAACGGATCTGTTCGGCCATCGACGCGTTGCGTTCGTCAATCAGCTTACGAACAAGCGTCGGATACTTCCTGCGCATGTCCTCGATCATGGCGGTCTCATCCTTGCCGAACTCGTCCACCACCTTGTCCACGGACCCCTTCCTGCGAAAACGTCCCGCGTATGTGGACAAGGAATAACGTGTCTTCTCGAAGAACGACATCTCCGCCCACATCTCGTTCATGACCTGTGCGGCATTGGTGTCGATGAAGCCCACCTCGGCACCGATCTGTCTTCCGATCAACGCAGCGGTGACCAGTTCGCTGCCCACGTCCGAACCGTGCTCCTGTGCCATCTTCATCTGGTACTTCGCGGTACGACGATATATCCACGGAGAGTTGTCCTTCACCGATGATGCATCCGCGGGAGGATCTGCCTGCCCGGTCATCATCATGAACCTGGCATAGTCCAACTCCACCAGGACCGCCTGCGGCCAGATGTGCTTGATCAGGAACATTATGGGTTCCGACAGTCTGAATACGTGGCCGGTACCGATTATCGTGATCATCACGCGGGTACCGACTTGACAGTAATTAATTGATGGGTGCGGACATCATTAAATCCGGTACCGGACATATACCGGACATGGGCAGGAAATACGACCTCGTCATCTTCGACATGGACGGCACACTGACATCCGTACGCAGCTCCTGGTGGTACATCCTCAACGAGCTCGGAGCGGACAACGAGGAGGCCAGAACCGCGTTCGTCAACGGAGAGATCGACGAACAGGAGTTCATGAGAAGGGATCTGGCACAATGGATGGCGGCCAAACCCGACATAACCATGGGCGACGTCATCAAGATGATCAGGAATCTGCCCCTGATATCCGGGATACAGGAGACCGTTGCAGCCCTGCATTACGAGGACATAAAATGCGCCATATGCAGCGGAGGACTGTCCTGTGCGGCCAAGATGATCGCGGACGAATTCGGATTCGATGCATATCTGGCAGACGATCTGGAGACGGACGAGAACGGACGCCTCACCGGCGAGGGCATCGCGAATGTGGACCTGCGCGACAAGGGTGCTAGTGCCAAGAAACTGATGGAGAGATTCGGTGCGACAAAAGAGCGCACGATCGCCGTCGGGGATTCCTTCGGCGACATATCCATGTTCGACGTGACCGGGATGTCCATCGCGGTTAACCCCAAGGATATGGAGATCACCGGTGCGAGGGCCGATCACGTCGTATTCACGGACAATCTCTCAGATATCCTCGACATCATCTTCGAAATCAAGGACGGGGTATGACTTCTCCCCGTACTTACCGTAGATCCTGACGATGTCCCTTGCCTCCGCGGTACCGTGCTGAACGAGCTTGTCGCGGGTCTTTATCGCATGGATGAAACAGTCCATATCCTCCAGCTCGAGACGGTTGCCTACGGTGAACTCGTCGTCCGGCAATGCATCGATCCTGCGGGAGTAACTGACGCGGTCGTTGTTTATGGTGACCTTGATGGACAGATTGTCGAACTGCTGACACCACAGCATCTTGACCTTGCTCGCCTTGGTCTTCTTCACACGCTTGTCGCCGGGAAGCTCGATGGAACAAACACGGAGTCTCCTTCCGTCCTCCAGGAAGAACTCGTCGTCCACCGCGATGATGTCATCCTCTTCGGTCTCGGTCACCGCCCTCTCGGAAACGGGACCGTCGCTGATGACGACCTGCATCTTGATGATCTTGGGAAGTGCGATCGTGGTGGAGAACGTACGTCCACACTCGGAACATTTGAGCGTGGCCTCCAAGGATGCCTTTCCCATGCGGCCTCTCAAGACCTCGTGAACGGTCTCGTCGTCGCAATCCGGACAGTCGTAGTACAGTGTTTCGGGGACTTCTCTCTGCATTATATTCCTCTCATTTCGTCATGAAGGGGAAACCGTGCCCCGGGACGATAACATCGGCATACCCTGCTATTGAGTTTATACTTTTCATCGCGAGGGCGGGATCGACATTATGTCTGGGAGGCACCATCTTGCGATAGTTGTCCTCGAGCGGGATGGCGTCGCCGGCTATGGCATACCTCCTGTCGTCACCGTCCACGAACACGGACATGCTGTCCATGGTGTGTCCCGGCGTGTGTACCAGGGTGATGTCATCGCAGATGCATGTCTCCTCGTCTATGATGTTGACGCGGTAATCCTTCGCATCCGCGGCAGGACCGTCCCAAGCGTATATCTCCGCATTGGGGAACATATCCAGGTTCTCTATGTGATCCTGATGCCAATGGGTTATGACGACCGTATCAACGTCCTTGGCGAAGATACCCAATTCCCTGAAGGATGATTTCAGAGCCGGGCGCATATACTTGGAGCTCGTGTCCACAACGATGAGACTGTCCCCTGACCTTACCAGAGTGGATGTGGAATGGGCCTCCAGGACCTCGCCCTCATCCGACCTGAATAACGAACCGACCGCTAGGATGTCCAATGTCGTCATGAGGATGCTATTGTCGAGCGTTATATAAGAGGTCTGCGGAAATACGCATCATCTTTAAAAACACTCGCAACACTGGGTCATGATATGCTGGACGATGTAAAACGTATTATTTCCGCACCGTATTCCACGTATCATGGAATACGATCCGGAACTGAGCGTCAGGGAACATCCCGACGTTTATCCCCCGTCCGAGGACAGCATATTTCTGATAGAGTGTCTGGATGTCTCTCCGGGAGAGAGGGTTTTGGAGATCGGGTGCGGTTCCGGAGTCGTATCCATGCATTGCGTCAAGAACGGATGTACGGTCATGTCCGTGGACATCAATCCCGATGCGGTAAGTATCACGAGGTCCAATATGGAGGATAACGGATTGATCGCGGATGTACGCCTATCCGACCTGTATTCGAACGCGGAAGGGCACTTCGACACCATCGTCTTCAACCTGCCGTATCTCCCGGTGGATGAGGAAGGTATGCTGGCGAAGGCATGGTCCGGCGGCGATGACGGGATGGGGCCCCTCCCGGAACTTCTGGAAAAAGCACCGGAACATCTTCTTCCCGGCGGACGCGTGGTGGTAGTGGTTTCCTCGCTTATGGATAAAGAAGCCCTCGACAGCTGTCTGTCGGGGCATGATGTAAAGGTTTTGGGAAGACTCCCGCTCTTCTTCGAAGAGCTGAGGGTCTTGGAGATCAGAGGATCTTCTTGATCTCCTGGGACAATATATCGCTCACGCGCTTTCCGTCCAGTTTTCCCTTGAGGGCACCCATGACGGGGCCCATCAGCGGACCCACGGCGCCCATCCCCTTGGATCTGACGAAGTCCGCACGCTCTGCCACAATTCCTGCGATTATGGCGACGGCTTCGCTCTCGTCCACGGCTTCCAGCCCCAGCTTGGACACCGCGGCCTTGGGTCCGTTTCCGGACTGTGCCATCTCCTTGATGATCGCGGGGAGGGCCTCTTTCGCGAACGCACCGGAGGACAGCATGGTGAACAGTTCGGTCATGCGCGCCTGATCCAGCACGGACGTGTCCACACCCGCGGTCTCCAGCTCGCCGTATGTGTTGAGCAGGGTGGTGGCGGCCACGGATGACATGCCGTTCATGGATGCCAGGGTCTCGAACATATCGATCTTGTCCTCTCTGACGATCTGCCTGGCCTGCTGTCCGTTGATGCCATACTGTGACACCATGCGCTTCTCGATCTCCTCGGGAAGCTCGGGGAGGTTGTCCCTGACCTGTTGCATCCTCTCGGCCGTGATGGTGATCGGCGGGACATCGGTCTCGGGATACATCCTGGCGGCCCCGGGCAGCGGCCTGGAGTACTTGGAGGTACCGTCGGGCAGGGGATCCCTGGTCTCCTCCGGTACGCCGACCAATGCCTCGTTGGCCCTGATTACCGCCATCTCGAGGGCATCCTTCGCCCTCTTCTCCTTGGCGGCACATATTGCGAATGCGTCGAACTCCCCGTTCATTCCGAGGAAGTCCCTGAGCTGGTCCACGAACTCGGGTTCAATACCGTAGTTGGGAAGCTCGTCGGAATGGAAGATACCCTTGACACCCTTGGTGCGGGCCCTCTGGGCCATCTCCGCTCCGAGTCTGAGGGTTCCGTTGTCA
This sequence comes from Candidatus Methanomethylophilaceae archaeon, assembly GCA_016297775.1. Taxonomy (GTDB): domain Archaea; phylum Thermoplasmatota; class Thermoplasmata; order Methanomassiliicoccales; family Methanomethylophilaceae; genus SIG5. The sequence goes on from JAEDGA010000010.1 coordinate 10,891, forward strand.
CCGTTCATGACGCCCTTGAAACCGGGGAGACGGACGGCGATGACCTTTCCCTTATCGGAAAGCGCACCCTTGATGACCTTGGATGCGCTGGTCTTGAAGATGTTGGTGACATCGACGGGCTCGAATGCGACGGGCACGGTGCCCCTGTCGTTGAGTATGCCCTTCACCCTGATCAGCATGTTCTGTCTCTTCATCTCGTTCTCAACGAAGACAGGGAGCATCCTAAGCTCCTGCACGCCCTTGATCTCGATACGTGCCCCTCCGGGAACGGAGATGTTCAGATCCTCCCTGATGGTGCCTATACCGCGCTTCACACGCCTGGTGGCACGCAGGAGGGTTCCGATCCTCAGGGCGACCTCCATGACCTCCTCGGGGTCGTGCATGTCGGGGCCCGTCGCTATCTCTATGAGAGGTATTCCGAGCCTGTCGGTACGATAGGTGACCTCTGCATCGTTGGACTCCACCTTACGGCATGCGTCCTCCTCGAGACAGATCGAGAGGATGGAGTAATCGCGTCCGTTCACGTCGATGCTTCCGTTCATGGCGACCAGTGCGGTCCTCTGGAAACCGGATGTGTTGGAACCGTCCACGACGATCTTCCTCATGAAGTGGATCTCGTCCACGACGCGTGCGCGCATCATCTCGGAGAAGGTGAGAGTGGTGGCCAGAGCCTCGGCGTTGGTGTCATGCGGAGGCTCCTCGTCCAGCTCCACGAGACAGGATGTGCCCTCGCAGGACTGGTATCTGTAACCGAGGTTCCTCTGGAACTGTGCCAGTGCCGCCCTGTCGATCTCTCCCATCTCGGATGTGGTGGGCCTGAGCCTCCTGTAGCAGGAACCGTGACCCTCCTCGCAGAGATGGCTGTCGCAGGAACAGAACAGTTTCTTCGTATCCAACTGCTGGTGGATCTCGATACCGCATGTGAGCTTGTGTTCGGTCATCAGAACTCCCTCCTGTCGCTCATCTCGCCGGCAAGAGGAGTCTGCATGACTCTCTTGGCCTCCTCGGCATCGGCTGTATTGGCGAGTGCCCATTTGAGCTTGACATAGGCCGTCTCCGGAAGCATGTCCATCACGGAGATCACGCCGGCGTTGATGAGATCCCTTCCGGTGTTGTAGACGTTCATGTTGACGCGTCCGTTGAGACACTGGGAGGTCATCACCACCACGGTGCCGTTCCTGACGGCATCCGCTATGGCGGGGATCATGTTGGAATTGACATGACCCAGACCGGATCCCGCGATGACGACGCCCTTGGCACCGGTGATGATGGGTCCGAACACCTCCGGATCCATTCCGGGGAAGAACTGCAGAAGTACGACATCCTTCTCCATCGCGGTCCTTGCCACGGCCTTCCCATCGGACACGGGCCTGCACTCGGTGATGATCTCCACCTTCCCTGCCGCATCCACGTGGGCCACAGGGGTGGCGTTGATGCTGTGGAACGCATCGCGTCTGGAGGTGTGCATCTTCCTTACCCTGGTACCGTTGTGCACGGCGAAAGAATCGTCCCCGCCGGTGTCGTGCATTATCACATAGACACCGGCCCTTTTGGCCTGAGTACAGAATTTGGCACATGCCATGAGGTTGGTGGATGCGTCCGAGGACGGACGGTCGGATGACCTCTGCGCACCAACGAGTACGACCGGTTTGGGAACGTCCCCGAGCATGAAAGAGAGTGCGGCGGCGGTGTATCCCATGGTATCCGTACCGTGAGGGATGATGACCGCGTCGGCACCGTTGTTAATCTCCTCTGCGACACAATCGGCGAGCGCCTGCCAATTACATACGTCCATGTTCTCCGAGAAGATGGAGAAGAGCACCTTCGCGCGTATGTTGGCTACCTCCCTGATCTCGGGGATGGCATTGATCATGTCCGAGGTGGACAGAGCGGGGTGTACCGCACCGGTGCGGTAATCGACATAGGATGCGATGGTACCGCCGGTACCGATGAGGACGATGGTCGGAAGTCCTTTCTTCTCCTCGGTGACCATCTCCTTCCTCTCGTGATCCACGGGCCTGTCGGTCACCGTGATCTTGGAATCGGGCCCTACCCTGATCCCGACGTTGTATCCGCTCTTCATCTTCAGTATGACGATGTCGGGTGCGCTGAATTCGTGATGCGGCATTACCTTTCCGCTATATGTCTGACCGTCGGTCTCCAGGGTGACCATGCAACCCTCGGAGGCACCGGCGGACTCGAGGAACCTCTTTGTCTCGTCGGAGTAACTCATGATGCTCACGGCATTATCCGACACAACCTTATTAGACATATCGCACGCGCGCTCGCAACCTTAATAGTGGGGCAGAGGATTATGCCACATATGCACAACGTCACAGTCGGCATGGAGTTCGACGTACTCAAAGAGAACAACAACATCGCCAACGAGAACTACGATATGCTCAAGGAGCACGACATAGTGTCCGTCGATTTCATGGGGTCCATCGGAGCCGGTAAGACCGCACTCATAATCAGACTGGCAGAGAAGCTTAGGGAGAAGGGCCTCAGAGTGCACGCCATAGCCGGGGACGTGACCGGTGCAGATGACATGAACAGGATGGTCGCATCAGGGATCACAACAACCAACTGCAACACCGGCAAGGAGTGTCATCTTGATGCCAACATGGTGCACAGATGTCTCCACGGAATCGATCTATCCCAGATCGATGTGCTGCTGATCGAGAACGTCGGCAACCTCGTCTGTCCAGCGGACTTCCCGCTCGGTACGGACATGAGGGTCGTGGTGATATCCACCACGGAGGGCGACGATATGGTCAGGAAGCATCCGGACATCTTCATCCACTCGGACTTCGCCATATTGAACAAGGTGGACATCGCGGATGCCGTCGGTGTGGACCCGAATATCCTCCTGAACGATTACAAGAAGCTCACGGGTGGGAGGAAGACCATGATTGAGACCAGTGCCAGACAGGGCACCGGATTGGATGCCGTCATAGAGGAGCTCGGACTTTGAGGTGATATGATGAAGGTACTTGCAGTCGGAGGAGGAGGCAGAGAGAATGCGGCCGTAGAAGCGTTCCACAGAGGTGGCGCGGAGGTCTTCGCGGTCATGAAGAACGCCAATCCGGGCATAATAGCCAGATCGTCGAAGTACAAGCTCATGGACGAGAAGGATGTGGAAGGCGTCGTGGCATTCGCGAAGGAATGTGGCGTCGATCTGGCATTCATCGGACCGGAAGCACCGTTGGAGGTCGGGCTGTCGGATGCTCTGCAGGCCGCAGGCATAAAATGTGCATCCCCCACCAAATCCGCTGCCAGGATAGAGACGTCCAAGTCCTTCATGAGGGAACTCGTGAACAAGTACTCCATAGCCGGCAATCTGGAATACGCATCCTTCGACAATGCTAAGGACTGCGAAGAGTACCTCAGGACGATCGATCACGAGATAGTGGTCAAACCCGTCGGGCTCACCGGAGGAAAGGGTGTCAAGGTCCAGGGAGAGCACCTCCTGTCGTTCGAGGATACGATGGCATACGTCAACGAGATCTTCGAGAACAACATCGGCGGAGCCGGCGTCATCATCGAGGAGAAGGCCGTCGGGGAGGAGTTCACACAGATGGTGTTCTGCGACGGTAAGAGGATCGTTCCCATGCCCCTCGTCCAGGATCACAAAAGAGCGTACGAAGGAGATGTGGGACCCAACACCGGAGGTATGGGATCATACAGCGACTGCAACCACCTTCTGCCTTTCATAACCAGCGGAGAACGCCAGGCGGCCATTGACATCATCCAGAAGGTCATAGATGCCATGGCCAAGGAGGGATGCCCCTACCACGGAGTCCTCTACGGACAATTCATGCTCACGGCCAAGGGCCCCAAGATCATCGAGTTCAACGCGAGATTCGGCGACCCCGAGGCGATGAATGTCCTCTCCATCCTCAAGACCAATTTCCAGGATGTCTGTATGATGATGGCCGACGGATGTCTTAAGGACAACATCCGTTTCGAATACAAGGCCACAGTGTGCAAGTATGTGGTACCGAAAGGATACGGTGTGAAATCCGAGGTGGGAAAGGAGATCTCCTTCGATACCGAGGGTATCGAAAAATCCGGTGCGGTCGTGTACTATGCCAACATCGACGAGAAGGACGGTAAACTTGTCACCATGTCCTCCAGATCCGCAGGTATCGTCGGTATCGGATACTATCTCGAAGAGGCGGAGAGGAACTGCGAGGCGGCACTCGAATTCGTCAAGAGCGACTGGATCTTCGTACGTCACGATATCGGAAAGAAGGAACTGGTCCAGAAGAGAGTGGACCATATGAACGGACTCCGCTCCGCATGAGCGAACGCAGAGTTGCCGTAAAGATCGCGTATCTGGGGAAACTGTTCTCCGGATCGCAGATCCAACCCGGACTGTACACGGTGGAGGGCCAGGTCGTCTCGGACCTGCTAACCACCGGCGATGGCAGACCGGAGGAGTGGTTCGACCTCAAGGTATCCAGCCGTACCGATGCGGGTGTGAACTCATACGGTAACGTGATAGTCTTCAACACCGCATTCAACGACAACGAATCATTGTTGAGAGCGTTGAATGCGGTATCCAAGAACGTCTTCTACCTGGCGATAGCCAACGTGGACAAGGATTTCAATCCCCGCTATGCGGACAGCCGCACGTATCTGTACAGGATCACATGCAAGGATGCGGATATCGGCAGGATGAGGGAATGTGCCGAGATATTCAGGGGAAGACACGATTTCAAGAGATTCTGCAAATATGACGGAAAACCGACCGAGACGGAACTCACATCCGTCAGGGTGTTGGAATCCGAGAACGGGATATTCCTCGAATTCAAATCAAGATATTTCCTGTGGAACATGATCCGCAGGATATCATCGGCGATAATCGAGGTGGGAAGGGGGAGAGCGGAGGTCTCCGATGTGAAGGAGGTACTTGACGGAAGGGAAGGAAACTTCGGTCTGGGACAGGCGGATGCCCTCACTCTTACAGAGGTCACCTACAACACGATTGAATTCGTCGAGTACGGATCCGAACCGCTCAGAAACAGATCAGAGAGATTGTTCGAAAGTGCCAGAATGGAGACGGAATTCTATGGACACATGTGTCGTTATTGAAGAAACGGATATGGATACGATATTGGACAGGATAGCTAAGGATCTGTCGATCGAGGAGAAGGAACGTGAAGAAGTCATGGCCCTGTCCAGGAAGGCCATACGCCTCAGCAAGAAAATCATACATGCGATACACACGGACGATATCTATGACGATGCGCGCGAAGAGCTGCGTACATTGATGTCCACACTGTCCGAGAAGAACAGAAGATTCGCGAAGGATGCCATGATGGAGTATGCGGAAGCAGAGATACTCATATCTGCCGTTTCAGGAACCCAAACGCCGACCCCGGAGGATCTGGGCATGGACGGAGGATCCTGGCTGATGGGTATGGCGGACACTATAGGCGAGTTGAGAAGGATCGTATTGACCCACCTGATGGAATCCGATGTGGATACAGCCAAAGAACTATTCTCCGTGATGGAGATCATGTGCGAAGGTCTGATGATGTTCGATGTACCCGATGCCATACTCCCCATACGCAGGAAACAGGATGTCGCAAGAGGTGTTGTGGAAAAGACACGTTCGGATCTGCTCAACGCCAAGATGTCATACTGTGTCACGGAATGAGAAACACAATCAAATAATTGAAAGAAAAATAATTTAAAAAAAAGGTGCATTTGCACCTGTTTTATTTTCAGCGCCTTGCCTTGGGCTTACCGTAGTTCTTGACGGGCTTGCGGTAGACGTACACTGCGAGGGCGATGATTATGACGAGTGTGATCACCGCGATGATCTCGATCAAAGTGTAGCTGTTCTGCTCGACATAGAACTTGTGGGAGTGCTCCGGTCCGAGACCGCTGACCTGACCTGCCATGGTGGAATCGTCGGACACCAAGTAGAATGTGGTGTTGGTGACATCCCTGACCAGATAGTCGTAGGTGATGGTCTTGGTGCCTTTTGCGGGGATGACGACATCCGCCTGCTTGCTGTCCTCGATCTTCTCCCCGTTCACATAGAAGTAAACGGTGATGACCCTCTCGGCATCGGCATCGTTCTTCAGGGTAGCGGACAGTACGATGGGATCCACGGACCTGATGGGTGCGACCCTCTCGGCAAGGAACTTACCGTCGGCATCGGTGATGGTGACGATGAGACGGTAATCACCGTTGGCCTTGGGAGCCTTCACGGTGATGGATTTCTCTCCAGATGTGCTGTATATCGTACCTGTCGAACCGGATGTGACGGCGGACATGTCCTTTCCGTTACCATCCACGAGCTTGGAGGTATACTTGTAACCGCTGACGGTGCCGTCGTATTCGAGAGTGAACGAAACGGACGACTCTGCCTTAGCGAAATCATCTCCTTTCAGATCGAATGACATCGCCGACGAATCATCGGACACGGCGATGAGACCGAAGACGCAGGCGACCGCCAGCGCTCCGATCAATGCATACATGCTTACTTTCTGCGTGCAAACACCCCCCTCTTAGATGCCATCCAGACAGTGAAGATGGCAAGGATGATCGCCAGAGCGAACAGTACCCAAACTATGATGGGCGTCTCGCCAAGGTCGTTGAACACACCGCGGCCGCTTGCAGACATGTCGGTCGTGCTTACGATCGCCTCTCCGGGAGCAGCGGTAAGGGTTACCGTTCCGCCCGTTCCGATGGATATGTTGTCACCCGTAAGGGTGTGAATCACATTCGCCATGGCAGGATCGAATTCGATACCGATATCGATCGAAGGCACCGTGTAGTTGGTGGTCAGAGGTACAAATGTGATCTTGTAGGTGTTGACTCCCGGAACCACAGTTATGGATCCCCTGACGGAACTGTAAACAGGGGAAGTCACATCCCAACTGTTGTAGATCGAATCATATGCGGAACATTCCACCATGACCGCCCACTGCCCACTTGAGGTCATCGCCTCCACACCGTTGAGTGCAAAGGTCGTGACGTCCTTGGAAAGGTTGTTGATCTCGAACACATAGGAATACGTGTTGCCTCCGATATTGTCGGACACCTTGTTGACATAGATGTTTCCATCGTATGAGGTGGTATAATCGATCAACACGTACGCATCATCGGTTGAGGAGCTGAACGTCACCATCATCTCGGACGACATCAGGCTGTAAAGTCTGCTGTTGTAGTATCCTGTAATGGCAACTGCCTCATTATCCGATCCGGCAGCGACATAGATCTTGGAGACATTGATTCCGCTTCCGTCGACGACGGTTGCGGACTCCCATGCACTTCCCAGTTCGATGGTGTAGTATGCACCGGTGTCGTTATCGTTCTTGAACTTTCCATCGATGACCATGGTGACCTTCTTGTAGACACCGTCGCCCTCGACTGTGACTTCGGGGCCGGAGACATACACCATGGAACCCTTTCCGTTCATCACGAAATTCTTGGTTGTATCCTCTGATGCGATGAAACCGGTCATTTCACTCTTGTATGTGACTTTCTCCTTGGACAGTTCGAAGCTGAAATCTGTGGGCAGATCCTTGTAGACCTTGATGCTGTAGGAACCGTCATCCACATCGGAACTGATCTTCACTCCGCCATCGAGGGTGGCCTCGACCTTTCCGTCCGCGACCACACCTGCGAATCCTTTGACAGTGACCGCATCCTTAAGCGCGGATGCATCGACGGGCACATCCACGGCATCATCGATATCGACTTCCACATAGAGGACCTTGCCCTCGGCAGTGAAGGTCATCAAAGCCTTGCCGGAATCCTTGGTCTTGAGGAGATACTCCTTTCCTGCGGTGATGGTGTTTCCGACCTTGAAGTCCGTGCCGTCCACATCGACGGTGACATCATCCGTGAGCCCGGACACGATCGCCTTGGTGTAGGACACCTCGGAGATATCGTCTATACCGAGGAACTTCTTGAGACTCAACTTGAACGTGTCCCCGTTGGCGACAAGGTCGTCCATATCGAGATAGTAAGTTCCTGTAGCATAGAAGTATCCGCTTGCATCGGATCCGGTTCCGATCTTTCCGAGAGTGAAACTTACGGAATAGGAAGCGGTGAATCCATCGGTAGCGACATCTCCCACGGTGGTCTCGGTCGAGATCTTGATGTAGGTGTCATCGGGAAGACCTGTGACATCGTTCTCCAGTACGACCTTCTTGTCCTCTGCGGCAGTACCGTTCGTAAGGTACAGGGTGTAGGACGGGGAGTGGTTGTCGGCATCCACCGTGTACTCGGATACCAGACCTGCGGAAGAACCGGTGGTCTTGAATCTGAGGTTTCCGTCGGCGTTGAGCTCCATATTGATCTTTGCACCCATGGTCTTAGGTATGAGGACCTTGTAGCTTCCGTTGGAATCGGTGTTATAGTAGATCGAACCGGACAATCCGTCGATACCCAGATCGGAGATTGTGACATTCAGATAGGGCATACTGATGCTGGACCACTTGGGGGCCGCGGAGATCTTGTTCGCATCTGCCATCTCGACGGAGATGTTGCTGAGCTCATCCGCCGCAGACTTGACGAAACAGGCCTGGGAAGAACCGTCGGTGGCGTAGATCAACTTGATCTTGTCGGTCGGTACGTTGTAGAACTTGAAGGTACCGTCGCTTGCGGCCACAGTCCTGAACATCATGTTTCCGAGGTTTCCGGTACCGTCGTCGTAATAGAGGGTGACGGTTCCGGAGACGGGCACTCCGCTGCTGTTCTTCAGAACTCCAGAGATGGTTCCGCTGTTACATGTTACAAATGTATATGCGGACGCATCGGTGCTGGATGCGATATCGCTGACGGACGCTACCATCACATCGGTTCCGTTCATGTAGGACACCCTGTATGCGGTGGGACCGTATGCGGATGCGGGAAGTACCACGGAGGTTCCTCCGATGGGAACGTAAACGGATGTGGCGTAAGCATCGTTCATGAACTCGACGGTCTTTCCTGCGAAGGTACCGTTCAGAGACACAGTCACACCGTTGGTGACGTTGATGGTCCTGCTGCCCGAGGAGGAAACGGAGAAGCCGGGGCTCTCGATCCAGTATCCTTCTGCGGACACGACGTAATCACCCTTGGGGACGGTGAACTTGAAAACACCGTCCTCGATGGGGATGTTGTTGACGGTAGCATTCTTGCCGGTGACGGAGATCTCAGTACCGACTCCGGAGACACTGCCTTCCTTGAGGGTGATGGTGTACTCGTACGCATCGACCCACATGTCCACGGATGTATCTGTGGTACCTGTGGTGAATGAACCGGTGTAGATGCTGGTGTCTCCCCTCTTGACGGTCACATCGTAGGTTCCGTAGACCAGCGCGATCGTGTAGGAGGAGATATTCTCGGTGGTGAAGACGTCCTCCTCTTTGGTGATCTTGTTGGTGATGGTCCAGGTGCATCCATCGATGTTGAACGCCGGGCTGGTACCGTCGGACAGTTTGTAGCCGATGGAAAGTTCCACATTGACAACACTGACCGAAGTGGGGGTGACCGCATTTGCGGGGCAGGTCGCAAAGATGAAACCACCGGTGACTCCGGAGGAACCAGCGTAGAACATCAGAGTGGTGGTCGCAGGATCCTTCACGTAGAGTTTGTAACCACCAGATGCGTTGGTGAATGTGGTGGAACAGAGGTTTCCAGCCGCATCGTATGCGGATACACGGACCTCGCCGGCAGAGGTGACCCCTGTGACGGTTCCGTTGATCTCGGATCCGGTGCTGTTAGGGGTGTACTTCACGATGACAGGCAGTCCGGAGAGGTAGTTGATGCGTCCGCCCTCCAGCTTCTGCTTGGTGATTGCCTCGTTACCTTCCATCTGAACCCATCCGTCATCGGAAGACTCCGCGTTGTCGTCGGGGTTGTACATGACCTGCCAGTAGACGACGGTGTAGTTGCTGAGTCCGTAACCGGGGCACATCTTGACGGATGCATCCGCGTTGGACAGTGCAATCATGTAGTCGTAGATGGAGGAGTAACCTGCCTCTGCAGGGGACATACCGATGTATGTCCTGTAGAGCAGGGTATCGTACATCGCATCGGTGAATCCATAGATTCCATAATAGTATGCATAATAACCGAACTGTGTGAACTTGTTCACGGTGTAGTTGGAAGAGTCCACGTTATATCCATTGAGGAGCGCCATCTCATTGAAGACACCTGCGTATCCGTAGTAGAACGGCATCATGTCACCGGTGACCATGATGTAGGGCGTGGCGAGATCCTTGGAATCGGAGAGCTCGTCGTATGCCTGGTTGATGGTGTATAGGGGGCACTCGGAAGAGATGTAATTGGTAAGGAACAGATACTTGACGTTCTCGTCGCTGATATCGGAACCGACATTTCCGTAGGTCTCGACATCGGTGGTGACGATGTATCTGACGGTCTTTCCGCCGATCACGAAGGATGCGTCGTTCAGAACGTTGTCCATCATTTCGATCGTAGAATCACTGAATCCCGCAGCCGTAAGGGCCGTTCTGACATCTGCGGTGATGCCACCGAGATAGATTATGGAATTCAGCAGGATGGCGGCGGAGGATTTGCCGGTGATCGCATCTCCGAGGAGGATGTTGGATACCCCTACGGCGCCCCTTCCGTTGGTATCGGTGTAGGACTTCATTCCTCCGTAGAGGGGTGCGTCGGTGGAATAGTCGATCCAGCTGACGAGTGCACCGTTGGATGCACCGGGATCGGAAGAGACGGCCTTCATCGCATCCCTGACCTTCCAGGACTCGTCGGTCTTGATGTAATAACCGAGAGCTCCGAAGGGGGATTTTCCGATGACGGAATCGACCTGCTCGTTGTAGTCGGAAGCATCGTTGCTGGGGATGGCCGCATCGATGGCGTACATCGCGTTGGGTCCGGCCACCATCAGGATTGCGACCACAAGGGATGCGAGGGGTGCGGGGGACAGGATCCTCCTGACCTTGACCTTCCCTGCGGCGGTCTTGATGGCCGCGAAGTATGCTTTGAAATCGACGTGGGCGAGCACCCATACGACGACCGCCGCGAATCCGAGAGCGAATGCGGGAGTCGCGATGGCCGCCTCGGTGGAGGTGTGTCCGCAGGTCAGCGTAAGGACGAACATCCAGACGAGGAGGAAGATGTAGGGTGCGGAACCGGAGTTCTTGTTGAACCTGCACAGCATGCCGATGACGGTGATGAACAGGAACCAGTAGGTGACCGGTCCGTAATAAGTGGACAGTGTGGAGAGCGAGAGCTTCATGTCACCGAGGGTGGACGCATAAGCACTGTCGTAGACGCTGTTGCCGGATACGATCGCACCGAAGAAGTCGGGCATGACGAACGCGAGGACCGCAAGGATCACGACGGCAACGATCGCGAACAGAGGGATCGTGATCGTCCAAGGGGTCTTGCGCATGGCTGCGAATCCCGTGCAGATCGCACTGATGAAGACCGCCAAGAAAACGGAGCCGGAAGCGACCTGCGCCCACAGTCCGAGGGGCGCGTAGTATGCGGCGGATGCAGCTGCCATGATGACAACGGCGAGGGAATAGACGACCGCCATGGGCATGGGGTCCTTTCCCTTGAAACGGTCGATGAGGACCTGGATGACCATCACAACGAGGATGGGCAGGAGTACCGCACGGTATCCAGTCCAGGAGACCGCAATCAATGCAAGGAAGATTCCGGAGATAGCGGAGAATCCGTACGCCTTCTTGCGAGTGGGCTCCTCACCCTCCTTGTATCCGACGGTCTCGACCGCTTTGTAGAGGAAATAGACCGCGATGATCAGGAGGAACAGTACGAATGAGGTTCCCGTACCGTTGGAGAACACGCTCTCCCTGATCAGAACAGGGCAGAGAGCTACGAAGAGGGCTGCCAGATAACCCGCGAGCCTGGATTTGAGGACCTCTTTTCCGAGATAGTAGGATGCCACGACCGCAAGAACTGCGAACGCGGGTCCGGAAACCGCAAGGGTCATGGAGGATGCCAGGATGGGATCGGAGACGAACACGTTGGCCAGTGCGGCGAACGGGTACATCAGAAGTGCAAACAGCACGGGCGACACCGTGGCCGTACCATAGGGGTAGAAAACGGAACCATCCATGAGGATGAGGGACCCGTTCGCGACGAGTTCGCTGAGGATGTACAGGTTGTTCGTGGACACTGAGCCTCCGGAGAGGGCGAAATCGCTGCCGGCAGACGTGCCGATAGCGAATGCGATCCTCACGAAGGCCGCGATGAACACAATCGCCGCCATTATGACGAATGGTACGCGATTGAACTTGAAGCCTGCAGGTTTTGCCTGCGCTTCACTCGATTCGGCCTTGATTTTGCGCATTCTATATTCTCCGCAATAGAATGGACGACCATAAACCAGTCCGTATTTAATCGTTGCTTTAACTTATTATAATAGAGGGAAGGGGTTTGCAAGATGTGCCAGATGATCGATATCACGGACTCATATCAAATGACGGATGGATTCGGCGATGTCGCGTGCGACGGCCGCGGGATCCTCTGCACCGTAGATCGCGCGTCCAACGATGACGTAATCGGCACCTGCCTCTATGGCAGCGGCAGCGGAACCTCCCTGCGCACCAACCCCTGGCGTGAGGATGAGGCGGTCGCCGACGATGCTGCGGATGAACCTTATCCTGTCTGGACGTGTGGCAGGAGCGATGAATCCCTTGGCACCGTTATCGCAACCCATCTTCGCCAGATCTCCCGCGACGGGTGCGGTGAACATGGTGCCTCCGGGATGACTCATCTCCGTCACGGCGATGATGTCTGCCTTTCCATCGGCTGCCTCGACCGCGGCACGCATGGAATCGTCACCGGTGAATGCATGGACGATGATCGCGGACGCGCCTCTGCTGACACAATTCTCCACGATCAGTCTCACGGTGTTGGGGATATCCGCCACTTTGAAATCGCAGATGACGTCGGTCACGGATGCGAGACGGTTGATCATATCCGGACCGGCGGACAGTACCAGCGGCCAGTTGATCTTCACCGCGTCGATGTATTCCGAGACATCGCTGACTATGTCCATGGCCTTCTCCGGATCGGTCTCGTCCAGAGCGAGCACCACACCTGTTCTTCTCTTCATGAACCGATATCTCCGACAAGGATTAATAACGTGTTGCAGAGATTACGGCACGATGAAATTCGAGAGGATGGACTGCGGATCCATGCACAATGGCCCTCTGGCGGAAGGATGCAAACATTGCGTAGACGGCGGGAAGATGGTGTTGTTCGTCACCGGAAGGTGTGATACCGGATGCTACTACTGCCCCGTCGGACTCGCCAAGAAGGGCAAGGACGTGATCTATGCCAACGAACTGTGCACCCGCAGCAAGGCCTCGATAATAGAGGAGGCGGAATCCATGGATGCCACCGGCACCGGTATCACCGGCGGGGATCCGCTCATCAACACGGAGAGGACCGTGGATGCGATCAGAATGCTGAAGGAGCACTTCGGTCCTGAGCACCACATCCACCTGTATACCTCGACAATGGATGCGGAGAAGGTGTCCGCGGTCGTGGAGGCCGGACTGGACGAGATACGTTTCCACCCGCCACTGAAGCTATGGTCCGATATGGAGTCCACACCGCTCAGAGAAATCATCAAAGGTCTGCCCATAGACGTCGGAATAGAAGTGCCAGCACTCCCGGATCATAGGGAAGAGCTCAACGATCTGATATCCTTTGCTGAATCCGCAGGTGTTGATTTCGTCAATCTCAACGAGTTGGAGTTCTCCGAAAGCAACTGGGACATGATGGACAGGTACGGATATGACCTCGTGGACGAACTGTCGTCCGCCGTCAAGGGATCCGCCGAGACCGCACGTTATGTCATGGAGAAGCACCCTAACATGCCCATCCACTACTGTTCGTCGATATTCAAGGACGGGGTACAGCTGAGGAACCGCCTGATAAGGAAGGCCACGCATTCCGCCAAAGAGTACGAGGTCATCACCGAGGACGGTACCGTCATCAAGGGTGTGCTCTACGGCGATCTGGAATCTGCAATGAAGTTGCTTGCCGAGGATTATGACGTTCCGGAGGAGCTAATGTACCTGGATACCGAGAGGAACAGACTGGATGTGGCGCCCTGGGTGTTGGAGGAGATCGCCGAGGAACTCCCATACAGGTGTTACGAGGTGGAGGAATACCCCACCGCGGACCGTCTCGAAGTGGAAAGGGCTCCGCTGAACTGATCATAAAAATTCCCGTAAGGATAATGGGTTTGTGTTAAAGGGTTTCCATCCGTGAGGATGACCGACCGCAGGGGACGGTCAGTCCACGCTGATGCTCTGGATCTCGTGGTGCCTGTTGACGATGTCACGGGCGATGCGGAGATTCTTTCCGGCCTTGCCGATCGCCCTGCCCTTGAGCTTGGGGTCGACGGTGACGGTAGCATGCGTGATATTTCCGCGCTGCTCGATCTCGACCTTCTGAGGACCGTAGATGTGGAACACGTTCATTACGAACTGTTCGGGGTTCTCGGAATATTCCACTACCTGGATGTTCTTTCCGGTCTTCTCCTTAAGCATGATCACATGCTCGCCCTTCTTACCGACGGCGATGTTCCCCTGGCCCTTGTCGACCACGAAAACCAGCTTGTCCTCGGTATCCATGCAGTCCTTGACGTTCGCTTTCGTGATCGCCTCGAACAGAGAGATGTATCTGAGGGTATCCTCAGTTAGTACGATTTCGGCAGACATGTTCTCACAGCGTTAAGATGTTGGAGGTACCCTTGTCGATGACCGCCAGAGCGGAGACCGAGAACGGCTTTCCGCAGAGAGCGCCCAACTCCATGTTGTTACCCTCGAAGACGTGGACCTTTACTGCGAGGTCGCCTGCGGTGAGGGTCTGGCTAGGACAGTTCCTGGCAACGATGACCAGCTGTGCCTTTCCGGCCTTGACTGCTTTCTCTGTCTGATCTACTCCGAACTCGACCTTTCCGGTCGCGATTGCGGACTTCAATGCTTTTCCAATATCAATCATTCTTTATTCCCCTGGTTCTTGGGTGTGTAAATAAGGTTTACAGCGCCGGTACCCAGTGTGACTGGCTGACCGACGATGATGTTCTCCGCCACTCCTTCGAGATGATCAATCTCTCCGATCATGGCCGCGTGCAACAGGTGCGGTGCAGTGATCTCGAACGCCGCCCTTGCCAATACGCTTGCTTTCTTTCCGGATATTCCGTGTCTACCGATGGCTTTGACGGATCCGTCGTTAGTCATCAGATCGGCGACTAGCATGATGTGTCTGATGTCGACATCCATACCTGCTCCCTTCATGGTAGCGAGCGCCTCCTTGATGATGGAGTTTCTTGCTGCCTCGATTCCGAGGACCTCCGCGATCTCCAGGATACTGTTGGTCTGAGCATACTCGACATCGACACCTTCGACCTTCAGGACCTCCTTCAGATTGCTTCCCTCGGTGACGATCGCCCATCCCATGCCATCCACACGGTTGGCATCGGTGCCGTCACCGCTGTCGCTCTTGAGGATCTTCATCTTCTGCTTGGAAAGAACTGCCCTCTTGATGCCGTCGATTCCCTTGATCCTGGTGAGCTTGGCGGTCTCGTAGAGGGTCTGGAGCTTCTTGAACGAAGGTACGTCGGAGACGATGACGACGTCGAAGTCTCCTGAGAGCTGCACGAGTCCGCGGAAGAGCTTGACCTTGTTGAGCCTCTCCAAGATGTCGTCGCGGGTGATCTTGCGCTCGGACATGACACGGCTGTCGGGGGTGATGACCACCCTCATGTTGGTGGCGTCGACGCTGATGTCGGCGACGTTCTTCAGGATGGTGGTCTCGATCTCGTAGGAGACCAGCTTGGCTATCGATTCGTCCTCCGCCGCGAGTCCCCTGAGGGGGATGGTCATGGACGGAGTACTGGGGATGCGACGGGCATCGACGATCTCGATGAGCCTGGGCAGTCCCTGGGTGGTCAGAACGTTAGCGACTCCCGCGTTGTGGAAGGTACGCATGTTCATCTGGGTACCGGGCTCTCCGATGGAGTGTGCGGCCATGACTCCCGCGGATTCGTGGGAGGCCATCTTGTGCTCTCTGAACATCCTGTCGGCGACCTCGACAAGCTGCCTCTGGGTCGCCTCGTCCTCTGCGTACTCGGTACCTTCGATGCGGCTTGCGATGTCGACGATGACCTTCAGCGGAAGGCCGGAACCCATCTCGTCCCTGATGGAGATGAGATTGTTCTCCAAATCGCTCGCCACATGGTGCTTGTTGGTGATGAGGGTCATGGGGACGACGTTGACGTCCTCCGCCTTGACCGCATCCGTCACCTTCTTGACCCTGGTGGTGGAACGCTTGGTGGATCCCGCGACCTTGGAGTGGATATCGGCGGCATCCTCGTCGGAGAATCCCTTCTCCTTGATACCATCGACACCGGCGTCCTTGATGGACTGGATGGTGTTGAATCCGTCAAGCAGCTTGGCTACCAGTTCGGGGGCGACGCCCCTTACCAACAATGCCTTCTCTGTATCCTTTCTAGCCATCTCAATCACTCTCGTACTCGTTATCGGAATCTCCGTCGTTCTCTTCGTCCTCGTCGCCGGAGAACTCCATCTCGTCCTTCTCGCGGCTTCCGTAGTCCTCTCCCTTGGTGGCCTTGTTGAGGTTCAGCAATGCGTCGGCACCGTCTCCGAGGACCTCGGTGAACAGATCGTTGATGTCGACCGCCTCTCCTCCGACCGCCCTGGCGGGATCGGTACCATCCTCACCGTACATGAACTGGATGATGGTATCTGCGGTGTTCCTGATGGAACCGTCGTGCATGAGCTTGAGATCCTCCAGTGCGGAGATGAGCCTCCTCTGCATGTATCCCGACCTGGATGTACGGACGGCGGTATCGACCAATCCCTCTCTTCCTCCCATGGCGTGGAAGAAGAACTCGGTGGGGGACAGACCGCTCTTGTAGGAGTTCTCGACGAATCCCTTAGCGTATGCTCCGAGATCGTTCTTCTGGAAGTGGGGGAGGGTCCTCATGTGGTATCCTCTCGAGATCCTCTGACCACGAACGGACTGCTGACCCACACAACCCGCCATCTGGGACAGGTTCAGCATGGATCCACGGGATCCGGCCTTGGCCATGATGACGGCGGGGTTGACCATACCCACGTGCTCCGCGACGATCTCTCCCGCGTGGTCACGAGCCTGGGACAGGTTCCTTCCGATGTTCATCTCGAGGGTCTCCTCGATGGAACGTCCGGGCATGGGCTCCAGAGTCTTCTCGCGATAGGAATCGATGAGCTGATCCACTGCCTGGACACGCTCGTCGGTGAAACTCTTGATCTGCTCCTTAGCCTCCTGAGGGATGTCCTCGTCGTCGATACCGGTACTGAATCCGTGGTTCATGATGGCACCGAGTGCGATCCTAGTGACACGGTTGATGAACATGCGTGCGCAGTCCGCTCCATAGTCACGTGCGATCCTGTCGAGGATCCTTCCCTTGCTGTTACCGATACCTTTGGCGTCGATGGTTCCGCAGATGAGCTGACCATCCACGATCTTGACGTATGCGTCGTGCTCGCAGTTCTCCTTCTTGCATCCGTCCCTGCATCCGACACATACGGATGCCTTGAAGGTGCAGCGGAGGGTCTTGGGCAGGACGGTGGAGAACAACTGCTTTCCGGTCCAGTAGGGCTCGCCGTTCTCATCGATCATGGGTTCGGGAACGGTGATACCGTTCTTGAGGTAGTCCTTCCTGTCGGCCTCGATCCTCTCCTCGTAGGTGAGCGCATTCAACGTCTCTCTGCTGTAGCACTCGTCCTCGGAAGCGCGGCTGTCCAGCTTGGTGAGGATGTTCATCGCCTGCTGCCTGTCGAACCTGGGGTTCTTGTTGGTCAGGAAGAAGGCTCCGGTGATGTGGTCGTGGATGGCTCCGATGATGGGTCCACCGTATCTGGGGGACAGGATGTTCTCCTGGACCTGCATGATGACACGTGCCTCGGCACGGGCCTCCTCGCCCTGGATGACGTGGAGGTTCATCTCGTCACCATCGAAATCGGCGTTGTAGGGAGGACAGACGCAGAGGTTGAACCTGAAGGTCTTTCCGTCCATGACCTTGACGCGGTGTGCCATCATGGACATCCTGTGCAGCGAAGGCTGCCTGTTGAACAGGACGACATCACCGTTCATCAGCTGCCTCTCGACGGTGAATCCCTCTTCGAGGGAATCTGCGAGGAGATCGGTGTTGTTGGCGGTGATCCTCATCTTCCTTCCGTCTGCCTTTATGACGTAGTTGACTCCGGGTTTGTACTTTCCGTCATCGGTCCACTGCTCGGTTCCGCCCCTGATCATCTCGCGGATGACGTCGATGTTGCCCGCGTTGACGTGTACGGGAACGGTGAGCTCCCTGGCTGCGGGAATGGGGACTCCGACATCGTTGATGGACAGCATCGGGTCGGGGGAGATGACGGTACGTGCGGAGAAGTCCACACGCTTACCGGACAGGTTGGATCTGAAACGACCCTCCTTACCCTTGAGCCTCTGGGTCAACGTCTTCAACGGACGTCCGGACCTGTGCCTTGCAGGGGGGATTCCGGAGGTCTGGTTGTCGAAGTAGGTGGTGATGTGGTACTGCAACAGGTCCCAAAGGTCCTCGACGATGAGCAGAGGGGATCCGTTGTCACGGTTCTCCAGGAGCCTCTGGTTGATCCTGAGGATATCGACGAGCTTGTGTGTCAGATCGTCCTCGGACCTCTCTCCGGACTCGAGGGTGATGGTGGGCCTCACGGTCACGGGGGGAACGGGGAGTGCGGTCAGGACCATCCACTCGGGCCTGCAGGTCTTGGGATCGATACCCAGTGTGACCAAGTCCTCGTCAGGGATGCGCTCCAGCCTCTCGCGGATCGTCTGAGGGGAGATCTTCTTGCTTCCCTCGGGGGTCTCCTCGTTGAAGGTGGTGGGCTTGTCCAGCTTGATCTTGTACTGTTCTGCACCGCAGTAGGGGCACACGGTCCTGGTGGATGCGGTCTTCGCGGTACCCTTGGAGTAGATCTTGACATCGATGCTGTCGCTTCCCAGCTCGTCCATGTGCTCCATCTCCTTCCTGGCCTCCTCGGCCTGTTCGGGAGTGAGCATGAGCCTTCCGCAGTCCCTGTTGCGACAACAGGACTCGAGAAGGCTCTTGATATCCTTGATGAATCCCACATGGATGACGGGTCTTGCGAGCTCGATGTGACCGAAGTGTCCGGGACACTCTCCGGATTTGCATCCGCAGGTCTTGCACTTGAGTCCGGGCTCGACGACACCCAGGTTGGTGTCCATGAGACCGCCGTCGTAGGGGAATCCCTCATCGTTGTACGTGTCCGCGGTGATGACCTTCACGGCGGACATCTTCCTGATCTCTTCGGGGGAAAGGCACGAGAACTTGATCGAACCGATCCTCTTGACAATGTCGTTGCTCATCTCAAATCCTCCAGTCTAAGCCTCATTGCAACACCCAGCGACAGGAGCTCGTCCATCAGCAGCTTGAATGCGTAGGATGTCTGGACCTGGTGGATGTTGGTGTTGTTCTTGCACACGGGGCAGTAGAGCTCTCCGTGCTTGCTCTTGATGGCGATGTGTCCGCAGTTGGGATCTCCGCAGATGTAAAGCTCCGTACCGTCGGACTGATCCAGCAGACGGTCCTTGATGACCATGGACACACCGTGACCGATCAGACAGTCACGCTCCATCTCTCCGAACCTGAGTCCTCCGCGCCTGGAACGTCCCTCGGTGGGCTGGCGGGTGAGGATCTGGACGGGTCCTCTGGACCTGTAGTGGAGCTTTCCGCTGACCATGTGGTGCAGCTTCTCGTAGAAGATGACTCCGGTGTAGACATCCATGGAGACCATCTTTCCGGTGACTCCGTCGTACATGACCTCCTTTCCGCTGCGTGCGAAACCGCTCTCGACGAGTCCGTCACGGATGGAATCCTCCCTCTCTCCGGAGAAGATGGTTCCGTCGATCAGGCGTCCCTGCATGGAACCGACCTTACCGCCGATCATCTCGAGGACGTGTGCGATGGTCATACGCGAGGGGATACCGTGGGGGTTGACGACGATATCGGGGGTGACTCCGTCAGCGGTGAAAGGCATGTCCGTCTGGCTGATGAGACGTCCGACGACTCCCTTCTGTCCGTGCCTGGAACAGAACTTGTCTCCGAGCTCGGGAATCCTCTGGTCCCTGATCTTGACCCTTGCGATGGTGGTGTCCTCCTCGGACATGGTGAGCAGGACGGAATCGACCCATCCGCGCTCTCCGTACCTGACGGTGAGGGATGCCTCCCTCCTCTTGAGGGTGGTGAGCTCTCCCTCCTCGATGAATCTGGGCGGAGAGGTCTTTCCTACGAGGACGTCTCCGCTGGAGACCTCTGCCTCGGGGCTGATCAGTCCGTCCTCTCCGAGTGCGTAGTAGGCGGTGTCCGCACGTGCTCCGACCACATCGGGGGAGGGGATCTCGAAGTGATCCCTCTTCCAGTCGTAAAGGTCGTGGGAGTGCTTCTCCTCTGCACGGTAGGACCTGAGGAAGGTGGAACGTCCGAGTCCGCGCTGGACGGAGCTCTTGTTCATGACGATGGCATCCTCGATGTTGTATCCATGGTAGGAGAAGACCGCGATACAGAAGTTCTGTCCTGCGGGCTTGTGGTTGTAACCAATGTACTCCATGGACTTGGTCTGTACCATGGGCATCTGGGGGTAGTGGAGCAGGTGTCCGCGGGTGTCGGGCCTGATACGGTAATTGGCCGCGGAGAGACCCAGTGCCTGCTTTGCCATTCCCGCACCCATGGTGACACGGGGTGCGGAGTTGTGCTCGGGGTACGGGACCAGACCGGATGCGATACCGATTATGACCATGGGATCGACCTCCATGTGGGTGTGGTCCTTGGTGATCTTGCAGGGGACCGTCATGGTTCCGTTGCAGCAGAGACATCTGAGCTCCGCATCGCCGTCGCGTCCGGGATTGAGCCAGTCGACGTTGGCGGATGAGAGTGCCTTATCGCAGTGGGGGCACCTTGCGGGAGTGTCGAACGCGTCCAATGCGATGTATGCGTCCTCTTCCTCCTCCGCATCGATCCACTCGATGATTCCCTCACGGAACAGGTCGTCCCACTTGATCTTTCCGTCACGGATTCCCTCGATGTGCTTCCTGGAGAGGATGGTCTTACCGTCCTTGACTACCAGGAGCGGGCGCCTGAGACGTCCCTCATCGGAGTTGATGATGACCTCGTTCATCTCGGGGTCGTAGTGGATGTTGACCTCGTAAGGCAGCAGTCCGCATCTCCTCTTCTCGCGGATGTCGGATACCAGCTTCTCGGGGTTGGGGTTGCTTCCCTTCAGGTCACCGTTCACGTAGACACGTGCGGTGTTGGGGGTGTTGACCGGCTGGAGGTCGCAATCCCTGATCATCCACATGAGATCGGAATCGCTGAGTCCCTCGGAGACGTCGGTGATGAGTGCGAGGTTCTTCACCAGACCGCAGTTCTGACCCTCGGGGGTCTCGGAAGGACAGAGCCTTCCCCACTGGGTGGGGTGCAGATCACGGGCCTCGAAGTGGGGCTGGGACCTTGTGAGTGAGGATGTGACCCTCCTAAGGTGCGACATGGACGACATGTTGGTCGTCCTGTCGAGGAGCTGGGACACTCCCGCACGTCCGCCGACCCAGTTACCGGTTGCGAGTGCGTGGATGAGCTTGTGGGTCAGGAGGTCGGGACGGATGGAGGATGCAATCTTGCAGTCGCCCTTCTTCCTGCTCCAGTTCCTCTCGAGCTGGTACTTGAGGTCCTTCATCAGGCTGTTGAAACTGGTCCTGAAGAGATCCTCCATGAGGTCGCCGGCGAGTTTGAGCCTCTTGTTGGCGTAGTGGTCCTTGTCGTCCTCCTTCCTCTCGCCCCTGGAGAGCTCGAGAACGGTACGTGCCACACGTCCGAGGTAGATCGCCTTCTTCATACGATCCTCTTTCTTGTCCCCGAGGTGAGGCAGCAGGGAACGGTCGAGGATGCTCTCGACCTTCTTGGTCCTGTACTCCTTCGCCTGACCGGCGGCG
>JAEDGA010000058.1 GCA_016297775.1 Candidatus Methanomethylophilaceae archaeon
GCAATTTGAAAGGGCACTGGTCACTATTTTTGATTTAGGCGGACTTCTATCCAGACTCAGAATCAGTGCATCCTTTAGATTCATAACCCCTCGATAGTGCCTTTTGTCGCTTTACTTTAGCTATTTTTACAACAGTACGGCCCCTTGGTACGAACAATATCGTATCTGATCGGACGGGAATGTCGATGATTGGGTTCCTGTTGATGTACCTGGATCACTTCTACACCGGACCATCATTGGGGAAAAACGCCGTAGATATCTGTGAAGTGATGAATCAACGATCTACCGAATGACCGTATGAAATCGATGATACCCATACCATCCGTGGGACCCCTTATACCAATCGACATAATCCATGTTGACCATACCGAGCCATGATCCAGATATCCATCGTATTTGCATCCTCCGGATTCGGATTAAAGCACCGATCCTCATCACATGCATCGTCACGTTTAGTTGTAACTTACGATTCAAGTTAATATGAGAACCATTATCCGACACCCATGAGATGGTTCGAAGTCGATGTCCGTCTGTACACAGAATGTTCCCTTTCATCGTTCAGACCGATAAAGTATGATACGTTGGAAGAGGCGGTTGCCAAAGCCGAAGAGTACAAAAAGAGATGGAGCGACAATTGCATGGTGGATCTCATGGAATTCAACGATGACGGATCCGAACCGGTCCCATACTACAAGGACAAGGATGGTAGTTGGAAGAGATCCAAGTTCGTATCCTCGTTCCGTATATGATCCTATATCGCATGTCGGCATGTTTTTATCCGGCATGGGCCTTCCGCCCCAGGTGATAATATCGCGATAAAACAGATTACCTATGAGAACATAGACCCTAAGGTACGCAACACCATAATGACGGGATTGGTTTTCGCCATGCTCATCGCATGCTTCGATGGTACCATCGTCGGAACCTGCGGGCCGGTCATCGCCGCCGACCTGAACGGTCTAGGATTGTATAGTTGGATGATCACCGCATACATGCTGTGCGAGACCGTGATGATCCCCATCGCGGGAAAACTTTCCGACCAATTCGGAAGGAAACCTCTGTTCCTCATAGGTTTGGGTCTGTTCGTTTCCGGATCCGTGGTAGCTGGATTATCCACCAACATGGAGATGTTCATCGCCTGCCGTGCGATACAGGGTGTCGGAGGAGGTATCCTCGTACCCGTGGCCACCGCGGCTGTGGCCGACCTGTATCCTCCGGAGGACAGGGGTAAGATGCAGGGGATTCTCGGTGCCGTGTTCGGTATCGGAAGCGGTATCGGTCCGCTGATCGGCGGATACATCACCGAATACATAAGCTGGCACTGGATATTCTACATCAACATCCCCCTTGCGGCGATAGCATTGATACTGACCGTAAGAAAATTCCCAACACCCGTCACCTCATCCAGACCCAGCATAGATTATCTGGGCATCTCGTTCCTCACCGCGTTCCTCCTGGACATCCTGTTGTTCTTTGAATGGGCGGGAAGTAAGTTCGATTGGGTGAGCGTTCAATCGTTCGCGATGGTCATCACGGCTGTGGTTTTGCTGGTCGCATTCGTATTCGCGGAAAAGAGGGCGATCGAACCGGTCATCGCGCCGCACCTGATACACAACAAGACCGTCGTCATGTCATCGATATTCATGTTCCTGTTCGGTATCGCGATGATGGGTGCATTGATCTACACATCCATGTTCGCCATCAGCGTACTGGGCCTCAGCACACTCGAATCGGGCACGTACATCCTTGCCATGGTGTTCGGAATGATGATCACCGCCAACATCAGCGGACAGACCGTGAACAGAACAGGGTACAGATTCTGGCTGATAGTCGGACCGATCGTCACCGCCATCGGACTGTTCATGCTATCCCGGATGACCATCGGTACCGAATTGTGGTACTATGCAGTGTGTCTCTTCGTGTTCGGCCTCGGACTCGGATGCATGATGGCGGTACTGATGACCGCGGTACAGAACAGTTCCACCGAATCCGAGATGGGTATGACCACATCCACGGTCAACGTCCTGAAATCGATCGGTTCCACGATAGGTACCGCAATATTCTCGTTCGTTATCAACAACAAGCTTTCATCGGAACTCATGGAGAGACTTCCGGAGGATGTATACAACAACATACCTCACAACACCGAGATCATCGGCCTGTTACCTTACATGACACCGGAGAACGCGTACAATGCCCTACTGTCCTTCGCCAACAGCGTCGATTTCTCATTCGCCTGTGCCGGCATACTGATGCTGTCGCTGGTCATCATAGGTGCAATCTTCAAGGCGGAAACACCGAAGAACGAGGATTGATTGCATATAAACAATAATTAAACCTTTTTATTTTTATAAACAGTAGTTTAATTTCGATGGAAATCTCGAAAGACCTGTTCACAAAGTTCAACAACATCTCCAGAAAATCATCCAGACATATTGTGGAACTCATCAACACGAGGATGGGGGACAGGAATCTCAGAAGATACCATATAACCGTCATCTCCGTCATCGGTTCCGAACCGGGGATATCCCAGAGGACGGTCATAGACCGTACCCTGTACAATAAAGCAAGAGTATCCATCATAACCGCAGAATTGATCGAGATGGGCTATGTCGTGAATTCTTCATCGTCCAAGATCTCCTCCCTCGCTCTCACACGCAAAGGTAAAGAGGTGTTCGAGGAATGCAAGGAACTGTTCGTAGAACATCACATGAGGATGCTGAACGGGTTGAGCGATACGGAAGTTGTTTTTCTCACGGAAGTACTGTCCAAGATCGACAGGAATCTCGACTCTATGAACACGTCCGAACATTACGGAAAGTGAGATCCTTCGCTTCCACCGTCAATAACGATTATAACCATCCAATTAGATTGTATACCTGTACAATCAGAATTGTACGATGGGAGAGATCTAATGACAGAAGAAGAGACCACAATTACACAGACCGAGGATAAGAAATCCACCAGGACCAAGAAACAGTACGTACTGCCCCACGAGCGCGGATGGCAGGTGAAACTCGAGGGTTCGTCCAAGGCCACCAAGGTCTTCAAGACCAAGGCGGAAGCGGAGGAGTACGCCAAACAGCTCGCCAAGAACCAGAACACAACCGTCATGCGTCAGAAGAAGGACGGTACGTTCCAGAAGAAAAAGTGAGAGAGCAGAGCGCGAATAATGGGATGGTGAGAGAATAACTCTGCCCTCAGAGTACCGAGTGGGGATTTCTTCCCGGCCTCTGATTCATCATCCCTGTCAATACATATAAAGTTCAAAGCGGGGGGTGACCGAATCAATCCGAATCTGCCCTCCCCGCAGAACTGCATTTCTTTCAATCTTTGGCCTTGTGCCTGATCTTCACGGCTATTCCGCGTTTGAGATCGGTCATCTCTCTACCGGACATTGTTGCCACTCCGACGGCCACGACCTTGCCGTTCTTCATGACCACGGCCTCGTCGCCGATACGGATGCCGGGATCCGCATCGATCACACCTACGGCGAAGAGATTGCCCTTGAGCTCGAAGTCCATCATGTTTACGATGTTGTGTCCGCAACCTGCGACTATCTTAGCACCGTCCACGGTCAGAGAGAACGCTCCTCTCTCCTCGGACATCATGGCCAACTGAACCTTGTTCCTCTGGATCTTCCAATAGGGGAATCTGCCGGTACCGAAGGTGTCCGCATCCATGATCGCATCTGCGACATCGTTGCCGAACTGGAATCCGAGCACCGAACGGATGGTCTCCTTCCTGTCCTCGGCGTAATCGCCTACCTTCATACCTGCGGTGGCCTCTCTGAGTGCGGTCTCGAGATTGGACAGGGATGCAGGGGATACGGAATCGCCTACGACGGTCTCCACGATATCGTCGCGAAGACCGGCGATGAGCTCAGTGTCCTCTCCCAAGTGGGATATGACCTTGTCATAACCCTGCTCCAGAAGGTGCGACAGCATCTCCCTGATGAACTGCTTCTCCTGACACTTCCACTCTCCGGTCACAGGTATGTCATAGGAGTTGGCAGGATAGAAGCAGTCCAATTCGCGGGGGACGAGGCCCAGCGGGGATGTGACTATGACCTCGTGCACCGCGGTATCGAAATTGGATGCGTGTATGGCGAACGAGAACCTCTTGTGGGTCTTGGATGTGTGATAGGGCTTCTTGGCCGAACAGGGGAGGAGCAAGAGGACCTTCTTGTGGGCCGGTTTCCTGTATCTCTCCATGAACATGTTCCTGTACTTCAGAACATCCGGTCTTCTGAGGGACTGGGTCGTGTTGCATGAGAACCTGGATCCGGCATCGTCGACGGTCTCCGCCTGATAATCATATCCCACCCTGTCGAACACCCTGAGTGCGGCGACGGAGGACGGTGAAGCCGAGGAACGCTGATCCACGAGCTCCCTGAGACGTCCGCCCTTGATGAAATCCGCGGTCTTGGAACATTCCCTGCGGAGATCGTCGAGATTCTCCTCGGTGACATCCCCTTCGGATTGTATGAGTCCCTCGGGTATGGTACGCACTCCGCGTACTCCGAATGTCCTGCAGAGTATATCGTCGAATACATCCACACCCATATATGCCAGCAAAGCGAGTGTGGAAGGTTCCGCTATGCCCAGGAATCCGAGGACGACGTTGTAACCCACCTTTCCGCGCAGCTCGATCACCGCGTCCACCAATGCCCTGGGATTGTTCCTGAGGTCGTATGCGTTGGACAGGAACAACATCTCGACACCCTCCGGTAATTCCAAGTCCTTGGGGATCGGAAGCCTGACCGATGCCGCCTTGGGGCCGCACATGATCACACCGCCAGAACCCGCACCGAAAGGCGTGCTGAACACCGTTCCGGGATCGAGAGGATACCTCGCCCCGCCGAGCACAAGATCCCTGCGTCCTCCGTCCACCAACACGTACATCGGATCGTCGCATGTTGTGGTAACGGTACGGATGACCGCGGGAGTGGGGATCGAGACATCCCCGTCCTTGTATTCGCATACCCTGCCTCTGAAGGAGCGGTAGTTCACGTCGAGCATACACCCGCAATCGCGTGCGGATATTATACCTTGGTGTCCGGCAAGATGCCGATGTATCGTCGCATACAATGAGCCAGATACATAATTCGGGTAATACGGTGTCGCATAACCGCTAATAAACGTATCTGGCTCATTTTTCCGCCCTCGCGCCCACGCAATAAGGTTAAAAGTCGTGGATGTGATAAGCCCATCATGGACTACAGGGAATTCTACGACAAGGACCTAGTATCGATCAGGGACCTCTCCAGAGAGCAGATCGAGACGATCCTCGAGCTTTCCGAAAAAATGATCCCGTTCGCCAAGGGAGAGAAGAGATCCAAGACCCTCGACGGAAGGATCGTCGGTAACCTCTTCTTCGAACCTTCGACAAGGACCAGACTCTCCTTCGAGAGCGCAGCACACAGACTCGGTGCGGATGTCATAGACGTGTCCCAGATGTCCATGACATCGATCGCCAAGGGGGAGACCCTCGCGGACACCATCAGAATGGTGGATGCGTACTGCGATGCGATCGTCCTCAGACACCCCTACGAGGGGGCCGCGAGACTCGCCGCCAACGTTTCCGAGAACCCCGTCATCAACGCCGGCGACGGTGCAGGATCCCATCCCACGCAGACCCTCCTCGACCTATTCACGATGAAGAGGGCAAAGGGATCCATCGACGGGCTCAACATCGCCATGGTCGGAGACCTGAAGTACGGAAGGACCGTGCACTCCCTCGTGGATGCACTCACGATGTTCGGTGCGAAGCTCACATTCGTCGCACCCGAATCGCTCCAGATGCCCCAGGATATCATCAAGCACCTCAAATCCAAGGGATGCACCCCCAAGCAGACCGCATGTCTCGAGGATGTAATCCAGGAGGCGGATGTCCTCTACGTAACCAGGATCCAGAAGGAGAGGTTCCCCGACCCCGCCGAGTACAACAAGGTCGCGGGTACATACAGGATAGACAACGCGATGCTGAGAGAGGCGAAGAAGGATGCGATCGTCATGCACCCCCTCCCCAGGATCGACGAGATCGCACCCGAGGTGGACAACACGGAACACGCTAAGTACTTCGAACAGGCATTCAACGGAATCCCGGTCAGGATGGCACTCCTCTGCTCGATCCTCGGAGGTGAGCTGTGATGGATGATTTCGCTATCGCACCCATCAGGAATGGTACCGTCATAGACCACATCTCCCCCGGTCAGGCACTCAACGTGCTCAAGATCCTGAACGTCAACGAGAACACCATCAACTCAACCATCAGCGTCGGTATGCACGTACGTTCCGCCAAGAAGGATGGATTCAAGGACATCATCAAGATCGAGGACAGGGAACTCGACAAGACCACCCTGGACAAGATCGCACTCATCTCGCCCAACGCGACCATCTCCATCATCCGCGACTTCGTGGTCGCCGAGAAGCACAGCGTCAAGATAGAGGACCATGTATGTGGTATCGCCAAGTGCAGCAACCCCCACTGCATCACCAACATGGGCGAGCCCATACAGACCGAGTTCGTTGTCATCTCCAGGGATCCCGTATCCCTCAGATGTGCATACTGCGACAGGACCCTCGTGAACATCTCCGACAACCTGCTCTGAGACATGAAGCTGATAGCGATAACCGGCATGCCCGGTGCAGGCAAGGAGGAGTTCCTCAACGTGGCCCGTGCACGCGGTATCCCCTTCATCAGGATGGGGGACCTTGTCCGCGAGATGTACCCTCTCAGGGGACCAGAGGACAAGGAACTCACGCTGGGTCAGTTCGCGACCGCCGAAAGGGAGAGACACGGATACAACATCTGGGCGAAAAGGGCGCTCGAACGTATGGATGGTGACATCTACCTCATCGACGGATGCAGGAGTCTCGACGAGATCGAAGCGTACCGCGGCCTCACGGATGACGTGAACGTCGTGGCCATACACACATCGCCTTCGATCAGATACGAGAGGCTCGTCAGGAGAGGAAGGGATGATGCCCCCAAGGATCTGGACGAGTTCCATGCCAGGGACGACAGGGAGATGGGATGGGGCCTGGCGAAGGCCATAGTCCTGTCCGATCACCTGATCGTGAACGAAGGTACGCTGGAAGAGTTCCGTGCCGATGCAAATGCGTTCCTCGACAGGATGCAATCATGAGATTCCAGATAACGAGACTCTGCGGAGGGAAGGCACTGATGTGCACACCACGTGACATGATGTCACTGGATATGTCCAAAGCAGAGAAGGTCATGTCCGCCAAGGGAGAGATCGTATCATCCGGCGACATGATGCTCGTATCCAAATGGAACGGGATGGAGGTCACCCTGTACCTCCAGGGGAAGGTCATGTTCTTCCCACTATCCGACAAGGATCTTGCCGTCAGATACGCCACGGAGATACTGGAAGAGATCGCACATGCCGACGATTGAGGGAGTGTTGATCTCCGTAATCCTGTCCGTCATATTGGCGTTGATCACCTACAGGACCGGATTGCTCACATTGGGCGGATCGGTGTCCGCCGCATCCATTGCGGTGGTCATCGGTGCGTTG
>JAEDGA010000011.1 GCA_016297775.1 Candidatus Methanomethylophilaceae archaeon
TATTTCATTCAACGGAAAATCATCTAGGATCTCCATGAAGGAGATGACCGGTTGATACACACTCCGAACACATCCAGACCCATATCGAAAGCGTGATCCACGTGTGGATGGAACGGGATAACGGTTAATACGGAAGTATCAATCGGGTAGCTATGGACCGCGACAAGCTGGCAGCTTCCAGATTCAACTGCACGGTGAGAGATAGATGCATATTTGAGACCGGTATCAAACTCGCCACCGTGTACCATCAGTACGTGGGCACCCCGTTCGATTCATCCAGCATAGGTTCTTTGGAGACGGCCATAGCCGAGAGCATAATGGCACAACCGTATGTGACCGACGTCTCCATATCCATCGACAGGTCCGTACTTCCGGATCCAAGGGACAATTACAGTTACGTATCCCTCAGAGGCGAGATGATCGATGCGAAGGTCACCGTATCCATAGAGAACGTATCCGTAACATCCGAGATGAGATATGATGTGGAACTCGGTTATCCTTTGATGTACGTATCAGATATCTCGGAATCGTGAACTTCGTACAAAATACATTATCTGCATTCATGTCTTGGAGGATAGTGTTGTTTTTTCCGGAAACCTATTGGCAAACTTTTTATTAAGGCAGATACTCTTTGTTAAAGCATACTCTCTTTATGGTAGCTTTTTTAAGTCAGTAACGCGTTAGGGACATATCGACGTGATGTTTGATGATCGCTAACATAAAAATTGGAATCACCGGTCTTCCGGGTGCCGGAAAGACGTATGCTCTCCTCCGCGTGATCGAGATGCTCAAGGAAGAGGATGCGGTAATTGGTGGTATGATTGACGAGCCGGTCATCGATGGAAAGCATCGCGTGGGTTTCACCGTCAGGGACCTTCTATCGGGAGAGACCGAGGTCTTCGGTGACACCGAGACGCCCAGCAAGATCATGGTAGGAAGGATCGGTATCGATCTGTCCAAATTCGAATCGGTTGCCGTCAGTGCGATCGAGAATGCATGCGCCGAGGCGGATATCATCGTCATCGACGAGATCGGTAAGGTCGAGGTGGAGAGCGAGGCGTTCGTGAAGGCGGTACGCGCCGCACTCGAGGTCGACAAGCCCATGATCATCACGCTTCACAAGAAATCCCGCAACCCTCTCCTCCAGGACATCAGGAGAAGGGACGACGTCAGGATCCTGGAGGTCACACAGACCAACCGTAACCTCCTTCCGTACAAGGTCAAGGGTCTCATGAACGGTGAGAAGATCTGATGGCGGACGGTGTCAGGATCAGGGAGGGCGGGACGGAACTCGTCGTTCCCGTGCAGCATTCTTCAGGCGGGCCGGGTAAGATATACGACACGGTCTTCTTCAACGAGCAGATGGCGTTCAACAGGGACGTCAGTGTCATGCTCCTTCGTGCTTTGGGTGGAAATCCCAAGGTTGCCGACTGTATGGCGGCCACCGGTTCAAGGTCTGTCCGCATAGCCAACGAGGTCCCCGGTTCCGAAGTGGTCGCGAACGACATCAATCCCGCCGCGATACCTTTCATCGAGGAGAACATCAGGATCAACGGCGTCACGAACTGCCGCCCTTCCAGGGAGAACTTACAGGTCCTCCTATCTAACGAGACGTTCGATTATGTGGATCTGGATCCGTTCGGTTCTCCGATCCCCTTCCTGCATGCGGCCATACAGGGATGCAGGAGGAATGCCATACTGGCTGTCACCGCTACCGACACCGCACCTCTTGCAGGAGCACATCGTTCCAAATGTGTCAGGAGATACTGCGCAAACCCCATCAGGGGATATATGTGCCACGAATCCGGACTGAGGATACTGATGGGATCCGTGGCGAGAGAGCTTGCAAAATTCGATATGGGTATGGAGCCCGTACTGTCCTTCTATGCCGACCATTATTTCAGAACGTACGTGCGCGTACGCAAGGGCGCAGGTGCTGCGGACGCATCCCTGGCACAATTGAGATATGTGGCATACGACCCCGATACGTTGGACAGGTCGGTATCCGATGTACACGACGCTGAACATGACTACGGTCCCATATGGGGCGGAAGACTGTTCGACAAGGATATACTGTCCCGTATGGACCCTTCGGGTATGCATGAAGAGAAACGTTGCAGAAAGATGCTGGCATTGTGGATGGAGGAGATAGACGAGGTACCGTTCATGTACGATGTGTCCGAGTTCGCATCCCATCTCAAGGTGATGTCCCCCAGGTACGATACGCTCATGGAACTCTTGAATCGTGAAGGGCTTTCCTCGAGGACGCACATCTCTCCGACCGGATTCAAGAGCGTCCTTCCAGTGGAGGACATCAAGCGCATCTTCGTAGAAGCCTCCGTGACCAGGTCCCCTCCTGCCTAATGGATTTTATATGTACAGGCGATTGACACCTCCAGAGTGTTATCATGCCTACAGTCGCAATCATAGGAGCCCAGTGGGGTGACGAGGGAAAAGGTAAGATCACCGATTATCTGGCCGAGAAGGCCGATGCCGTCGTCAGGTTCCAGGGCGGGAACAACGCGGGACACACCATCGTCATAGGTGATTCCGTCTTCAAACTCCACCTTCTCCCCTCCGGAGTCCTCAGGAAGGACAAGCTCGCCGTCATCGGTAACGGTGTAGTTGTGAATTTCGCCGATATGGCCGAGGAGGTCAAACAGATCGAGGATGCGGGACTCGGCATCGACGGTCTCAGGATATCGGACCGTGCGCACCTCATCATGAACTACCACAAGAAGCTTGACGGTGCGGAGGAGGTCTACCGTGGTAACGCATCCGTCGGTACGACCAAGAAAGGTATCGGACCCACCTATCAGGACAAGATCGCAAGGTACGGTTTCAGGGCCGGGGACCTTCTCGAGCCCGAACTCATCAGGGAGAAGACCAAGTTCCTGCTGCCGATGAAGAAAGACCTCATGAAGCTCATGGGATCCGAGACCTGCAACTGCAGCGAGGACGATTTCGCCGAGAGACTCATCGGATGGGGACAGAAGTACGGTAAGTACATCTGCGACACGTCCGTCCTGATCAACGACATGCTCGACGAGGGCAAGAACATCCTCTTCGAGGGTGCGCAGGGTGCCATGCTGGATATCGATCACGGTACCTATCCGTACGTCACATCATCATCCACCGTCGGAGGAGGGATCTGTTCCGGTGCAGGGGTGGCACCCAACAGGATACAGAAGGTCGTAGGGTGCCTGAAGGCATACACCACCCGTGTCGGGGAGGGACCATTCGTCACCGAACTCGAAGGTGCCGAGGAGGAGGAACTCCAGAAGAAGGGCGGAGAGTTCGGTGTCACCACCGGAAGGGGAAGGAGATGCGGATGGCTGGACCTCGTGGTTGCTGAGCACGCCGCGAGACTCTGCGGTATCACCTCCTGGGCCATCACCAAGCTGGACGTTCTCAACGGATATGAGAAGATCAAGGTCTGCGTGGGATACGAGATCGACGGTAAGGTCGAGAAGCACTTCCCCGCATCCATCGCCAAGCTCGAGAGGGCAAAGCCCGTCTACGAGGAGTTCGACGGATGGGAGGACTGGGAGGATTCCGAGGCACTCGTCAGTGCAGGAATGGATTCTCTGCCTGAGAACATGCAGAAGTACATCAGATTCATCGAGGAATACACCGGTATCCCTGCCGACATCATCAGTATCGGACCCAAGAGATCCGAGACCATCGACAGGACCTCCGGATGGTGGAACTGAGTTCTTCATCGGACGATGCGACTTCGCATCGTCCGTATTTCAACTATTTAAAAGGATACTGCCTTTATATCCCTAGCCCGGTACGGGGGTTATGTCTTTCACTGAGACGTTGGATTCCTTCTTCCACATCACGGAGAGAGGATCCACATTATCCACGGAAATAAAGGGAGGTGTGATCACCTTCCTGGCGATGTGTTACATCCTGGTCGCGAACCCTGCGATCGTAGGTAACGCATATCCCAACATCGATCAGCTCTTCACCGCCACCGCGATCGCGGCATGTGTATCCTGTATCCTGATGGGTATCTATGCGAGGTTCCCTGTCGCATTGGCCCCCGGAATGGGTATCAACGCGTTCATCACGTATACCATCGTGTTCGGACTCGGATTCACATACCCTCAGGCGCTCATGGCGGTCTTCATCTCGGGTATCCTGTTCCTCATCCTGTCCGTCACCGGATTCAGGACCAAGCTCATCAACTCCATGCCCAAGTCCTTCAGGATGTCCATCACCGCAGGTATCGGTTTCTTCATCGCATACATTGGTCTCGTCGATGTCGGACTGATCGTCAACACCGGCGGCCCCAGCTTCGTTCCCGGATTCGTCGGAACCTGGGATGCGGCGATATTCGTCGCCCTCGTCGGAATCTTCCTGACCCTCGGATTGTACTTCCTCAACAAGTGGTACGCCACCTTGGCCGGAATCATCGGTGCATTCATCGTCGCTCTGATCCTCGGAGAGATCACCACACCCACCGAGTGGGTCACGCAGCCCGATTTCGGACTCTTCGGATCCATGTTCAACGACTTCGGATCCCTGGATTCCTCGCAGTATGTCGCATTCGTCGCAGCGATCCTGTCCTTGCTCTTCGTCGATGTGGGTGACACCACCGGAACCCTCGTCGCGGTCGGAGGACGCGCAGGATTCATCGACGAGGGCGGAAACCTCATGGACGGAGAGAAGGCCATGCAGGTCGATTCCATCGCGACCATCGCCGGAGCCGCATTCGGTACCACCACTACCACCGCGTTCATCGAGTCCACCACCGGAATCGAGAACGGTGCCAGGACCGGTATCATGCCCATAGTCGTCGGACTGCTCTTCGCAATCTCCCTGTTCCTCGCACCCGTGTTCGGAATGATCACCTACCAGTGCATCGTCGGTGCCCTCTTCCTGGTCGGAGTCCTCATGCTGACCTCCGTCAAGGATGTCGAGTGGAACGACCCCGTCCTTGCGGGAACTGCATTCGCAACCATCCTGATCATGGGACTCAGCTACTCCATCACCAACGGTATCGGAGCAGGTGCGATCGTCTACGTGTTCGGACAGCTCCTTTCCGGAAGGATCAAGGAGACCAACAAGTTCATGATCGCTCTCGCGATCCTCTTCGCTGTGTTCTTCATACTCAACTACGCAGTGATCCCCAGGTTGTGAGCATCATAGAAGGGTGCGTATGCACCCTTCCCAAACCAGTTAAACCAGAACCATCCTTTTTTCGGATCCTATGAGGTTTGAAGAATACCACATGACCGTCCGATGTATCATCCTGTCTTCAGGTATATCCTCTTCATGTCGTGGAAGGTCACAGGAGATATGCTCTGATATCGTTGATCCATAAGGGGTATTCGTCCGATCGATCGGGATGAATGCGGGAGGAGGGTTCGTTCGAGATCTCATCTTTCGTGGATGGCGATATGTGATGTCCGCAGGGATGTTGAATACCTTCACATGAGGATCCTAACGGAACGATTCCGGGGACAGCTCCCTGTACGATATCGTCCTGTGTTCCATGTCTCCCGTACCGCATATCGCAAGTACCATGCCCTCCAACGGATGCATCACAGTGATATCCGCATCCTTGACCGGAGATGATATGCCGTCACTAGTAAGGACGGT
This sequence comes from Candidatus Methanomethylophilaceae archaeon, assembly GCA_016297775.1. Lineage (GTDB taxonomy): Archaea > Thermoplasmatota > Thermoplasmata > Methanomassiliicoccales > Methanomethylophilaceae > SIG5. The sequence goes on from JAEDGA010000011.1 coordinate 5,611, forward strand.
GATACGTTCCATCCCGGATGATATCCCATCACCGGTCATCTTGAGGAAGCTCTCCTTGGCGGACCACACATCCATGATGTCCGCACCATTCTTTTTCAGGATGGATACCTCGTCATCCGTCATGAAACAGGTATTGGGAACGAATCCCGGGTCCGTGGATTGGACATCCACCCCTACCGGATGATCCGACCATGCAACGGCGACGATCCCTCCGGAATGGGATATGCTCAGATACATATCCGCACCGGAGAACACCGGTTTGCCGTTGGACAGTTTCACTATCGGTGCGGAGAAACGTTCCGAAAGGTACTTCATGCACATACCTGCGACCGCACTCATCATCCGGTCCGACCGGGATGTGAATGACATCGCCAACGATCTCCTTTCCTTCGTGAGATTTTTCATAAGGACATCGAGATCCTCGTCATCGGCATCCCTGCAATCGACCGTCAGACAGGATATCATCTCAGACCTCTGTGGTCTTTCCTCTGAACCATGAGAACAAGGCACCGACTGCACAGAACACTATGCAGACCATCCATCCCGCCCTCATGACATCCACCAGGAGGGGATAGTTCTCGGGTGCTATCGCGGCGGATGTACCGAGATATATGGATATGAGACAGGTGGCCACACCCATGGATGTGGTCATACCGACCTGACGCATGGTGGCTATCAATGCGGATGCCTTGTTGTAATCCTCGCGGTCCACGTATGCCATGGTGGCCGTGGTGTTGGGCGAGGAGAACAGACCGAATCCCACACCCATCACCGCAAGCGAGACGTATATCATGAAGGGATCGTATTCTATTCCCAGGGACACGAACAGGATCACGATCCCGACAAGGGTGAGGGTCATACCCGTTGTCGGCAGAATCCTGAGGTCCATCCTGTCCACTATCCTTCCGGCAAGGAGTGTGAACACAACCTGGATCACGGGCTGGATCATTAGCATCATGCCGGCTTCTGTGGGTGTCATCCTGCCTATGTTCTGCAGATACAGGCTGAGGAAGAATGATACGCTGTACGACGCGGCATAGTTCAGGAACAATGCGGCCAGGGAACGCGTGAATTTGCTGTTGCGGAAAAGCGACATGTGCATTATGGGATACCTCGTCCTGCATTCCTCGCGGACGAAGAATCCCAGGACGATGAATCCGATGACCATCATCGCCGCCGCATACGTCTCGGGCAGAGAGATCAGGCCGAACATTATCAGCAGTACGGAAAGGATGTAGATCGCGGATCCCTTGGCATCGAACGGTTCCCCTTCAGTGTTCGATATGTTGTGGGGGAATCTCAGTATGGTGGCGATACCGATGACGAGGAACGGTACCACCAGAATGAACACGTATCTCCATCCGAGGACATCGGTGATCAACCCTCCCAAGGACGGACCTACGGAGGCACCGATGTACACGCATGCCGTGTTCCATGCCAGTGCGGAACCCCTGATCTCCTTCGGATACACGTCAGCTATCATGGAGATGCTGGTGGATGCTATGCACGCGGTACCGATACCCGACATCCCGCGGAAAAGGTACAGCATCTGTATGTTCTGCGAAAGTGTGCATAACAACAACGATACCATCGCGATAACGGCACCGGCCACGAACACCTTGCGCTTACCTATTATGTCCGCCAACCTTGCGGCGGGCACCATGGTGGCAACGGATGATATGAAGAATATGCTTGCGATCCATCCAAGCTGATGGGCACTGCAGTGGAGATCCGAACCTATGGCATTCAACGCCAGGTTCAGCATGCTCCCGATAAGGGGGTTTACGAAGATCGCCATGCAGGATGCGACAAGCACAAGCCTGCGCTCGGTTGCGGTATACACCTGCATGACGATCCCCGGACGATCAGCTCTCCATACCGAGGGCGATGGCCTTCCTGTTGTTCTCGATCAGTGCGGCCTTCCTTGGAGGGATGCTCTTCTGGAGACCTTTGTCAAGGTTCTCCTTGGAACAGAACGGGTGCTCCTTGAAGAGACGGCCCAGGATCACCATGTTGGCCGCTCCTTTGAGTCCGTTCTCCTCCGCTATCCTGGATGCTTCGAGATATACCACGTTGATATCGGTGCGCTGGACCTTCTTGTCGATGATCGAGCTGTCTATGATGATCATACCGCCGGGAACGACCGTATCCTCGAACTTCTCCAGCGAAGGGAGGTTCATGGCAACGAGCACATCGGGGTTGACCACCAGGGGCGATCCGATCTTGTTGTCGGAGATGCAGACGCTGCAGTTGGCGGTACCTCCCCTCATCTCGGGTCCGTAGGACGGGAGCCAGGAGAGTTCCTTGCCTTCCATCAGTGCGGCGTATGCCATGACCTTGCCGGTGAACAGGATGCCCTGTCCTCCGAATCCTGCAAGGAGGATGTTGAGATCGGTCATTCCTTCGCCTCCTTCTCTCCGACATCCTTGTAGACACCGAGGGGATAGTAGGGGAGCATGTTGTCCCTCAGCCACTGGAGCGAGTCCGTGGGGGACAGACCCCAGTTGGTGGGGCAGGTGGACACGACCTCGATGAGACAGTATCCGCGGCCCTCCATCTGGTACTGGAATGCCTTCTTGATGGCCTTCTTGGCCTCTCTGACATGCTTGACGTTGTCGACGGTCACACGTTGTGCCAATGCGACACCGTCCACTGAGGATAGGAGCTCGCACACCCTGAGTGGGTTTCCTGCGGTGGCGGTGTCCCTTCCGTAGGGGGTGGTCTGTGTGATCTGCCCGGGCAGGGTGGTGGGTGCCATCTGACCTCCGGTCATTCCGTAGATCGCGTTGTTGATGAATATCACGACGATGTTCTCTCCGCGGGTGGCGGCGTGAACGGTCTCACCGGTACCGATGGCCGCAAGGTCCCCGTCCCCCTGGTAGGTGAAGACGACGTTATCGGGTCTCGCCCTCTTGATACCGGTAGCCACTGCGGGTGCGCGTCCGTGGGGGGCCTGCACCATGTCGCAGTTGAAGTAGTTGTATGTGAAGACGGAGCATCCGACGGATGCGACACCGACGGTCCTTCCCTCGACTCCGAGCTCGTCTATAGCCTCTCCCACCAGCCTGTGCACGATACCGTGCGTGCAGCCGGGGCAGTAGTGGAGCGGTACATCCGTCATTGCGTGGGGTCTTCCTCCTTTGATTCCCATCACTGCTCACCTCCGTTGATCTTTACGATCCTGTCATAGACTTCCATGGGTGTGGGGATCACACCTCCGGTGCGTCCGTAGAACTCCACCGGCCTAGAGCATTCGATGGCCAGGCGGACGTCGTCCACCATCTGTCCCATGGACATCTCCACGGTCAGGAACTTGGGTACGTGTTCTGCCGCCTTCGCCAGAACATCCTTCGGGAACGGCCAGAGGGTGATGGGTCTGATGAGACCCGCCTTGATGCCGTTCTTCCTCGCCATGTCGACCGCGGAACGGGACACCCTTGCGGATGCTCCGTATGCGACGATGACGATGTCCGCATCGTCCACGAGGTACTCCTCCGCCATCTGCTCCTCCTTCTGGATGGTGGCGTATCTCTCGAACCTGTCCTTGACCAGTCCTTCGAGGGTGGCGGGATCGATGTAGAGGGAGTTCACCACGTTGTGCTTCCTCTTGTTCTGGTGTCCGCATGCCGCCCACTCCTTGGAATCGTTGTCGGGTTCCCTGGGTTCAGGGAGCTGAACGGGTTCCATCATCTGTCCGAGCATACCATCGGACAGGATCATCACGGGCATTCTGTACTTGTCACCGAGATCGAATGCCTTTGCGACCAGGTCCACGGTCTCCTGAACCGTGGAGGGTGCAAGGACCATCATATGGAAATCACCGTGTCCGGTGGATTTGGTCGCCTGATAGTAGTCCGCCTGGGAGGGCTGGATCCCTCCGAGACCGGGTCCTCCGCGCTGGACGTTGATTATGAGTGCGGGGACATCGGATCCCGCGATGTAGGAGATCCCCTCGGACATGAGACTGACTCCGGGGGAGGATGTGGACGTCATCACCCTGACACCGGCGGCGGCCGCACCGAGGACCATGTTGATGGATGCCACCTCGGATTCCGCCTGGAGGTAGACGCCGTCCACCTTGGGCATGCGCTTGGACATGTATGCCGCCACCTCGGTCTGGGGGGTGATGGGGTATCCGAAGAAGTGCCTGCAGCCTGCCGCGATGGCGGCCTCCGCGATCGCCTCGTTACCCTTCATGAGTACCTTCTCGGACATGTTCAGTCCTCCACGAAGATCGCCATGTCGGGGCACATGATCACGCAGGATCCGCAGCCGATGCACTGTGCCTGGTCGGTCACGTGTGCGGGGTGGTATCCCTTGCCGTTGGTCACTTTCCTGTCCAATTCCAGGATGTTCTTGGGGCAGGCTCCTACGCAGAGCTCGCAACCCTTGCAAATTCCGTTATCAACTGTCACTTTGGGCATCTATACTACCTGTCCTATTCCCAAGGCGCCCTGACATAGACGTCTATCGGGTAAAGATTTTCCACTTTTCTAGATGGGGAGATTCCGCGGGGGACCGTCGTGAATCTCAGCGGAAGCCCGGTGGCCCCGCATACGGAATCGGCGAACTCCAGGGAGGCATCCACTGTCTCCGCCGTCGTGAGCTGTTTGAGATGGGAGTTGTTCACCACACCGGTCGCTTTCAGATGTGCTGTCCTCTCGATATCCCCGAGGATGGCGACCGCCTCGTCCGGGGACGTGGTCATGGAACGGTACATGTTCACCACGTAGAGCACATCGGGATCGGCCGATTGCAGCTGTCTGCTGTATACCGCCAGTGCGGTGGTGCCCGCATCGTCGCCACCCACGTCTATTATGACGCGTTCCCCGTCTTCGATGGCCGTCTTCACGGATCCGGGGAGAGATGGGGTGTCGAGATTGGTGTTGGCGAAATTGGGTCCTATGACCCTGATACCCTCTTTCGTGAGCACATCCGAGTAATCCGCGGATCTGAAGTATGGATTGACGATATCCATATCCACCAGGGTCACGGATTCCCCGGACCTTGCACAATCCATGGCGAGGTTGATGGACAGGTTCGTCTTCCCGGTACCGTAGTGTCCGCAGATGACGGTTACGCGCTCTTTCAAAGGGTGCATGGACGACTAGAAGATAGTATCCTATATAGGTAAGACGGAAGTGCTATGTTATGAGTATGCGAAATGAGCCATATCCAAGTGAGTTTTCTTCGGGTATGGGGTGTGATACTGATGCCGGGACGTACGTTCACCATCCGGACTCATGGAACGATCCAATGCTTCTGCCTCATGAGTACTATCATCGAACCCTTTGAGAAAGGGGGCATTGTCATGATCGATGAGTCATCATCCATCCCATACAATTCCGGATGATGTCCGCCGAGAAAGGATCGTCAGATCGTCCGGATGAAACACCCTGTCGATCGTAATCGGGAATCATGTCCTTGTCGTATCGTTTCTTTCATGATGACTCAAATCATAGAAAATTTTATAACCGTGATAAGTGTTAGCACGTAACACGGTAATACAATGTTCGGAAAAAACATCAGACTCGAGAGGATCATCGACAGGAAGAGCGGAAATGCAGTGATAGTGCCTATGGACCATGGTATCAGTGTGGGTCCGATCCCGGGATTGATCGATATGAAGGACACCGTCAACAACGTATCAGAAGGTGGTGCCACGGCGGTTTTGATGCACAAAGGGATCATCGCAAGGGGACACAGGGCCGGCGGTAAGGATGTGGGTCTCATCCTCCATCTGTCCGCTTCCACCGACATAGGTGTGACATCACATTCCAAGGTACTCGTAGCAACGGTGGAGGAGGCCATCAAATACGGAGCCGATGCGGTATCCGCACATATCAACGTGGGTGCACAGTCGGAGTCCCAGATGCTCAGCGATCTGGGTAAGGTATCGGAGAGCTGTATGGAATGGGGGATGCCGTTCCTGGTGATGGCGTACCCGCGCGGACCGTCCATCAAGGATTCCTTCGATCCAAAGGCCGTGGCACATGCGGCAAGGGTGGCCACGGAGATAGGCGCGGACATCGTCAAGTGCAGCTACACGGGGGACTTCGATTCGTTCAGCAAGGTGGTAGAGGGTGCGCTGGCACCTGTCGTCATCGCGGGCGGACCCAAGATGGATTCGGACATGGATATCCTTAACATGGTGGAGACGTCGATAGCAGCCGGAGGTCACGGCGTATCCATGGGACGCAACGTGTTCCAGCACAGGGATATCAGGGGTATGATGACCGCGATATCCGACATCGTGCTACATGGTGCCACCGCGAAGGAGGCCGCCGAACACCTTTCGATCTGACAGGGGGAATTTCCCCCTGTATAGGATGAAAAAACCAATCAAACGGTATCCGAACACGTTTATAATTATATACAATGATAAGATGGAACGATTTGAATGACAATTGAACCCAAGATAACGGAAATTGCGGAGCGCATCCTCGCCATGCGCGAACTGTGCGACTTCACCGTCGAGGACATGGCTGAGGCGCTGGGCATCAGTGCCGCAGATTATGCGGAGTATGAATCCGGTACCAGGGACTTCTCATTCACATTCCTATACAAGTGTGCTGAGAAGTTCGGCATCGACATGATTGAGCTTCTCACAGGCGACAATCCCCACCTCAGCGAGTTCACCGTGGTGAGGGGCGGAAAGGGTCTCCCCATCAAGAGACGCGAAGGATTCCACTACTTCCACCTAGCCGCCAACTTCAAGAACAAGCTCGCCGAGCCCTTCATCGTGGTCGCTCCCTACGACGAGACGATCCAGTCCGCACCTGTGCACACGTCCACGCACGAGGGACAGGAATTCGATCTCGTGCTGGAGGGATCGCTCAAATTCGTCTACGAGGACCACACGACATACCTCAACGCCGGAGACTCCGTCTATTATGATTCCGGAAAGCCCCACGGTATGATCGCCACGTCCGAGGGCGGATGCAGGTTCCTTGCAATCGTCATGAAGGACGGTGCCAATCAATGAGGAACATCAACGAGAGGTATGTCGATGAGACATACGACGAACAGGGTCTTCTGAAGACCTACAAGCTTCACTACCCCGAGAACTACAACTTCGGATATGACATCGTGGACGACATCGCCGTGAACGATCCCGACCGTATCGCATTGGTCTGGGACAGCGAGGACGAGGGCGACCGCAAGTTCACATTCGCCGATATCAAGAGGCTCAGCGACAAGACCGCCAACTTCCTCACCTCCCTCGGTATCGAGAAGGGCGACATGGTCATGCTGATCATGAGGCAGACCTACCAGTTCTGGTACACCATGGTGGCACTCCACAAGATCGGTGCGGTCGCCATCCCCGCCACATACATGCTCACCAAGCATGATGTGGAGTACCGTGTCAGGGCCGCCGACGTGAAAGCGGTCATCTGTACGAACCACGAGCCCGCATTGAATGCGGTGGAGTCCGCCGAGGACATCCCGTCGCTCAAGTACAGGATCACTCTCAAGAAGAAACGTGAGGGATGGATCGACTTCGACGAGGAGGTCGAGAAGGCCTCCGAGGTCTTCGAGAGGCGCGACACCAAGGCCGAGGAGCCCATGCTGATGTACTTCACATCCGGTACCTCCGGCAATCCCAAGATGGTCATCCACAAGCACACATATTCACTCGGACACCTGATGACCGCCAAGCACTGGCACTGTGTCGTTCCCGACGGTATCCACTTCACCGTGAGCGATACCGGATGGGGAAAGGCCGTCTGGGGAAAGCTGTACGGACAGTGGATCATGGAGTCCGCGGTCTTCGTGTATCAGTATGAGAAGTTCAACCCCGACGACATCATGCACATGGTCGAGAAGCACAGGATCACCTCCCTCTGCTGTCCTCCCACCATGTTCAGGCTCTACATCAACGCAGGCGTCGAGAAGCACGACCTCTCCAGCCTGAAGCACTGCAACATCGCCGGAGAGGCACTCAATCCCGACACATTCGAGACTTGGAGAAAGGCCACCGGCCTCACCCTCATGGAGGGTTACGGACAGACCGAGACCACACTCACCGTCGCCACGCTCCGTGGCATGACACCCAAGCCCGGATCCATGGGTAAGCCTTCGCCTCAGTTCGAGGTAGATATCGTGGATGAGGAGGGCAACAGCTGTCCTCCCGGAGTCAACGGAGAGATCGTCATCAAGGCGGACACCCCCGGTATCATGATCGGATACTACAGGGACGAGGAGAAGACCGCCGAGACCCTCCGTGGCGGATGGCACCACACCGGTGACGTCGCATGGAAGGACGAGGACGGATACTACTGGTACGTCGGAAGGAACGATGACATCATCAAGTCATCCGGATACAGGATCAGTCCCTTCGAGATCGAGAGCGCCCTCTTGATGCACCCTGCGGTGCTGGAGTGTGCGGTCACCGGAGTACCTGACCCTGTCAGGGGACAGCTCGTCAAGGCCACCATCGTCCTCAGGGAAGGATACGAGGCATCCGACGATCTCAAGAAGGAGATACAGAACTTCGCCAAGAAGGAGACCGCTCCTTACAAGTACCCCCGTGTGGTCGAGTTCGTCAAGGAACTGCCCAAGTCCATCAGCGGTAAGATCAAACGCGTGGACATCCGCAAGGCCGACATAGAGGCATCCAAGAAACAGTGAGGGCCGACCCCTCCTTAAACCGTTTTTCACTTTTCTCATCGATTCATTCCGGATAGGATCCTTCACGATTCCTGATTATTACGAAATTCGCAGTCAATATTTAAAGTACGTATTCGATTTTTGTTTTCAGTAGTTTTTTATTCTACGAAATTCGTAAAAAATTGACATTTTTCTACGTTTTGTTTTTATATCTGGAACAAATCTTACCATCCACCCGAACAAAGGTGCATATGATGAGGAACATCAACCAGAGGTACGTCAGGGAGACCTACGACAAGAGTGGTCTCCTGTCAGGATTCGACATCGAATGTCCGGATGATTTCAATTTCGGATATGATGTGGTTGATGATATCGCCGTCAACGATCCCGGAAGGAGGGCGTTGGTATGGGCACACGAGAACGGGGAATCCCGTACGTTCACGTTCGCGGATATAAAGAGGATGAGCGATAAGACCTGCAATTACCTGGCATCCAAAGGTATCGGAAAAGGAGATTTTGTGATGTTGGTGTTGAAGCACAGCTATCAGTTCTGGTACATCTCAGTCGCTCTGCACAAGATGGGGGCTGTCGTCGTCCCTGCCACGTACATGTTGAAACCTCACGACATCAACTACCGTATCAACGCAGCCGGCATCAAGGCGGCCATAGTGACTATACAGACCGATGTGGCGGATTCCTTCGATGCCACAGAGGACATACCGTCGTTGGAGCACAGGTTCATCGTAGGCGGACGGAGGGACGGTTGGGAGGACTTCGATACCGAGGTGGAGAAGTATCCAGATTCCTGGGAGAGGGTGCCTACCAAGAGGACGGACAGGTTCCTCATGTACTTCACATCCGGAACATCCGGGAATCCCAAGATGGCCGTCCATGATTACAGCTACCCGCTGGGACATATACTCCTGGCGAAGCATTGGCATCAGATCGATCCCGACGGTCTGCACTGGTCCGTTGCGGATACGGGTTGGGCGAAGAACGCATGGGGCAAGATCTACGGACAGTGGATCATGGAGGGCGCGGTGTTCGTGTATGAGTATGAGAAGTTCATCCCATCCCACATCTTGGATATGATCGAGAAGTTCAGGGTCACCACCTTCTGTTGTCCACCCACAATGTTCAGGCTGTATCTCAACGCGGGATTGGAAGGACACGACCTTTCCAGTCTGAAGAACTGTTGCATCGCCGGCGAGGCATTGAATCCGGATACCTACAACACCTGGTACAATGCGACCGGTCTGAAGCTCATGGAAGCGTTCGGGCAGACGGAATCGTCGGTCATCGTAGGTACGTTGAGGGGCATGGAACCCAAACCCGGATCCATGGGAAGACCGTCCCCGCAGTACGATGTAAGATTGGTGGACGAGGACGGTAACGAGGTCCCAGTGGGCGAGGAGGGGGAGATCGTCGTATCGGTATCTCCGCGTGTTCCAGGTATATTCAAGGAATATTACAAGGACGAGAGGAAGACATCCGAGACCCTCCGTGACGGTTGGCATCATACCGGGGATATCGCATGGAAGGACGAGGACGGTTATTTCTGGTATTCCGGAAGGAACGATGATATGATAAAGTCATCCGGATACAGGATCAGTCCCTTCGAGATCGAAAGCGTTCTCATGGAACATCCTGCGGTCCTGGAATGTGCGGTCACTGGTGTACCCGATCCAGTGAGGGGACAGTTGGTGAAGGCGACCGTGGTCCTCAGGGAGGGTTATGAACCCTCCGAGGGACTCGGTAAGGAGTTGCAGGCCTATGTCAAGAACGGTACGTCCCCGTACAAGTACCCGCGCGTGGTGGACTTCGTCAGGGAACTGCCGAAATCCTCCAGCGGAAAGGTCAAGCGTGTGGACATACGCAACCGTGACAAAGGTCTGTCGTAAGGAAATCAGTCGTATCTGTAGGTGACATCCTTCTTCAGGGCCATCTCGCCTGCGGCCTCTCCGGCCTTGATCATGGCGCACGGTACGGGACATGCCACATGGGGCAGCTCGGAACACGCCTTGTAGATGGCGTTCTCTGTGAAGGGGGTCGCGATGACATCGAAAACGGGGATGGTACCAAGGGTCTTCCCGACAGCTCTGACGTTCGGGCATTCGCTCTTGATCTTGTAGGTGATGTTCATCTCCTCATCCATGGTGGCTATCACCACGGTCTTGAAGCAGCATGCGCCTGCTTCCACGGTAAGTGTGACGTCCGTCATTGTAATCGCCGTTATATCGTCTTCATACCTTATATTACATGGGAGTGATGACGTTGGGGTTGGTCAGTTTGCCGATGACCGCGTCCCTTATGAAACGGTTGTACTGGGACAGATCCTCCTTCTGGGAGATTATCCTGACCATGGTGGCGGCGATGTGTGAGAAAAGCTTCTTGTAGACGGTACAGGTGAAACCGCCCGGAGATGTGACGTCGCCGTCGGTCATGGCATCCACCGTGCATCCTCCTCCGCATTTGGGGAAGATCTCGCATGATTTGCATTTCTCGCGTCTTGCGATGGAATCAACGAGTATCCTTCTGAATCCTTCGGATTTGAAAAGTTCGTCTATGGTGGATACTTCGTTTATGTTGCCCATGAGGTAAGCATCCGTACAGGGTTTTCCGCACGGGTATACGCTGCCGTCGGGATAGACGCATATCCATCTGGTCAGGCATGAGGAATGTGCACAGTCGGATACGTTGGGCGAATTGAGGGCCGACTGTACGTATTGGTTGAATGGCATGACCGGGATCTGTGTGTCCTTGTCATGTATCCAGGTCTCGAACATCTCGATGCATCTGTCCGCGTACGCGTCCGCATCCATGTACAGATCCTCGTTATCAAGACCGCATCCCATCCTGAGGGACGGGGAATAGCAGAAGGATGCGCCCATGGACTTGAACGAACGGTAGATGTCATCCATTATGTCCATGTTCCCTCCGTGTATGGTGGAGGTGACGGAGAACATGTGTCCCTTATTCACCATGTATCCGATGGTATCGCGGATCCGATCTCCATCTATATCCGGTCTCAGTCCCGCATCGAATCCTCCCTCGTACGATATGCCGAGATTGATCCTGTTGTCCCTACAGAACTCTATGAATCTGGATCTGAGAAGGGTGCCGTTGGTCTGGATGGTGTTACCGCATCTGTTGACGGCCTTGCCGTAGTACTTCTTCTGAAGCGATACGACCTTGTGAAAGAACTGTTCTCCGGCCATGAGCGGTTCGCCGCCATGCCAGATGTACCACGCGGAATCATATTCCGCTCTGACTTTGGAGATCACATTCTCCAGAGTGGTCGCGGACATGACAGTGTCCGGACACTCTGAAGGACGGTGATAGCAATGCCTGCAATGAGCATTACATCTAAGAGTGGGTTTCATTATCACGAACAGCGACTGTTTCACAGTGACCGCCCGTGATTTTTGAACCGCCTAGCCCGATCAGAAGGGCCAGTAGCAGTAGTCACAGCACGTACCGTCGGTACCGTATGCACAGCAGACGAGAACGACGACGAGGACAGCGATGAGCTCGACACAGCAGTGGTATCCGCAACAGTCGTAACACATGGGGCTTCCGATGTGGGGGTCGTTCTCGGTGTACTTTCCCTGGGGAGGGGTGTAAAGGATGTGCGAAACGGAGGGCATGGACTGGTCCATGTATTCCTCGGTCAGCTGCTCGGTTGTCTTCTGCTCTACTTCGGACATTTACTTCACCATACCAGCGATTGACTGGCCTTAATAGGGTAGGCATATTGGTAAACCTATTTTAATGTGATGTCATTCTCGCAACATCATGTTCGGCTACACCGTGCCCCTTGAACCGATGATGTCCAGCAAGGACACGTTGGCATATCGCGGATACTACTGCGAGACCTGCCATCAGCTCAGGGACGGGTACGGTGTGATGTCCACGATCATCGTCAGTTACGAGATGACCTTCGCCAACATCATTCTCAATTCGGTCATGGACGAGGGTGTCATGATCGATGTGCCAGATACGGGTAGGTTCTGTGTGATGAGGCACAGCAGGAGGCATACCGAGCTTCTGAAGAGGCTGGCTGCATACACGGTACTGGTGGCCAACAACGACCTGGTGGACGACAGGATGGACGGGCCGTCCGTCAAGTCCAACTTCGGACTGCTCTGGCTCAATCGCTCCATAGAGAGGGCGAAGAGGGATTATCCTCTGTATGACGAACTGATCATGAAAGGTTACGAACTGCTCAGGGCAAAGGAGGCGGAGGGGTGCAGCGATCCCATAGAGATGGGACGTACATCCGCAACATCCATGATCTGGGTCTTGAAGGAGATCGTAGGTGACGAATGGACCGACGAATTGGAGGAGCTTTTCCTCAACATGGGTATCTGGGTGTACGTCATGGATGCTGTGGAGGACCTGGAGGATGATTTCAGGAAGGGGCAGTACAACCCGTTCCTTGTAGGCGTGGAGGAGTTCACCAACGCCAAAGATTTCATCACCGCCAACGTATACAGCATATCCGAGGTGCTCGGTACCATCGTGGGAAGGATACAGTCCGCATATCTGGCACTCAGGCCATCTATGAAGGCCAACGTCGATATCGCCGACAACATCATCTACCAGGGCGTCCCGGTTTCCGTACGCAAGGTGATGTCCGGCAACTCCAAGATGCAGGCGTCCTTCCGCAACCTGTTCGCTGGACGCATCAACAGGTCCATCGGATCTCAGTTCTGACGTCTGTTTATCACGTCGATCTGAAGGTTCTCCATGATGTCGAGTGCCTTCTCGTTCATGTCGTCATCGGGGGATGCCACGCATTCCGCGTCCACTATGATCCTGGCCTCCGGATAGTTGGCCTTCAGCAGGACGGCATTGGACAGGACGCACATGCTTCCCACCACACCGACCAGTTCGATGCTTTCGATACCCTCGTAGAAATAGAATCTGGCACAGAGGTCCTCGCTTCCGAAACGGTCCTTGACCACCGTGTTGAGGTCATGACAGTATTTGGCAGGTTTACCGTAGATGGCGGATCCCTCATCATCGATACAGTGCGGGATCGGCAGACGTCTGCCCTCCTGCGTGTCGAGGTATCTTTCCGGATCGTGCTTGTCCTTGGTGAACACTATCATGTCGCCGCGTGCCCAATATTCGTCGAGTTTCTTCATGATGGGTTCCTCCAGGTCCTTTGCCTTCTCGAAACCGAGAGGTCCCGTGACGAAATCGTTCTGGTAGTCAACGACGATGAGTATCTTCATGCTCTTAGGAATCGGGTGGATGTATTTGGGTATCACGGTCATCCATGTCCGTCCGCGCACGTTCCGGGTAAAAGGATTAAGAACAGGACATTGTAGAGGATAGTATGAGCAACTACGCGGGAGACAAGGTCAGGATAGATCGCGAGAACCACACGGTAACTTTCTCTGCCGCAAAATTCAAGAAGATAACTGGTACCAGGCTCGCCTCCATCGTCGATCGCAACGAGTACTGCAGCGAGTTCGAGGTCGCATGCGACATATGCAAACTGTTCAAAGAGGACATCGATAACAAGTTCACCCGTGCGGGTACCGCCATCGAGCCCAAGATAAGGGATTATGTCAGAAGGAACGGGCAGTACATGGACGAACTTGGAAAGGGTCTCAAGGTGGAGGATCCCGCGGATGCGAAGGCCTGCTGGTTCGATCACTTCGGAAAGAGCAGCCCGTATTACAAGAAGGGTCTGGTGAACTGTGATCATCCGGATTTCGGAGGCATGGTCGACGGATATGTGGATTTCTCCGACGGCGTACGTGCCGCCGTCCTGGAGATCAAGACGGCCGGTGCGGACAAGCGCGAGTCATGGTTCAGGGACGGGAAGTTCACCGTTCCGGAGCACTATGTGCTCCAGGCCTCCCTCTATTGCAAGCTCACCTCCCCCGAGCTCAGGAAGATCGTGTTCGCGGTAGGTTTCCTCGAGGAGGATGATTACGAGGCTCCCGAATCCTGGGAGCCCTCGTCCGAGAACACCTATGTCGGTGTCACCGACATCCATCCCGAGATCGATATCGTGATGTTCGATGCGCAGGAATGGTACAACGATCTGCGTGCACGTGCTATGAACGGGAACATAACCGTGGAATGGTCCTCGGACAGCAAGAGGGACGAGGAGGTCGTCCGTATGATCGAGGAGTTCGCCGAACAGCAGGGAGAGGGCATGACCCCTCCCGCACCGATGCCTGCCGATGGCGGATTCTCCACTGCGGATACATATAAGAGACTCGATCCCGAGGAGAACGACAGAAGGCGGAAAAGCATCCAATCCAAGCTGTTCTAAGCCTTCTCCTCTCCGTTTACGTACAGTCTGTACGCGGGTATGAGGCAGCATCCGATCATATTCCCGAACAGGATCGCGAGGGTGAACAGGAAGGAATCCATGTTCCACATCATCGCGGACGAGAAGTAGAACATGTCCGCGATGGAGTGCTCGAATCCGGCGAGGATGAACACGGGTACGCAGATGAACGTTCCCAGCATTGAACCCTTGGACTTGTAGTTGTCCACCGCGATGTACATCAGCACGCCACAGAACACCCCTTTGGCCACCGCATCGATAATACCGCCTTCCGCCATGAAGGCATCGATCTTTGCCTGGCACATGACCTCCGCCATGGGGAACTGGAACAGGTATCCCACTATGAGACATCCGACGAAGTTACCGATTATCGTGACAAGCACTTCGACGAGGTACGTCCTGTCGTTCTGGAGGATGTATCCCACCTTGCCGGTGTAGAGGTTGAAACCGTACGTCAGTACCGCGAACAATCCGACCGAGAACAGGATCGCTCCGACCCATTTGAATTCGGTACCGCAAGCGACGGTGGTCTGTATGAACACCGTTCCGCCGATAGCAATGCACATTCCGGCGAGTATCGCCCTGATGAACCATTTGACGAGATCCAAGAACACACACCTGTTGGATACGTATGCAGGATTCCGCTTTTAATCATAACTGATGACGATATCTTGGGAATGCGACCCCACCATATTGGATATATAAACCAATGATGATACTCTGGCATGGTCAAAATCGCCGTCTACGGCAAGGGTGGGATCGGAAAATCGACGATGTCGTCCAACATCACCGCCGCCCTGACCGACAGAGGCTACAAGGTTCTGCAGATCGGATGCGATCCGAAACACGATTCCACGAGACTCCTTCTCAACGGTGACATCGGTGACACCATGCTCTCGTACATGAAGGAGAGGAAGATCTCCGATAGAAGGCTCGAGGATGTCATACGCGTCGGTTACGGGGGATGTCTATGTACGGAGGCGGGAGGCCCGGAACCCGGTGTAGGTTGTGCCGGAAGGGGTATCATCTCATCCTTCGAACTGCTCAAGGAGTTGGGCGCGGAGGATCTCGGTGCGGACATCACGTTGTACGATGTCCTAGGGGATGTGGTGTGCGGAGGTTTCGCGGTACCTCTCAGGGACGAGTATGCCGATGTGGTCTACATAGTGTCATCCGGCGAGTTCATGTCCATATATGCCGCCAACAACATCCTCAGGGGTGTCGGCAACTACGATCCCGACAGGATAGGCGGGATAATATTCAACGCAAGGAACGTGCCTGGGGAGGCGGACAGGATCGGCCGTTTCTCGGAGGCCGTAGGGATCCCCATCGTGGCATCCTTCGAGAGATCGTCATTGTTCAGCGATGCGGAGGCGAACGGGAAGACCGTGGTGGAGATGTTCCCAGATTCCGAACTCGCGGAAAGGTTCAGATCCCTGTGCGACAACATAACCGGAGGGAAGAGATACCATGCCAGGTATCTGGAGGAATCCGAATTGGAGAACGTCGTATTGGGGCGCTCCGTTTCCAAGAGGACCACCGCACCCCCTCCGTCCCTGGATACGGAACGCAGGGTACGCACGAGGAAGTACGTCTCCCGCAACGTCTCCAGGAAGGAGATGCTCCACGGTTGTGCGTTCTCGGGTGCGCATTCGGTGTGTGCATCCGTGAAGGGATTGACCACTGTACTCCATTCACCCGCCAGCTGTGCACAGTTCACATTCCAGTTGGTACCCGCATGCAACAGACGTTCCACGTTCCTGAACGTCAGACCCATAGAGAATTTCGTGGATCCATCCACCGAATGTACGTTCATGAACGGGGACAGCATGGTGTTCGGAGGCAGGAACGATCTCACATCGACCATAGGTTCGGCGATCGACAGAGGTGCGGACAGGATCGCCGTGATAACATCATGTCCCTCCGGTATCATCGGGGACGACGTACGCGGTACCATAGATTCGCTGGAACGCGAACATCCCGGCGTCCGTATCGTACTGATCGAGGAGGACGGCAACATCAAAGGCGATTACATGCAGGGTGTCATCGATGCAGGCATAGCTCTGTCCGAAGGATTCTCCCGCGATTGCGAAAGGACGGATTCCGTCAACCTGGTGGGCGTGAAGACGATAGCCACCAACTGTACGGACACCATCGATCTGATATCGGATATGCTCAGGTGCATAGGCATCAGGGTCAATTGCTGCTATCCGGGATGCTGCGACATATCCGACATAGAGAACATCAGAAGTGCCAGATACAATCTGATGATGAATCCCGACACGTTCACCAAACGTCTGTGCGAACACCTGGAGGACAGTTACGGGATACCCACGCTGCCGTCGGTGGTCCGTCCCGGACTGAAAGGCATGGAGTCCTGGATCTTCGATATCGCCGAGGCCTTCGGCAAGGAGAAGGAGGCGAAGGCTCTGATGGATGATGTAAGACGCGAATATGACGCATTCATATCCGGATTCAGACCCGTTTTGGAGGGCAAGAGGTTCTGCATGCTGTCCGTCACCCGTGATGTACATTGGGTGTTGGAGGCCGCGGAGGCCGCAGGGATGATCGCCGAGAGGGTCGTTCTGGGTGACAGGTCGGATTACACCAACGATCTCAGGGTGGAGATCTCCGGTCCCAACATACACAACATACCCGATTTCAATATAGAAGAGGAGAAGGAGAATTTCAGAAGGATCGGACCGGACATAGTATTCTGCACCTCGATGTTGGGTACGGGATTGCAGGAGATGACGTTGCCAACGATCTCCGACGCCGGACCGATGGCAGGTGCAGAGTACATAGCGCGCGTATCGAGACTCATGTGCGCGCCAGCAGAGGAGGGGTGGAAGAAGGATGTCCTATAGATTGGATCAACCGGAATGCATGCTGGGTCATATCCTGGCATTGGAGGGTGTGAGGGATTCGGCATCCATGATACACGGTCCCTCGGGATGTAAGATGTATCCTTCGGAGCTGTGCGAAAGATCGTTCAGCACCAGGAAGGAAAGACCGGAATCCAGGAACGTTTTCTCGATACAGTCGAAATATTATAGCTATCAGCCCAGGCTTCCATGTACGTTCCTGGATGAGGATACATACATCTCCGGAGCTGCCGACAGGTTGGAGGAGCTGTATTCGTCACTGGTCTCGTCGGGACCGGGATTGATCGGGGTCATAAACTCCCCCGGTTCCTCCCTCATAGGTGAGGATCTGAACAGACTGTCGTCCCGCATCCCGACCCTGTTGGTGGAGAGCACGGGATACTCCGGAACGTTGTCCGAAGGGTTCTCCAGGTGCTGTGTATCGATCATGGAATTACTTTCCCCAAAGAGGGTGGGCAACCACGGCGTGAACATACTGGGTCTCGGCATATGGCAGCTGAACTGGAAGGATACGTATGACGAGTTGGTCAGGATACTGGGTCTCTGCGGGATAGATGTGATCTGCGCACCTTTCGCCGGATCCTCCACCGATGATCTGAAGGCATCCGCGAACGCGGAACTGAACATCGTGGTCATACCGGAGTACGGCGAGGAACTCGCCGGATACTACGAATCCGAGTTCGGGATACCGTATGTGACCGGTGTCCCGCTCGGATTCGATGCCATGGACGGTTGGATAAGGATGATATGTTCCGCTTTGGGGAAGGATCCCGGGCCCGCATTGGAGGATCTTCTCTCATGGCGCCGCAGGTCCGCACGCAAGATATCCGAATTGGCCGCCAGACACATGCACTTCAGAGGGATGACGTTCAGCGCGGAGAGCGACGAATCGGTGGTATCGGCGGTCACGGATTTCCTGTACGGATATCTGGGCCTCATACCGGTGGCATTGAACGTTCCGGAAGGGACGGGCTGTGCATCCGTGATAGGGAGATACGGTTCCAAAGGCATACCGGTATCTGAGGATGTGTGGAACACTCCCGCGGATGTCGCCGTGGCCAAGGGTACAGTGATACAATCCCTCCTCGAAAGAGGGATGGTCAGGGGAGGATCGGACATCGCCTCCCCGTCCAGGACCAGGGTGTCCATCATGGAGAATCCGCTGTTCGGCACCCTGGGTACGGTATTGCTTCTGCAGAATGTGATCGATTCTCTGGCAAAGAAATGACGGTTCGCCATAGATACACGGGCAGATATACATTTTAATAATTGAACAGTTATTCAAATGTATGAATGAAGACGGCATGCCGGATTTTGAAGAGCTCGGAGAGTTCTTCAAGACACTGGGAGAACCGTCCCGCTTGAGGATACTGCACTCCATCAAAGATGGGGGGAAATGTGTGAGATGCATATGCGAGGATGTCGGGATGAACATCTCCGCGGTATCCCATCAGCTCAGGGTCCTGAAGGACAGGAACCTTGTGTCCGCACGCAGGGACGGGAAGAACGTGATCTATTCCACCAGCGATCACCACGTAGATGACATCATAACCATGGCAATGGAGCACATGGTAGAATGAAGCTCAGATTCTATATCAAAGGGCTTCACTGTGCGAACTGCGCATCCAAGATAGAGAACGCGGTCAGAGGATCCGAAGGCGTATCGTCCGCACATCTGGATTTCACCAGGATGGTGCTGACCGTGAACACCGACATCGAAGCCAAGGATGCGGAGAGGATGGTGCAGTTCATCGCGGATTCCATCGAACCCGGCACGGTGTTCAGTCTGGAGGACGACGAAGAGGAGGAATCCTCATTCGGAATCATACTCACAACGCTATGTACCATTGCTTTCCTGACCCTGTTCGTGTCGGACCTCATGGGTCTGGTACATGAGGATGTTGCGGATCTGCTGTTCATCGCCATATTCCTTATAACGGGTGCGGAGACGTTGATCGCCGCCGTAAGGGGGATACTCAACAAGGATGTGTTCAACGAGTACTTCCTGATGTCCGTGGCGACCGTGGGTGCGGTCCTCATAGGGCAGTACGCGGAGGCCGCCGCGGTCATGGTGTTCTTCTCGGTAGGGGAGTTGGTCGAGGACTATGCGGTAGGCAGTTCCAGAAGGAGGATCACCGAACTGTTGGACTCCGTGCCGGAGACCGCGCACGTCATCAGGGATGGTAGGACGATCGATGTGGACCCGTATGACGTGGCCGTAGGCGAACACATATCCGTGAGACCGGGGGAGCGCATCCCATTGGACGGTATCATCGTCGACGGTACGGGTGAAATTGACACCAGCATGGTGACGGGCGAATCATGTCCCAGGAATGTATCCGCGGGGGATGCGGCAATAAGCGGATCCGTCAACGGTATGTCCGCGATCACGGTGGAGGTCACACGCTCGTTCTCGGAATCGGCCATGGTCCGTATCGCCGAGATGATGGAATCCGCAGGCGAGAGGAAATCCCAATCCGAGAGATTCATAACCAGGTTCGCAAGATACTATACGCCGGCGGTATGCGTGTTGGCATTGATGCTAGCCACGATACCCTTGCTGTTGGGATACGATCCTTACGTATGGGTGTACAGGGCATTGACGTTCCTTGTGATATCATGTCCATGCGCATTGGTGATATCGGTGCCGATGACGATAATGAGCGGTATCGGATGTGCATCGTCCAAAGGGATATTGGTGAAGGGAGGGAACTATCTGGAGATGTTGTCCTCCGTGGACACGATAGCGTTCGACAAGACCGGCACCCTCACGGAAGGCAGATTCACGGTCACGGAAGTGATATCGGACGATCCCGAAACCCTGAGGATGGTCGCATACGCTCTGGAATCCAATTCCACCCATCCGATGGCCAAGGCGGTATGTTCCGGTCTCGAAGGCACGGATGTCATGATGACCGAAGGTACCGAACACCCGGGTATGGGTATGGAAGGTATCGTCAACGGCAGGAAGGCGTTCGTAGGCAATTCCAGATTGATGGAGTATGCGGGATTGGATGTGGACGACACGTCCGACATCGGTACGGTTCATGTCGCGTACGACGGGAGATATCTCGGAAAGATCCATCTCGCGGATATCGTCAGGGAGGATGCGGCAGGAACGATCTCGGAACTCAGGGAGCTGGGTGTCAAAAGGATGGTCATGCTCACGGGGGACAGGGAACCTGTAGCCAAGAGGGTGTCATCGGAATTGGGTATGGATTCCTATGTGTCCGAGATGCTGCCGGAGGACAAACTGTCCGCTCTCGAATCCCTGCTGTACGATGCCGGAGGGAACACGGTGTTCGTAGGTGACGGTATCAACGACGGACCGTCCCTCAGACGTGCGGATATCGGGATATCCATCGGACGTTCCGGTTCGGATACCGCGTTGGATGCATCCGACGTGATAATCTCCGGGGACGGTCTTAAGGACATCCCGCTGGCAATGCGCATATCCCGCAGGACCATGAGTATACTGAAGCAGAACGTGATCCTCTCACTCGGTATCAAGGTCGCTGTCCTGGTACTTACGGTGGTAGGTCTGTCCAACATGTGGGGCGCGGTGATCGCGGATGTGGGTGCGTGCATCCTCGCCGTATCGAACTCGCTGAGAGCGCTCAGGATATGAAACCATAGGGGCCTATGGCCCCTTTTTTATTGATCCACTGTATACACGACATCATGGATTGGGATGCCGGCGTATTGATGTGGATCCGCGACAATCTTTCATGCGGATTCCTGGATGCCGTAATGCCGGTGATATCCAGGATATGCACCGCGGACATCATATGGTTCATCGCGGCACTGCTGATGATACGCGACCGCAGGACCAGGAAGGCAGGTACCGTGTTGTTGCTTGCACTCGTGATATCCATCCTGATCGCGAACATCATACTGAAGCCGGCGGTGGGCAGGATCAGACCATATGACGCCTTGGATGTGCCGATAATCGTATCTCCGAGTTCGGAGTATTCGTTCCCGTCGGGACATACGACCGGTGTCACGGTCATGGCATCCGTGCTGCTCCTGTCCGGATACAGGAAGGCAGGATACTGGATGTGCGTGTTCGCGGTCATGGTCATGTTCTCCAGGATGTACCTGTTCATGCATTATCCGACGGATATCATGGGAGGCATACTGGCAGGTATAGCGTCCGTAGCATTCGCGTTCGCTGTTCTGGAGATATACGAAATCGGAAGGTCGGAAGGAAATGGAGTACGATGAGTCACGTATGAAGAAGGCGCTGGAGGATTTCCGTTATGCCTACAGGTTCAACAAACTGAAGAACACGGATCTCATCGCATACAGGCGCGATTCCGTGAAGGAGATAGCACAGCGCAATTACAGGAAGGTGAGGGACCTGGAGAAGAAGGAGATCCTCTCCATGTTGGGAAGGTGCGAGACCATCTATTTCACCGACCTCACCGAATCATATGACGACCTGGCACAACTGATAGTGGATGACAATCCCCATGGATTGCTGAGCGGATTCCTGATAACGCTTGCGCGCGGGAAGATCATGGCCCGCGGCGATTATGAGTTGGATCTGAAGCATATGGGTCCGGAGATAAAGACGGAACTGGCATCCCTGATCGATCCTCCGAGATATGTTCCGATGAACATGTTCACACGCTCCGCGTTCGGTCATCTCGGGATCCCGGTGCCGGAGGATTCGTTCACGGGATATCTCAGATTCCAGTCCACATGCAAGGAGCTCATAGAATACATAGAGGATCTGGGTATATTGACCGCGGACCTTACCACGGTGTACGAGTTCCTTCTGCTGACATATTCCAAAAGATGTCGTTGAAAGGGTTTGGACGTACCATATCCGGTACGTGCGATCCTGTGGAGGATGTCACTTGAGTATGGTATCATCCTCGTCCACAGTAATGCAGGTCTTTTCGCAACATCCGCATCCGCAGTGCCCGCATCCCGAGCATCCGCCACGCCTCATATTGCGTATGGTGGCGTATGCGGCCGATACGAGTATCGCGACGATCACGACGGTGGCGATCACGGTACCGGTCGTCATGCTCCACACCTCCCGTCCGATTCGCGTGTGATATCTTTGCGGGATAGCAGCAGATATGCCAGTCCGATCGCGGCCAGGATCGCGAGGCCCATGTACCACATGTTGACGCTCTCTCCCAGGATCAATCCTCCGAACTGTACCAGGATCAGCGAGCACACGTATGCGAAACCGCACTGATATGATACAGCAAGTCCGGTGGTCTTCCAGTCTCCCAGTTCGCGGTGCATGGCACCTATGGCTGCGAAACACGGGGCGCACAGCATGTTGAATGCCAGCACTCCGATCGCTCCGGATGCGGTCACGACGGAAGCCAACCATCCGAAGAGTCCATCCGGGTCATCCTCGAATCCGGAGATCACACCCAACGTTCCGACGAAGTTCTCCTTCGCGATCAGACCGGTGAATGTAGCAGTGGTGAGTTCCCAATTGCCGAATCCCAACGGAGCGAATACCCAGCTGATCGCACCTCCGATGGATGCGAGCATGGACGAATCCGTGGATGCCACCTCGTTCAACTGCCAGTCGTAGGTGGACAGGAACCATATGAGGACGGCTGCCAGCAGGATGATGGTGAATGCCTTCTTCACGAAGGACCATGCCCTCTGGAATGTGGCGGTCACCACACCGGTTACGGACGGGATGTGATACGGCGGGAGTTCCATGATGAAGGGTGACGGTGTACCCACCAATCTTCCGTATTTCTTCAATATGATTCCGGACATAAGCACTGCAATGACACCGCCGAAATAGCATCCGAGTGCCACCAGTACGCTTCCTCCGAACAGTGCTCCCGCGATCAATGCTATCACGGGCAGTTTCGCGCTGCAAGGCATGAACGTGACGGTCATGGAGGTGATCTTCCTTTCCATCTCGCCCTCGATCGTCCTGGAGGACATCACGGCAGGAACTCCGCATCCGGTACCTACCAGCATGGGGATGAAGGTCTTTCCTGAGAGTCCGAACCTTCTGAACACACGGTCCATCAGGAATGCCACCCTGGTCATATATCCGGATTCCTCCAGTATGACAAGCAATACGAACAGCACGATCATCTGCGGAAGGAATCCGATGACGGATCCCACTCCGGCAACGATACCATCGATGACGAGACCCAGTATGGGCATCTCAACGCCTGCTTCCACGAGGACGTCGTTGAGCCACGGGGTGAATACATCGCCTACATAATCGTTCAGCCATGAGGTGGCGTACTGTCCGGGGGATCCCTCCAACATGGCCAATCCGTATACGACGGCCATCACACATACGAATATCGGAATACCGGTGAACCTTCCGACCGCCAGTCCATCCAATTTCTCAGTGAGGGTCTTGTCCTTCTTCTTACGTACGGTCACGGCGGATGCTATCTCGCATACACGGTCGTATCTCTGTGACACGATGATACCATCGATGGTGTCTCCGTATTTCTTCTCCAATTCGTATATCTGATCCTTCGTCTCCCCATCGTACGTATCGGATTCCAGCATCTTCAACGCCGTCCAGCGGCGGTGTATCGCAGGGACATCGTCCGGTATATCGGACGATATCCTTTCCAGAACGGATTCCACGTCGTCGGTGAAGGACATGTATCCGGGGATGTCCCCGAAGGACTGAAGGGCGGATCTCACACCCTCCATACCCTTTCCACTGCTGGCGACCGTTTCTACGACCTTGCATCCCAACTCCTTCTCCAATGCGTTGGGATCGATCTTTATACCCTTGGATTCGGCCACATCCGTCATGTTGAGGGCGATGACGACGGGTATGCCGGTCTCCATCAGCTGTACTGTGAGATACAGATTCCTCTCAAGAGTGGATGCGTCCACGACGTTCAGTATGACGTCGGGATGTTCGTTTAGGAGATAATCACGGGAAATCCTCTCTTCCATCGAATACGGGGACAGTGAGTAGATCCCGGGGAGATCCACGAGGACCGCATCCTTCAGTCCTCTGACCTTCCCTTCCTTCCTGTCTATCGTCACCCCGGGCCAATTGCCTACGCGTTGGGAACTTCCGGTGAGTTTGTTGAACACCGTTGTCTTACCGCAGTTGGGGTTTCCTGCCAAAGCTATTATCATTCTCGAACCTCCATACATAGCCGAGGCTGATACATGCCGTCGAATGATACGGAAGAATGACTGATACCGTCATTCGATGCCGATCAGTTCCGCGTCCTCCTTTCTTATCGTCAGTTCATAACCTCTGACGGTGATCTCCAAAGGGTCCCCTAGAGGGGCACTTCTGTTCACGGTCACGATGCATCCGCGTGTGATGCCCATGTCCATGATCCTTCTTCTTACCGGACCATCGCCGTGTACGGCGATGACTTTCACGGGCCTTCCGAATGAGGCATCCCTCAATGTTCTCAAAACGGACACCTCCTAGGCATCCCGCGTATGTCCGACGATACGTGCATCGAAGTCCCGATGCCGTTCATGACGGACGGAGTCGTTACATCCATTGACGGGTTCATGATTTCGGATTCCCTAAAAAGTATTTAAAGTTTAGGAATACCTAATTATTTCAACTACTCGATCGGTCTTTCATATCGCGGTATCTTTGCCCAGAACACTTTAAAACGGATAGCGACATGCGTAGACGACCACCATGGAAGAGGGATTCGACAACGACAAGTACATCAGGATGCAGTCCGAACACATCAAAGAGAGGATCAAGAACGTAGGGGGCAAGCTGTACCTCGAGTTCGGAGGCAAGCTCTTCGATGATTATCATGCATCGCGTGTACTGCCCGGATTCAAACCGGACAGCAAGATCAGGATGCTTATGCAGTTCGGTGATATGGCCGAGGCCATCGTGGTCATCAACGCAGAGGACATCGTGAAGAACAAGGTCCGCAGGGACATCAACATCGCATACGATATGGAGGTCTTCAGACTGGTGGACTCCTTCAGGGAGAGGGACATCCATGTGTGCGGATTGGTCGTCACCCATTATTCGGGACAGGAGGTGGCGGACCAATTCATCAAGAGGGCCGAGGCCCTCGGATTGAAGGTGTACAAGCACTACCGCATCGCCGGATATCCGGCCAATGTGCCTTTGATCGCAAGTGATGACGGGTTCGGCAGGAATGAGTACGTGGAGACCACCAAACCCTTGGTCGTGGTGACCGCACCCGGTCCGGGAAGCGGAAAGATGGCCGTGTGCCTGTCTCAATTATATCATGAACACAGGATGGAAAGATCGGTCGGATATGCCAAGTTCGAAACGTTCCCCATTTGGAATCTGCCTCTCAATCATCCCGTGAACATAGCATACGAGGCGGCCACCGTAGACCTCTCGGATGCCAACATGATCGATCCTTTCCATTTGGATGCTTACGGTGTGACCACCGTCAATTACAACAGGGATGTGGAGATCTTCCCCGTGTTGAATTCCATACTCGCAGGGATATTCGGTGAATCCCCTTACAAATCACCTACCGACATGGGTGTAAACATGGCCGGCAACTGCATCGTCAACGACGACAATGTAAGGAAGGCCGCCAACGCAGAGATCATCAGACGTTATTTCGCATCCCTAAGACTCAGGAGGGAGGGTCGTGCCGAGGATGACATCGTATTCAAATCGGACCTGTTGATGAAACGTGCGGGGATCGTGCCCGAGGACAGACGTGTGGTGGGTGTTGTAAGGGAGTTCATGAAGGACAACCCCCGGCCGATAGTGGCCGCGGAGCTTCCCGACGGTACCATCGTCACCGGTAAGGCGTCCCCGCTTCTCGGTGCATCCGCGGCGATGATACTCAACGCCCTCAAGACCCTTGCGGGATTGGACGATTCCCTGTTGATGATCACACCGGACGTCATCAGATCCATGCAGAGGCTCAAGGTGGATTATCTCGGATACAAGAATCCCAGGTTGCACATCGATGAGATGTTGGTGGCGCTCTCCATCGCAGCCAACGAAGATCCCAATGCCGAGATGGCGTTGTCAAAGTTACCGGAATTGTACGGCTGTGACGTCCATTCCTCGGCCATCCTGTCGATAAGCAACGAGACATACTTCAAGAAACTCGGTATGTGCGTCTCCTGTGAGCCGGATTACGTAACCAATTGTCTGTTCCACGGCAATTGAACATCCAGTCATACCGATGGCCCGGGATATGTACCTGTGAAGGCGATATATGGGCTCGGATGAATGGGGGACTTCCGCAATATGGAAGGAAGGGCCTTGCTATACGGTATCGCATTCAACGGAAAATCATCTAGGATCTC
>JAEDGA010000012.1 GCA_016297775.1 Candidatus Methanomethylophilaceae archaeon
GTCGAGGATGCTCTCGACCTTCTTGGTCCTGTACTCCTTCGCCTGACCGGCGGCGAAGTTCCTCTCGAGGTATGCGATCGCATCGGCCTCGGTGTGGAATCCGTTGGGCTGATACGTCTTCTTGTCAAAACTGTTCTCGATGTTGGCGTAGACGATGGTGTCCATCTCGGGACTGGTGGAGATGACCTTGCAGATCTCCTCATCCGACTCCATTCCGAGTGCCTTCATCAGTGCGATGATCGGGATGGCGCTGGTGGTGGCGGGAACGGAGACCATGACCATTCCATCCTTCTTCTTCTCGACGAGCGTGAGTGCACGGTATCCGTCCTTCTGGGAGAACACCTTGGCCAGCTCGATGCGGGATCCGTACTTGTCGCTGTACTCCACCATGACCCTGTTGGGTGCGAGGTCCTCGAGTGTGATCAGTACCCTCTCGGTTCCTCCGATGATGAAGTATCCTCCGGGATCCCTGGGGTCCTCCTTGGCCTCGGTGAGCTTCTGAAGGTACTCGGAATCGGAGATGTCCCTCTCCTCTGCCTTCTCGATGTTGGCCTTGTCGAGGACACATCCTCTGGACTTTACCATGATGGGGAGCTTTCCTACCTCGACGCGCTCGTAGGGCGGGTTCCTGGAGGGGTCGGCGAGCTCGAGCCTTCCGTCGGGGCCCTCTTTGTAGAGGGTGAAATCGACTTCGACGGATGCTTCGTAAGTGACGTTCCTGAGCCTGGCCTCCATGGGGGTGAGGTCGTGCTTGTATCCGTTCGCCTCCTTGATGGTGGGGGGTGCGACATGGATGGTTGCAGGTGCCTGGTGGTCGATGTTTCCGCTCTCGTCCCTCTGCCTTCCGATACGGATGTAGTACTGGATCCCTCCGGTACGGTCCTTGTCGAGCTTGATCATTCCGCGCTCGGCGTCATCCGTGGGGATCCTCATGTCGTCAAGGATCGCCTGCATCCTGTTGTCGGGTTTTCCCTCGGATGCTATGAAGTCGTTGAAGGACGCGATGTGGTGGTTGACGATGCTGTGCTCCTCGAAATAAAGATCTACCAAATCCCTCATCGTATCATCCCTTTATGACGAGCCTGTATGCGACGAAGATCTCCGCCGTCTCGCTCTGTCTTACGACCTTGACAACACGGCCCTCCTCGATGGGGGCATTATTGATGTTCTCAAGGACCTTGATCGCGGCATCACTCTTCCTGATCTTGGGGAGCTGGTCGCGGTTCAGCTTCTTCTCGGAAAGAATCTTATCCGCCTCCTCGGGGGTCAGAAGATAGTGCTCAGGCACGAGTTCGTGCTTGAGAACATTGAACGAAATATTTTCCACTGCCAAGTATTTCACCTACAAAATTTCCCCGCTGCCGGTCAACGGGTAACCCATTCCCTGAGTAAACTCACGAAACTTCATCCGATATTCCTCATACTTGATCCTGTCTTGATCGCTCATGAAGACTACCTGCGGGCCTGAGGGGATTCGAACCCCTGACCACCTGATTAAAAGTCAGATGCTCTACCTAGCTGAGCTACAGGCCCCTGATAGCTTTAGCTTGCAAAAAATTTGCATACGGTAGTTATATATAAGGATTATTATGGGTACTTTACTTCTAATATAGGATATACCGGCCAGATGCGCGCGTACGCCACTTCCGGAGCATATCGGACACCTGTGCAGGCATGCGGATTGCTTAATATGGTCTTGCGGATATGGGTACGATGGTCGCGGAGTACATAGAGCTGAAGGTCGCACCTTCGAAGAAGACATGGGATCTGGGATACGGCAGAGCCAGAATGGACCAGGCATCCCGCGAGGCCCTCGGGCTCGAATACGGCGACATAATCGAGATAAGCGGCAAGAAGCCCATAGCCGCCAAGGTCTTCAAGGACGAGGATCCCGCCCTCGGAACCGGGTACATCTACATCGACGGTCTGATGAGGACATCCGCGGGAGTACAGATCGGGGATACCGTTAAAGTGTACAGACGCGACCGCGTATATGCCACCGAGATAATCCTCACGCCCAACATCGGGGAGGGACAGATACTCAGGTTCAAGGACCCCAATGTCGTGGCCAAGGCACACGCGGGACTGCAGGGGAGACCTCTCGTGAAGGGTGACGAGATAATCATACCGAACCTGTACATGGGCAACACGACAACCTTCATCGTCACCGCCACCGTCCCTTCCGGCATGGTCGTGGTCGGTTCCGGCACCGGACTGCAGATCAACGACAGAGCCGGTAAGGCGAAGGGAAACACCATCAGCGGAAGGATAACCTACGATGACATAGGAGGTCTCAAGGGCGAACTGGAGAAGGTCAGGGAGATGATCGAACTCCCACTCAACCATCCGAAACTATTCGAGAGGATGGGTATAGACGCACCGAAAGGGGTACTCCTGTTCGGACCGCCCGGTACGGGTAAGACACTCATCGCCAAGGCTGTCGCCAAGGAATCCGGCGCATCGTTCTACAGTATCCAGGGGCCGGAGATCGTCAGCAAGCACTACGGTGAATCCGAGGAGAAGCTGAGGAAGGTCTTCGAAGAGGCCCGGAAGAACAGACCCAGCATAATATTTATCGACGAGATAGACTCTATCGCTCCGAAGAGGGATGAGGTCACCGGCGAGGTGGAGAGACGTATCGTCGCACAGCTACTTACCCTCATGGACGGTATGTCCCAGATGGACGGTACCATCGTCATAGCCGCTACCAACCGCGAAGATTCCATCGATCCCGCCCTCAGAAGACCCGGCAGGTTCGACAGGGAGATCGAGATCGGTGTTCCCGGGAGGGACGGCAGGAAGGACATCCTGGAGATCCATCTCAAGAACATGCCCCTGTCCACGGACGTGGACGTGGATACACTGGCATCGATGACCCAGGGATTCGTCGGTGCGGACCTTGCCGCATTGGCGAGGGAAGCGGCCATGAAGTGTCTGAGCAGGCACATGGACCGCATAAACATCGATACGGACATACCGGACGAGGTCATGGAATCTATGACCGTGAACATGGAGGATTTCATGGAAGCGCTGGGGGATGTGGAACCCAGCGGAATGAGGGAGGTCATGGTGGATATCCCAGAGGTCCACTGGTCGGACATAGGGGGTCTCGATGCCGTTAAGAACGAGATTTCCGAGGTGTTCGTTCCGGAGGAGGGGTCGAAAGGATACCAGAGACTCGGGATCAAACGTCCCAAGGGACTGTTGCTGTTCGGTCCGCCCGGCACGGGTAAGACCATGATCGCCAAGGCGATAGCCACCGAATCCGGTGCTAACTTCATCGCCGTGAACGGTCCCGAGATCGCCAGCAAATGGCTGGGCGAGTCCGAGAGGACCATCAGACAGATCTTCAAGCGCGCCAAACAGATGGCGCCATGCATAATCTTCTTCGACGAGATGGATTCCATCGCCCCCAGGCGCGGATCAGGAAGCGAGGCTTGGGAGCACATCGTGGACCAGATACTCACGTCCATGGACGGTATGGAGAAGATGAACAATGTGACGGTGATAGCCGCCACCAACAGACCGGACATGATAGATCCGGCCATCCTCAGGCCGGGAAGGATCGACAAGAGGATCCTGATCGGAGCCCCCGGAAGGGACGCCAGATTGCAGATACTCGAGATATGTACCAGGAACATGCCCTTGAAGGATGTGGACCTCGGTATGGTCGCAGATGCCACCGACGGATACGTAGGGGCGGATCTGTCCGAGATCTGCAGAGAGGCCGGTATGAAGGCATACCACGAGGATCCCGACACGGACTGCATATGCCAGAGGCACTTCGATTATGCCCTATCCGTCGTCCCCCCGTCCGTGGACACGGAGACGATGGAATCGTACAAGCAGATGGACAAGTCCCTGAGGAAGAGGAAGACCAACTACGACAAGATACCATTCTACGGGTGATCCGATGGGATACAGGATGCTTAGGAAGGAACTGATAGGGCTCCAGGTTATGACCGAGAGCGGAAAGGAATTGGGAACGCTCGACGAGATCGTCATAGACGATTCCACCGGCGGGATCAAATATCTGCTGATAAGGTCCTACGGGAAGACGGATCCCGCGGTCAAGAAGGACGGGCGCGGCAGGATCATCTGCTCCGTCATCGACATGAAAGTGGTCGACGGACACCTCGTCGTCAAGTGAGATCCTTGGCCATGTACGGCCGTTCCAACACGAATCCCAGGGATGCGTAGTACTCACGTACGCCGACACCGCTGGTCACGCGTATCCTGGATGCTCCGGACGAACGTGCCAGACGTTCCGCTTCCGCCACCAGCTCCTTGCCGTATCCGCGGTGCTGCCAGTCCTTTCCGCGTTCTCCGATGGATGCGATCTTGCCGAATACCTTCAGCTCCCTGATCGTCGCCATATCGGAACCGTCCGTTCTGAGACGGATGTAACCTATCAGAGAATCTCCGTAGACCAACGATATGAAGTGCTCCCTTCCACCGGATGCGTCGTACTCCACGATACGGAATCCGACCTTGTATGGATCGTCAAGGACCGCTCCGCTGTGTCCGACCTCCCTACACCTTATGCACCTGCAGGCCCTTGCGGTATTCGAGAGCCTTTGCTGCACCAGCTGCCTGATGTTGCTCCTCAGTATGCCTGCGGCGATCTGTGGGGCTGGGATGTCCCTCTGTATCCTCTGGATGCGGACATATTCAGGTACCTCTGCCTTCATATCCGACAGCAGTTCCACGGCGGTATCCACGTCATACGGTTCGTACCTCCCGTCCTTCCACATATCGTACAGACCTGTGCCTTCTATGACCAGGGTCGTATAGAACTTGAGCATATCCGGTCTGAATCTGCTGTCCTCGAACATCATCCTGAAAGAACGCATATCCTCCGCAGGATCGGATCCGGGCAGACCGGGCATGATATGATAGCACACCTTCAGACCATGACGTCTGCATAGTTCGGTGCATTCGGCGATCTCCTTGATCCCGTGTCCCCTGTTCACCGATGCGAGGATATCATCGTTCAGCAATTGAACGCCGAGTTCCACGCGTGTCGCACCCAATTCCATAGAACGGCGGATCTGCTCCCCCCCGAAAGAATCCGGACGGGTCTCGACGGTCAATCCGACACATCTGTGAGATGATACCGTGTTCCATTCCTGTGCAGTTACTATATCAGGTGCGTCGCGGCCGTTCATGGCATCGAAGCACCTCCTCACGAACCACTCTTGATATTCCGGATCCCTGCAGGTGAATGTACCGCCCATGATGATCAGATCGATCTTGTCCGTCCTGTGACCGATCTCCTCCAGCTGTTTTATGCGGTCGGAGACCTGCTTCCATGGATCGAACTCGTTGCGTGCGGCACGCCTGGCGGCAGGCTCCTTACCCGTATATGACTGAGGGGAGTCGTTCTCGACACCGCCGGGACAGAACATGCATTTTCCGTGGGGGCATGGATGAGGGGATGTCATCACGGCTACGACGGCCACACCGCTGATAGTGCGGACAGGCTTCTTGACCAGAAAGGGTTCCACGACCTCCCTCTCCTCCGGTCTGACGTGTGCCAGTATCGCGGAGTTCAAAGGCACGGCTTCCAGTCTGTACCTATGACTCATCTTTAGTTTGACGGTCTGGAGCTCCTCGCGCGACCTGATGGCACCCGAGAGGATCCCGTCGATGACCTCACGCGCGAAACGTTCCATCATCCTTTCGGGATCATCCATAAAACGGCTCCGGCCTCTTCTTGGACCTCTCGTCCTCCGCAGAGGTCTCCAGAAGATCCATGTAAGTGATCTGGGACACCATGAAGAACCTTATCTTTCCGCCGTCCATGCGGATGACCAGGGCGGACTCGCTGCCTATGATCGCATATCCGGAGAAGACACCTATCGTGTCCTCGTCCTCCGCGGACCTGATGAGGTACTTGGCACCGATCTTGAGTTCGTATCCGTGTTCAGTCACCGTTCTCCCTCCTCTCTGTCATCAGTTTCTGAAAATGATCCACCGTTGCGGTATAATTCTGCATCGCCAATTCTACGTTGGATCTGGTGAAGCTCCATGCCTTGGACAGGTCCCCGTATCTTATACGATACCCTTTCCTCATATCGCCGTCGTATTCGACATCCATGGATTCCAGAAGGTCGAGGGACTTCAGTTTGTTGATATGTCTGTATATGGTGGGTTTGCTGGTCTCTAGAAGGTATGCGAGTTCCTCCACGGACCATGCCCTGTCCTGATACTTCATGAAGAAATCCATGAACAAGCGATAAGGTACGCTGTCCCTTATACTGGTGGCGGATGTCTTCGGATCGTATCCCTTCGGGATGTATCCGATATTGATCAGGAAGGACTCTGCGATAAGATTCGGATCCGACACAGCGCTCATCGGTGTGTTGCTCACGACCTGTAACTCGAACATCTTCTCATCCCTTTTATGTTGAACCTTAATCAGTTAAGCTAATATTTTAACTTCCCGTCAAAGGTCCCTCTTCAGCCTCTCCACCGCGGTGGAGATGCTTGCGGTGGGCATCACGGGCGATACGGGGATGGTGATTATCCTCTCGATCGTGGGTGTGACGATCGGCGCGCATACGACACCCAATGCACCGTCCCTCTCCGCACGCACAGCGGCGATGATCGCATCCTCCACGGTGGACACGGGGTATTCCCTCAGACGGACCAGCTGTCCGTCGACCTCGGTATCGTGCTCCAGTGTCTGAAGAACCTGGTGCGATGCGATGACCGCGATGAAGTTCTCCGAGAAGGAATTGGACAGTATCCTCACGGAACGTATGATCATCCTCGCCGTACGAAGATTGGGTTCCCTCTTCTCCTCCACGATCTTGTACATGGTGCTCTGCGAGATACCGGTGGATTTGCAGAATTCGTTGATGGTCATGTGCAGGTCGTTCTCGAGGACGTTCCTCAATGCCTTCTGGAAACCTCCTTCCTCACGTATCATCCCCGCTACAAGATCGTCCACTGCCGTCATTCCGTCACCCCCTTCGCATGGTCCGCCGCACCCATCCCGGCCACACAGCCCTCGCCGACCGCCTTGGCCACCTGCCATGGTTTGCCGGTGACGTCACCGCATGCGAACACGCCGGGCACCTCCGTACCGCAGTCACGACCCACCTTTATGGTATCGTCCATCTCCGGCATGACACCCAGGTCCAGTGCCAGATCGGCAGCGGACTTGGCACCCAACTCTATGAAAACACCGTCGACATCCACGGAGGATCCGTCCTTGAGGACAATACGGGCGACCCTTGCCTCCCCCTCGATCCTGTCAACCTGGGATGTAAGGAGCACCGCTCCCGCGTCCAAAGCCTTGTTCTTCGCGATATCGGATGCACCGATATCGTCGGCCACCCAGTACGTCTTGGAGGCGTAATGTGTCATGACCTCCGCAGAGACCGCGGCCTCGGTGTCGTTGCCTACAACGGCCACGACACGACCCCTGTAGAAATTGCAGTCGCATACGGCACAATAGCTCACGCCTTTGCCGAAGAACTCCTTCTCCCCGGGCACGCCGAGTTTCTTCCGGGATATGCCGGTGGCGATCACAACGGATTTGACCTCGTACGAGGCGTCATCCTCGGTCCTGATTATGAAACCTGTGCCCGAAGGCTCCGCGGATGTCACGTTCAGTTCCACCAGATCGCAACCGAATTCCTTAGCCTGGGACAGCCCTGCGGATATCATGTCGTCGCCGTCGGCGTTACCGGTTACGGCGAAATAGTTCTCCACATGGGTGCCTGACATGGCACTGTTGGACGGTTTCCCGAACACCACTACGGAGACCTTCTTCCTGGATGCATGTATGGCAGCCTGCAGACCTGCCGGACCGGCACCTATGACGGCGACATCGTATTGCATGGGATCACAGTTCCAGCATGTACGCCTTCAGGGTCTCCGGCGTAAGGGAGGGATCCAGTCCCACGATCGTGTCCACCAGCTTTCCGTCCTTGAACATCAGGAGTGCGGGGATGGACATGATCGAGTAGTTGAGAGCGGTGTTCTGGTTCTCGTCCACGTTGAGCTTTCCGACCTTGATCTCCCCCGCGGAGATGTCCGCGAGACCGTCGATGATGGGGCCCATCCTGCGGCAGGGTCCGCACCAGGGTGCCCAACAGTCCACGATGGCAAGTCCGGACGAGACGAACGAATCGAAGTTCGCATCTGTAACGATCGTAACGTTATCGGAGAGGGTCTCGGGTTTCTTCTCGGCGACCTTTGTGATCATCTTGCAGTCGAGAAGCTCCTTCACGATGTCCTCCTTGGACCTGAGGCCGACGAGGGTCTTGACGAGCTCTCCCTTCCTGAAGAACAGGAGCGTGGGGATCGCTTCGATACCGTACTGTGCGGACACGCGGGGTGCCTGGTCCACATCCATCTTTGCGATCGCTACTTCCTTCTCATATTCCTCTGCAAGCTCGGTGATGATGGGAGCGAGTCTCTTGCAGGGTCCGCACCAGCTTGCGAAACAGTCCACAAGGACAAAATCGTTCTTCTTCACCAATACATCAAAATCCAGATCTGTAACGTGGATAGTCATTTCCATACCCTACTGTGATAAGGATAGACTGCGCTATTAATAAAGTAACGTACAAACGTGCCAAACGAGAGTGCGCATGGCACCCTCTGGCATCATTCTATGACCGTGTGGAATCCGGTGACCATGAAGGTCACCTTCTCCGCGATCTTGCACGCATGGTCACCGATGCGTTCCAGATACTTCATCACCGAGATGCAGTAAGTACCGGCATCCGCACACTCCGGATCGTTCTTCATGCGATCAACGATGTGTGCCAGACCTTCGCGGAGCGAAGAATCCAGGACCGTATCCATGTCGGACAGTTTGTCGAAATCGTCCACGGATGCGTTCTTGAGTCCCGATACGACGATCTCCACCATCCTGGATGCCGTCCGCCCCATAGGCAGGACATCCTTCAGGATGTCGCTTCCGTGACGGTCACCGATGCCTGCGACCGCTTTGACGACATTCCTGCTGTACTTCGCTATCCTCTCCAGATACGTTATGCATTTCAGATACGTAGCCACCATGCGCATATCGGATGCCATGGGGTGATAGAGTGTGAGTATCCTGATGGATGCCTCCTCTATCCTCCTGTCATAACGGTCCACCTTGGCGAACTCGTCCGACAGCATCTCACTGTCCACCGATCCGATATCCTCGACAGCGGACAATGCGGCACACACCATGGACGACGTCAGATCGGCCATGCCGGCCATACAGCCCTTCAATGCCTCCATCTCATCCTCGAACTTCATCATGTTATCACCCGAACCTTCCCGTGATGTACCTCTCAGTGAGCTCTTCCTCCGGATTGGTGAAGAGCGACTGGGTCTCTCCGAACTCGATCATCTTTCCGAGGTACATGAAACCCGTATAATCGCTGATACGGGACGCCTGCTGCATGTTGTGGGTCACGATGGCCACGGTGTAATCCTTCCTCAGCTGTACCGCCAGATCCTCGATCTTCGACGTTGCGATGGGATCCAATGCAGAGGTAGGCTCGTCCATGAGGATTACCTCCGGATCCACAGACAGGGCCCTGGCTATGCAGAGTCTCTGCTGCTGGCCTCCGGACAGACCGAATGCGGATTTGTCCAACCTGTCCGCCACCTCATCGTACAGCGCGGCCTTCTGCAGGCAGGACTCGACGATCTCGTTGAGTTCGGCCTTGTCCCTTATACCCTTGAGCTTCGGACCGTACGTGAGATTCTCCCTTATCGTCATGGGGAAGGGGTTGGGTTTCTGGAAGACCATACCTACCCTGACCCTCAGTCCGTTTATGTCCATGTCCGGGGAACAGATGTCCTGTCCGTCGAAGATCATACTGCCTTCGATCCTGCATCCATCCACCAGATCGTTCATCCTGTTGATACTTCTCAGAAGTGTGGACTTCCCGCACCCCGAGGGACCTATCAGCGCCGTTATGCGATTCTTCCTGATAGGCAACGAAACGTCGAACAGGGCCTGCTTCTCGCCATACCACAGATTGACGTTCCTTACATCCACGGCGATATCGCCGCAATTATCGATGTCATTCATCCGATCACCACCTAATCCTCTTGTTGTAATAGCCCCTGACGAACGATGCAAGGGCGAACAGTCCCATCACGATCAACAGCAGCACTGTGGCCGTACCATACTGTGCGCCGGTCGCACCTGGCACCTCGGCCGCAAGATAGTACAGATGGTAGGGCAGGGCCATGACCGGCTCCATAAGCGATACAGAGAGTTCCGGCATGTATGCCACCGCGGCCGTGAACATGATGGGTGCGGTCTCTCCGGCCGCACGTCCTATGGCCAATATCGCACCCGTAACGGTACCTCCCATCGCCGCGGGGAGCACCACCTTGTATGTCGTCTGCCATTTCGTGGCACCCATCGCCCTGGATGCCTCGCGCAACTCCTTGGGCACGGTACGGAGTGCCTCCTCCGTGGTCCTGATTATCACAGGCACCACCATCAGAGCCAGTGCTATGCATCCTGCGGCCAGGGAACGCCCCATGCCCAGACCCATCACCAGGAAGGTCATACCGAACAGACCGAAGACCACCGAGGGTGTGCCGTTCAGGATATCGATGGCCTCCCTGATCAACCCTGTCAATTTGGTATCCTTGGCGTATTCGGCAAGGTATATCCCCGAAAGTATCCCGAACGGGAATGCCAACACCGCCGTGCCTGCCACCAGTTCCAATGTACCGACTATGGCAGGGAATATGCCTCCGGAGGATCCGTTCCCGCTCGGAGACATGGTAAGGAAATCCAGGGAGATGTAGGGCAGACCCTTCATCATGATGTATCCCAGGATTACCACCAATATGCCCACGACCAGAGACATGTTCGCGGACAGTATCGTCTCCGCCACATCCTGTCTGTCGGCAGGGGAGATTCCCGACAGCAACCTGGGTATGCATGCCAGTACCGCCGTTGCGATGGCGGCTATGATGACGGCGAGTATGCCGTCCTCGAACAGGGACATCGCCATCCACGATACGGTGAACGTCGATACCACCGCGCCGACCTTCATCAGGACGTCCCCATGGGAGTTCCACAATTCGGAGATGCGTACGAACGGAGCGGAGCCGCGTATCGCGGTGACGATCCTTCCGTGCTCCTTCTCCTCTCCGCTGAACCTGCGGGAGGTCATGCCGATGATACGGCGGGACAGCAGATTGACGGCCAACACCATTATCATCAATATCAGTGCCAGCATGAACAATGCGGAGTAGTGCGTGGATCCGACCACGACCTCCGGCATCTCCAATGCCAGCGTACCGGTTATCGTACTTGTCAGAGAGAACACGTTCCACAGCGGATCGGGTATCACGGCGGAATTACCGGATACCATCATCACCGCCATGGTCTCTCCTATCGCCCTTCCTATGCCGAGGGTGACCGCCGCGGATATACCGGATATGGCGGCCGGGACCACGACCTTGATGACCGTGTCCCATTTCGTGGCACCCAAGGACATGGATGCCTCCCTGTATGATTGAGGTACGGAACGTATCGCATCCTCCGACACGGATACGATCGTCGGCAGTGCCATCACCCCCAACAGGAGGGATGCTGCCAGCCAGGACGAGCCGTACATGAGCTGTCCCGGGAAGAGGTCCATGAGAAGTGGCAACAATACCAACAGACCGAAGAAACCGTACACGACGGACGGGATCCCCGCGAAAATCTCACAGACGGTTTTCAGTTTCCCGCGTACGGACGGGGATGCGAACTCGGAGATGTATATCGCAGCAGCAAGACCCACCGGGAATGCGAAAGCGATCGCCCCGATGGTCACGAGCAATGTACCTGCGATAACGGCGAGGGCACCGAAGCTGCCCCTTGTAGGATCCCACTCCGTTCCGAACAGCATCTCCGTCAAGGATACATCGGAGAACATCTCCGCTCCGTTGTATCCTATGAACGCGATGATTAAGATGATGATCAGCACGGTCAGGGATGCCGTTGCAGTCAGGACGTACCTCATCAGGGCATCACGTGTCCCGGCGGACCGGACACCCGTCGCGTACTGACCAAGATTCATTGATCCACCTTCAGAGAGCGGACAGCTGTCCGATGCTGATGTATCCGATGGATCCTGCGGTGTTCTTCACTGCACCGATCACTCCGCCGGTGGAGTTGTACTTGACGACATCACTCTTCATGGTCCAACCGGAACCCATGGCCTTGTCGAAGCACTCTCTGGTACCGGACGAATCGTCACGTGCTATGACGGCGATCGCCTTGTCGACACCTCCGACGTCCTTCCAGTTGGTGATCTCTCCGCTGTAGATCTTTGCTACCTGCTCTATGGTGAGGTTGGAGACTCCTGCACCGTTCACGATGACGGCCACTCCATCCTTACCGATCTCGGTGGGGACCAATCCGGATGCGATCTCGGAGCTCTTGAGATCCCTGGAGCACATACCGATGTCGAACTGTCCGCTGACGGTACCGCTTGCACCTACACCGGATCCTCCGCCGCTGACGCTGACGTTGATGTTGTACTTCTCCTTGTATGCTGCCGCCAGTTTGGTCATGGTGGCCTGGATGGAGGTGGAACCGCCGACTACGATGTCGTCGGAAGAAACGGGTGCGGTGAAAGTCGTTCTGGAGCCTGCGGGAAGGGGTACGAACTCCTCCGCAACTATGGCCTGTCCCTCATCACTGGTGATCCAGTCGATGAAACACTTCACATTGCCTGTGGGTGCACCATTCGTACAAAGGATCAGGTTCCTCTGGATCGGATAGGTGCCGTTAAGAACATTGTCTTCGGTCGCATCCACTCCATCGAGTGAGATGGGCTTCACGTCCGAACCACCGTCTTCCTTGTTCATGATCATGAACATTCCGACAGCGGCGATGGCGATTACCGCCACGATTCCGATAGTAATTATCTTCTTGTCCAAGACTTGCGCCTCGACACATAACTATGGGATTCAGGATATATACATTGTCGATATAATATATCTAATAATACATATCAATATATTTTATCCATATTAATATATATTTTTACGGAGAATATAGAAGAATAAGCACTCCAAAACGATTCACAATAATGGATATTAAGTAAAATGATGTGAAAAACTGTACGGATTTACACAGTGATGCGTCCATAAACGATGAGATAACAAAGGATGCGTTACAATACCCGGACTTGAATATATATCGATATATAGTCAATCGACCATCGTCATCCGCCGATCATGACCGATATCAGAAGGATACAGATAACCGGCGGATCATCATATATGATCACGCTTCCGAAGGAATGGGCGGAGTCGTCCGGATTGAAGAAGAACGATCCCGTCACACTCATGCCCCAGGCGGA
The DNA here is from genome assembly GCA_016297775.1 of Candidatus Methanomethylophilaceae archaeon. Classification (GTDB taxonomy): domain Archaea; phylum Thermoplasmatota; class Thermoplasmata; order Methanomassiliicoccales; family Methanomethylophilaceae; genus SIG5. Next base: position 13,341 of record JAEDGA010000012.1, read on the forward strand.
CGGGAGCCTGGCGATCTTCCCGAACAACATCAAAGGGGATGCCGCACCCGATACCGTGAAAACGATCGACGGGGATTCCGTCACGGACCGTGTATTCCTTTACAGACAGCTCGTAGGGGCGTATATCGCCGGACACGGCACCATTGAGATCCGTTCGGAATACGGATTGTCATCCATGGTGACGAACGTCGCATCCAGTTTCGTACAGACCGCCATCGGTCTCGTGATCATCGAAGAGGATGAGACGCACATCATCATCCGCGATCTGATAAACCAGGACGGAGTGAAACCTATCAAATCCATAGAGAGGATGAAGATATTGGTCAGGAACATGCTGAACGACGTCCTCACCGCGTTGGACGAGAAGGATGCGTCCCTTATAACCGATATCGATCAGAGGGATCGCGAGGTGGACAGACTGAACTGGTTGATCTCCAGACAGATCAACATCCACCTCAGGGATGTGTCGATTTCCCGTAAACAGGGAGCCGATCTGTGCTCGGTCGCAAGATGCGGACACATAAGCAAGACACTCGAAAGGATAGGTGATCACGCGGTCGTGTTGGCCAAGGAACTCAGGTCCCTGATCGACGACGACAGGACCAACAGACTGGATACCGAGATCGTACGTACCGGACGCGACGTGGTATCCCTGTTCTCCGAATCGGTCACCACATGGATCTCCAAGGATATGATGAGGGCGAACGATTGTATAACCAGCGGGGAGAGGTTGGTGGAACGTTCGTCCGAGCTGTCGAAGATGGCGCACAAACTGGAAGGGCCCTCCGCGATAGCCGCCGATGCGATATCCAGGAGCGTCAGGAGAGTGGCAGAGTACAGCATGGACATCGCTGAGATGACCATCAATTCCGCGATGGACTGAGATAAATACAACCTTACGAAATAAGGGACTGATACAGATGTTGGACGAATCCAGTGAGATAATTGGTATGGACATCTACACACCGACGGGGATATTCGTCGGAAAGGTCACAGAGATAGGTTTCGATACCGCCAATCTGCGTGTGGATGGCCTCATCGTGGACAGGCCCAACCCGGCCATCACCGAACCCAACATGATAATCAACATACCTTTCTCATGGGTGTCGGCGATAGGTGATGTGATCCTGCTCAACAGATTCCCCGAAAGGATCCTCAGAGACGGAACCCTTCAGGGACTGTGAACGGTGCGCATGCACCTTTCAGCTGGGGGTACGGACCGAGTTCATTGACAAGGACGTCAAGATCCTCACCGTAAAGATCGGACAGTTCTTTGTGGAGCGCCTCCATCCTGTCCGCACCGCGGTCGGAACCTTTGTTCCTGAGACGGTCCACGGAATAGTCGTGCGTGACGAACCTGTTGTCGCTCACCATGTTGTCCGCATGTGCCACGATCTTCTGCTCGATGGTACGGGGGATGTAATCGGCATCCGGAAGACCGAATCCTTTGGCGTCCTCCACGTCCAGACCGGCACCGGTGTGTCTGCGGACGATCTCGGCGATCTCGTCCGGCAGACCCATGTCACAGACGATGCTATGTCCAATCACGGCGTGTTCTATAGAATGCGTCACAGAACGCCCGATGTCATGGAGCAACGCTCCCGCACACACCAATTCGCGATCGCAGTCGATCCTCTCCGCGAAGGCCTCCGCCATTGCCCATACCGTGCAGCAATGGACGATGACACGTCTTTTGCATCCTGCCCTCTCCAAGAGTTGGATGCATTCCGCTTCATTCGGGATTGTTGACAACGGTCTTCCCCCTCTCATTGGGAATGACGGTCATCCTTCCGTTACGGTCTTCGTAAAGGGCCTTACCTTCCGTGAAACGGTCTAGGAATATGGCGAGAGCTGCGATCTCCGAATGGGGCTGGTTACCCACCGATATGTTGAAATCGGCACGCTGGTAGACCTCCGGGGGAACCTTCTCCGCACCGACGAAGATCAAGATGTTCTCATCCTTCGGGATCTGGGGCAGAGCCTCGTCGACCCTGGATCCATACATGGTGAGGTGGACGATCTTACCATCGAAGTTCTTGACCACGTCCTTCCATTTCACTCCGGTCTGGATTGTATAATCCCCGCCGAAACGACCGACCACGCTACGGATGTTCTCTTCGAGGACAGGGTCGAAGGTATCTACGTAGATCCCTTTTGCACCCAATGCCCTGGAAGATAGCGCAACGTGCGTGGTGACACGCTTGTCCCTGTCGGGACGGTGCCCTATCCTCATGATCCAAATGCCGGCCATGGGAAAGACTTACTCCTCGCGCTTGAGCTCGATCCTGTGTCCGCGGAAATCCATCTTGACGGATCTGCGTACAAGGCTCTTGAGCATTGTAGAAGTGAGACCCAGTGCCTCTGCGACGTCACCGGAGAACTTTCCGTCCTCTCCGACCTCGGCAAGGATCTTGGCTTCGATCTCCGCGTACTCCTGCTCCCCCATCATTGCGGCCGCAAGAACATCGCTGATCTCGTAGACGGGCCACTGTGCGTTGATGTGGAACGAGGTGTAGAACGTGTGGTAGGACTTCTCGGGATAGTTGCCGCCCGTGGACATCCATCTGCTCTCGACGAGCTTCATCTTGTCGAAGAAGATGATGGCGTCCCTTCCCTCCGGACCGAATTTCTCCTCGATCTCGTCGGCGGTCCTCCATTCCAAGGTCACCTCCTTCAGAACGTCCCTCTTCACTACGGTGTCGACGGACCTAAGCATCGGAACGAGTTCCGACGGTTCGTTTATGACCTTAATTCTATTCATAAAAAATAGAGATGGGTCCTAGATATAAATATGCGTTGATATATTCGGCCCTCTTTTGATTGGTTTTGGACACAACTCCCGCCCATATGTTCATTATATAGTCTGATTTGTACACTGGGTATGTTGATCAGATCCCCAATATCCTTGCCATGTTGCCGCCAAGGAGGGCATCGGTGTTCCTCTCCCCACCCAGATCGGTATTGCGTATTAGGTCCACGAAACGCGATGCTGATATGCTGTACTCGTACAACGGGAAATCGGATCCGTACACCACGCGATCCGGGAATCTGGATACTGCTTCGATGAGTCTGCTGCGAATGATGTCCGCGGAGTTGATGGTCCACCCCTGGAGTGCGGAACAATCCGTGTATACGTTGTCGCAGGCCTCCATGAGAGGGAAGAGCTCGTCATGGAACTTGCCGCCCAGATGCGCTATGATGAACTTGGTGTCGGGATGTCTTTCGGCCACCGCCCTCATGAAGGATGGGTGGCAGTACTTCTCATCCAAAGGTGCGAGTGCCATGCCTGCATGTGTGGTCACCGGAAGACCCAGCTCCTCCACCTTCTTCCAGAAGGGCTCGTATCTCGGATCGTCGGGATAGAATCCGGTGGCAGGATACATCTTCAGTCCCGCCGGCTCGTATAGGTCGTAGAAACGCTCCAACATCTCCACAGCGTTTTTGCGGTTGGGATCCACACCGACGAAAAGGAGGAGTCTATCATCACTCTGGCACTGATCGTACAGCCACTTCATGTACTCCTCGTTGGACATCCTGCCCTCGTTTATCAGACCGAAATCCGTCGCGAGCACCACCACCTTATCCATGCCGGAGTAGGTGATCATCTCGTCCAACCCTTCCTTCTTGGAATCGTAATCGCTGAACGGGATCTCCGCATCCAGATAGAAGTCGAATATATCCCCGTACATCTCGGTGAACTTCCTTGCGGGTTCCAGATAGTTCCTGACGGATTCGTCCGGAAGCATGTCCCTGTCCCAGATGTGGATATGTGCATCTATCAGCATACTTATCGGATGACTTCCAGGATATTTGTAAGGTTTCTCTCCCGTCCATGGGGTGCGATACCGATAGCCACAATACAGCCACATGCATACCGCGGGACTCTTCACAGCGACAACCTTTATTAAGGGTCTTAACAATCGGCATCATATGTTCGGAAAGAAATCGAAGGCACCCGAGATGAGATATCAGTGCCTTGGATGTTACAAAACGTTCAAGACGGAGCAGGAAGCACTCGACTGCTGCGGATCTTTCATCCAGGCCTGGTCTACCAATTACACCAAATGGGGAAAGAACCACTGGTACGGCAGGTGAATCCTGCCTCCAAACCCAAACTCCCTTAAACCAAAGAATTCTCAGTCTTCACTGAATTGCGGGGACACAAATGGACGGACAGGACATCACCATCAACAAACTGGAAGAGGACATCTCGCTTCTGATCCGTCACATCAAGATGCTTCGTGTGACCAAGGAGAATCAGCCCGTCGGGATCATCAGACTCTCGGAGATCACGGACATCCCGAAGCACAAGATCAGATATTCGCTCAGATTGCTCGAGAAGGATGGTGTGATCGCACCCACCCCGGAAGGAGCGACCGTCACCGAGAAGTACGAATCCTACATGCGCGACACCCTCGCATACATGGAGAGACTGCGCAGATCCGTGGATGAGGTGGAAACACTTCTCAAGGATGCACTTGCACAGTGATGGGATGTGCAAAAAATTTTTTATATCAGTCTTTCAATGCAAGTACTAGGCCGGCATAGCTCAGTTGGTAGAGCGTGTGACTGTTAATCACAAGGTCCAAGGTCCGAGTCCTTGTGCCGGCGCCATTCTATTACATCGATTCTCTGTCAGACCGTGTCACAGGGGTTTTCTCCGACATCTTTCACCCCGTCCGATTTCCCGGAACAGAACAAATAAATTAAATACGGCAGAGAGTTAGGGGAGTCTGTGGGGGCCTGTAGCTTAGTCGGTGGAGCGACTGGCTCATAACCAGTTGGTCGTCGGTTCAAATCCGGCCAGGCCCACCAATTTTACATCCAGCAATCTATCCAATGAATTTCACTACCAGCATATCATCCGCATCGCGTGAACCGATGCTGGGATATGAAAAATTTGATTGATCGTACGATCACGAAAAAACAATATTGTGAATGATCTACGATGGGGACGGCATCAGATGCGATCCAGAACGATCTCCCTGAGACCTGTGGCATCCTTCAGAACAGCGATCTTCGGATACTTCTCGAACTCGTGTGAAGGGTTCGGTCCCGTCCTTACTCCGACGAAATCCACACCTGCCCTGAATGCGGCCTCCGCATCCACATCGGTATCGCCGATGAACACCGTCTCGGACGGATCCGTCCCGAAATGCTCCATCGCACGGATCAGCCCCTCCGGATCTGGTTTCTCCCTCTCGACATCGTCCGCACCTACTATCAGATCGACCAGGTCCGATATCCCATTGGACTCGAAGATCTCGGCTATCCTGTCCCTGTATTTTGTGGATACCACGGCAACCATGATCCCTTCAGATTTCAGAGACCTGAGCATATCGACAACACCATCATAGAAATAGGCCTGATGGGACATGTCCCGGTCAGCCTCCTTCAGAAAATGTTCGGAGAAGACACGTGCATTACAGGCATCACGGTCGCCAGTGAGTTCCTCGTACGTCCTCTCCAACGACATCCCCACGGTGTGGCACACGGAATCCGCATCACAATGCGGAAGACCCAGAGCATCCATCCCGGCATTCACGCACTGTACGATGCCCTCTGTGGTATCCCCGAGTGTATAATCGAAATCGCTGAGAACGGCCTTGTATCTCACGCCGTACATTATGCCAAAATGATATATTACAGGAATGGGAAAACGGAACGATGAACGGAGTATCCTGCGAGATCTATTCGAGGACCACATCCTGGAATCCGTGGCACGGATGCAGGAAGGTCAGCAGGGGGTGCCAGAACTGTTACATGTTCGAGGGCAACCGCCTCAGAGGCATACCCGGAAGTTCCACCGTCAGGAGATCGTCCACACAGTTCGATAGACCCGTACGCAAGGACAGGAACGGGAGATACGTACTGAACGATGTACTGGTCATGACGTCCATGACCAGCGATTTCTTCATCGAAGAGGCCGACGAATGGCGTGACGAGGCCTGGAGGATGATCTCCAAAAGAAAGGATCTGACGTTCGAGATCCTGACAAAACGTCCGGAACGCATAATGGAATCCCTTCCGAAGGATTGGGGCGACGGATATCGGAACGTCCGTATGTCCGTCAGTACCGAGGATCAGGATGCCTGGGACAAACGCGTCCCGATCCTCATGTCGATACCGGCAAGAAAGAGGGATGTTTTCGTCGCGCCCATGATCGGCAAGATAGACGGGGACAAGGAATTGTCCGAGGGATCGATAGATGCCGTCTTCGTCGGAGGGGAGTACGGTCACGGAGAGGTGAGGCCGTGTGACATGGAATGGGTGTCGTCGATGAGGGAGTCCTGCGTATCCAACGATGTGACATTCATATGGAGGAACTGCGGAACACTTCTGATAAAAGGCGGGGAGATGTCGCGTTACGACAGTCTTGCCGAACAGAGCCTGATCTGTTCCTCTACAGGTATGGATTATATCGTAGATCCGATATTGCCCAAAAGGGCCGCGGAACAGACACGGCTCTTCTGAAGGCATAGGATGAACACCCTGCAAAGAAGGATAATCATATTGTTCGCGACACTGATGTTGTCCGTATCCGCAATACTGACGAGATATACGGATGCAGACTCGATGGGTCTTTCCTTCTACAGGATGTTCTTCTCCGCGCTGCTCACGATCCCCATCGCGTTGTTTGTAAGATACAGGGGAGAACTCGGTTCCATGGATCTTGGAAGCGCCTCTCTGTGTGTCATGAGCGGTGTGATACTGGCACTGCATTTTGCAATGTTCTTCGACTCCGTGAGATACACGTCGGTGGCCTCCAGTCTGGTGTTCATCAACACCACCGTGTTCTTCAACGCAGGGATAATGTACCTTCTGTACAGGGAAGTGATATCCAAGAAGGCTGTGGGTGCCATAGGTATCACGTTCGGCGGAAGCGTCCTGATCGCCGCCAGCGATTTCGGCGGCGGCGATATGCAACTCTGGGGGGACATCCTTGCGATCATCGGTGCGTTGCTCTTCTCGTTCTATACGATAATTGGTGCGAAGGTCAGGACCGGCATGTCCACCGCATTATACACATTGGTCGTCTACACCGCCGCTGCCGCGACAGCGTTCGTCATATGCGTATCCGGCGGAGGTGACATATCCGGATTCGGACCCGTGGACTACGGTGCAGCGTTCGGCATGGCATTGTTCTGTACCATACTGGGACAGACGGTCTACAGCTGGGGATTGAAATACGAATCGCCCACATTCATAGCCGTGATAAATCTTGGAGAACCGGTTTTCGGAGCGCTGCTGGCACTGGTACTCCTGTCGGAGATTCCGGCACCTTTCGTCATCGCAGGCTCCGTTATTGTTCTGGGAGGGATGTACCTCTTCTCCATCCATACGGAAGGAGAGAGGTGACATCCGCTCACCTCCTCTTCTTTTTCTTTCCGCCTCCGAGGAAGTTATTGTAGAGATAGACGAGGAATCCGATGATCACCGCACCAATGGATACGGTTGCCACGGTCTCGACGGGGACATCCAGAGGCTGATTGTCGGACGGAACGTAGTTGTAATCCCAATCCTCCATATATTCGGCGAGATAGAATTCGGTGACTCTCTCATCCATGATGTAGAGACCACACTCTCTGTTGTTTAGGAATGCGTTCTCGGTCCAATTGACGGAAGAGATCCATACACAATCATCGATGATCACACCTTTATTGTGCATCGTGGAATATCCATTCTGGGACATCTTTGCCGCCTTCACACCGTGGGACCTAAGGTATGACAGAAGCTCCTCCGAATCCTCTGAAATCATGAACTTCGCGTCCACTCCGCGTGCCGCGGCATCCAGCATGAACCTGATGGGAGATTGGTTGTCCGGATTCTCGAATGACTTTCCGACATCCATCTGCTCGGTGTAGATCCTTTCCTTGGCGTTACTCATGTAGTAATTTATCGCCTTGAACGTGTTGTCGGGGGACATGTACATCTTGAGACGCGCGCCGTTGATGACGGAACCCGACTCCGGAAGCGCATCCACATATGTCGATATCTCTTCCATTGAAAGAAGCTTGGTACCGCTCACCGGGTTGCTCAACTTCTCGTCGAGGGTGGCCACATCCTTTCCGTTCCAATCGTTGGAGAAATAGGATTCCATGTATGCGGCATAACCCGTGGATTCTACGACTGCACCCCATCCCCTGTTTCCTTTACCGTTACCGAGGTTGGGTCCGGTCCAGTTCTCGGACGTGACGATCACGGTTTCGCCGTCTATGATACAATACTTGTTGTGAACGTACGAATACCTGTCCTCGGAAGTGCTTCCACCTACAGGGAACCCGATGAAGGATACGTTTCCTCCTTTGTCAACGATCGATTGCAGAATATCATAGGAGTGATCGTAACCCAAGGGTTTGTTCTCCAAAAGGACCTTGACATCCACGCCCTCCTCGGCCTTCGCAGCCAATATCGAAGCGGCGTGTTTGCTTGTCAGCATGTATATCGAGATATGGATACTGGTATCTGCATCCTTCAATGCCCTGAGGATCGGTCCCCCCTTGGAATCCGGGAACACGAACGGCAACACATTGCCGGTGAATTCGGGAACGTCGTAGAATCCATTCGATGTCATCCCGTCGGAGGTGGCGGTCCAATCGAAATTGGAATTGGAATCCTTGGGTTCAACCCTGCGTATGGCCTCCTTCATATTGGACAGGGGTACAGAATCTCCGATCCAATCCTTCGTCGAAGGCATGGTCTTCACAGACCCATACGAAACTACGTCCACATTCTTATCAAAGCTGTCACACAAGTACACATTGGTGCCGGTGTTGGTGAACATGGTCCCGATCCCACTGGTGATCTTCACGGTCCTGTCTGTGCAGAACCAGGAATCGGATACCTTTGATTTTATGAATGCAACGATCTCGCCGGATGTGAGTGTCATGTTAGGCAAATCATACTGTTTGCCACCCTGGGTCTTCACATAGTAACCGTTGAGACTGACAGATTTGCTGCCATAGTTCTTGATGGAGAAGCAATCGCCGAGATCGGGATCGTTGTAAACGACCTCGTACAGCCTTACCCCATCTATCTTGTTTCCCGCAGGGACCTCCGCGTGGTCGGTCTCCGCGATCACTGGTATCGCGGCGAAAACCATCAGGAGCACCACTGCTATCGCTAATGCATCCCTTCCCAATTGCATGATACGGGATTAATTTTTACGGATTTAACCTGTACGCATATCAATCTTTAGATATGCCTAAATCTAAATACGACGAAAATGATTGCCAGTACATGACAAAGAAGACTCTGAAGATCGAAGGCATGATGTGTGAGAATTGCTCCGCGAAGGTCCATGACGCGCTCTGCAAGATAGATGGCGTGACATCCGTCACAGCGGATCACAGAAAAGGCACCGCCGTAGTCGAATCGGATATCGACATAGCGGACGAGACTCTCCTCATGGCAGTCATCGATGCGGGATTCAAGGGAAGGGTGAAGAAGGGTCTCTTCAAATGACCGAAAAGACGTTCAAGGTCAGCGGCATGTCCTGTGCCGCATGTTCCGCCCGTATCGAGAAGGAATTGGGCAGATTGAACGGAATTTCATCGGTGGAGGCCGTATTCGCGGGCAACACCGTCTTCGTATCCTTCGATCCCGATAAGGTCTCGGAGGAGAAGATCACATCCGTCCTCGACAGGATCGGATACCCCGTGGTCACTAACGGCACCCGTATATCGGACTGGGATCCGCGCAAGATCGCCGCCTCCGGCATACTGTCCGCCGTACTTTTCGTGTATGCCATGGGCCCGATGTTCGGATTGGATGTCCCCGGATCGGATGATCCAAGGATATACTCCACCGTACAGCTGGTACTATGCCTTCCCGTTCTGCTGATGTGCGGAAGGTTCTTCGTCAAAGGTGCGAGATCGCTGATGTCCGGCACCCCGACCATGGATACCCTGGTATCATTGGGTTCCGGTGCAGCGTTCGCGTACAGTCTGTACATCACGATACGTTCGTACGTCACCGGTGCGGATGCGATGGGCATATGTTTCGACTCCGCCGCCATGATACTGACACTGATATCCGTCGGTAAGTATCTCGAATCCCGGTCGCGTATGAAGGCGGATGATGCTGTCAGAGAACTTCTGGCACTCGTACCGGACAACGCGAACGTCATACGCGACGGCGTGGAGATCACCATCCCGACCTCGGAACTCTCCGAAGGCGATGTCGTGATCGTAAGGCCCGGGGAGAGGATATCCGCCGATGGAGACATCATCGAAGGGAGATCATCAGTTGACGAATCCATGCTCACCGGGGAGCACATGCCCGTTCTGAAAACGGATTCCGACAAGGTCTACAGCGGTACGATGAACGTGGATGGTACATTCACATTCAGGGTCACCGGTATCGGCGAGAACACCATGATCTCCGACATCGCCGCCATGATGGAAGAAGCGAAATCCACCAAGGCGCCGATAGCCCGCATGGCCGACCGCGTGGCGGCACGTTTCGTCCCCGCTGTTATAACGGTATCAACAATATCCGCGATATTATGGCTGATCGCCGGCAAGGATGTGCCGTTCGCCCTCAACATAGCGATATCCGTGCTGGTCGTATCATGTCCGTGCGCGTTGGGCCTGGCCACGCCTCTTGCGATAACCGTCGGTTCCGGAAGGGCCGCGGAATTGGGGATACTGTTCAGGGACGCAGGTTCGTTGGAGAGATCCGGAAGGACGGACTCCGTCATATTGGACAAGACGGGTACGGTCACCTGCGGAAGACCCGTGGTCGAATCCTTCGACGGACCGGAAAGGATCCTCCCGGCGATCGGTGCCGGCGAATCCCTCTCCGAACACCCCGTAGGACGCGCGATATCCGAATACTGCTCATCCAACGCGGATGCGCCCGAGGAGGATGCCAAGGATTTCGAGTACGTCGTAGGTAGAGGTGTGTCGTTCACCTACGGCGGACACAGATATAACGTCGGTTCGATGGAGGATGACAAGGATGACATCCGTGGCACCGTGACATACGTCTCGGAGGACGGAGTACCGCAGGGAAGATTCGTATTATCCGACATGATAAGGGAAGAATCCCGTGATACGGTGCAATGGCTCTCCCGCATGGGCGTGGACGTGCATATGGTCACCGGCGACAGCGAAGGATCCGCATCCGCCGTGGCGGATGCATGCGGCATAGGATCATACATGTCCAAGACCATGCCGGCGGACAAGGTCACATACATCAAGAAGGAACAGGCACGCGGACGTTACGTGATGATGGTCGGGGACGGTATCAACGACTCTCCGGCATTGGCGCAGGCGGACATAGGTGTGTCGATGAGATCCGGCAGCGACATAGCCCTGACCGCATCCGACGTCGTGCTGATGAACGACGATCTTTCCAACGTGCCCCGCACGATCGAGTGCGGGAAGGCGGTGTTGAAGAACATCAAACAGAATCTGTTCCTCGCAGTATGCTACAATGCGATATGCATCCCGTTCATGGCGGGACTGCCGTATCTGTTCGGCATGTCCGAGATAGGACACATGCCGATGCTGGCAGCGGCTGCGATGTCGATGTCATCACTGTCGGTGGTATCCAACGCCCTGAGGCTCAGAAGGTTCCGTCCGTCTCACTGAGATCTGCATTCGGCGACTGCGACGGGGATCGCTTCCAACAGCGCATCCACCTCCTCGTCCGTGTTCAGCGGGGACAGGGTCACCCTGAGGGATGAAAGTGCCTGCTCCGCGTTCAGACCGATGGCGGTGAGGACGTGGGAAGGGCCCGCCTCCCCTGCGGAACATGCGGATGCGGTGGATGTGGCGAAACCCATCCTGTTCAGTTTCAGCACCAGGTCGGTGCCCTTCACACCGTCGAACCTGAAGTGTGTGTTGTTGCACAGACGGTCGGATCTCGGTCCGTTCAGATGCGCCCCGGATATCTCGCAGACGGAGTCGATTATCCTGTCCCTCATGGAGGTCATGCGCATGACGTCCCCTTCCATGTCGGAGAACGCCATCTCCGCCGCCTTCCCCAGCCCCACAATTCCGGGCACGTTCTCCGTCGACGAACGGAGCCCCCTCTCCTGCCCCCCGCCCAAGATGATCGGCGACAGCTCCACTCCCGATCTGACGTAGATGGCCCCGATACCCTTCGGAGCATGGACCTTGTGTCCCGACAGGGAGAGCATATCGATACCGTCGCGTTTCACATCCACGTCCATCTTAGTGTAACCCTGCACGGCATCCGTATGGAACAATGCACCGTGATCATGCGCGATACGGGATATCCTGCGGAGATCCTGCTGCGTACCGATGACATTGTTGGCCGCCATGACCGACACCAACGCCACATCATCACCCATCGCGGCCTCCAGTTCGGAGATGTCCACAAAACCTTCTCCGTCCACGGGGACGACCGTGGTCCTGAAGCCACGACGGCGTGCCTCGGCACATGTCTCCAACACGGCGGAATGCTCTATGGCGGTGGTGACTATCCTGTCCCTGCCGTTCTGGCCCAACACGCCCAGAATCGCAAGATTGTCCGACTCCGTACCTCCCGATGTGAATGTTATTTCGGAAGGATAACAGCCAAGGGTCCTGGACACCCTCTCCCTCGCCGTACGCATCGCGGCGGCGGCGGAGAAGCCGAGATCGTGGATGCTGCTGGGGTTGCCGTAGCTCTCGCAGAAATAAGGACGCATCTCCTCGAAGACCTCGGGAAGCACTCTGGTGGTGGCCGCATTGTCGAAATACATGACCCTTGGACACATGGTATCCACATCGTGTAGGGGGTTGATAAATCCGACCATAGGGTGCCGATCCATTAGCCAGCAGGCGCCGGCGTAGCGATTCTACGAAATTCGTAGAAATGGGTCGTTTGGAATGTGTGGCACTACTTCGACGATAGGATGGGTTAATATACCCCTATCTTAATTCTGCGCACATTAGGCGAACGGGGGTATCGCCCGTTCTGAACGTTTCGAGGTATTATCCATGGCAAAGACGATTACACTTCCCGAGAAGCCCAAGACCATCAGGCTTCCCAGAATCACGAGAGAACTGGTCCAGTGTCAGATGTGCGGATACTGTATCGACGTCTGCGAGGCCCACAGACAGACCCCCTGGGAGTCCGTCACCCCCAGAGGAAAGATCTACTACCTGAACCAGCTCGACAAGGCCGGTTTCGGACTGATCGACAAGATCATCGGAAGGAAGGCCACCATCTCCCCTGACTTCGTGGACGCCATGTACAAGTGTACCGGATGCGGAAACTGTGAGGAGGTCTGCCACGCGAAGATCGAGCTCGTCAAGCTCTGGGAGATCGTAAGGGCATGGCTCGTCCAGGAGGGCGTCGCACCTCTCCCCGTCCACAAGGGAATCGCAAAGAAGATCGCGGCCACCGGAAACTCGTTCGGCGAGCCCGCATCCAAGAGGGACGCATGGTGGCCCAAGGAGGTCCCCAGGACCGAGGTCCCCGAGGCCATCCTCTACGCAGGATGTACCGGATCCTACAGGATGCAGCACATCCCCGCCGCGGGAGCCATCATCCTCGACCGCGCAGGAGTCAAGATCAACTGCCTCGGAAGCGAAGAGGTCTGCTGTTCCTCGCCCCTTCTCAGGGTCGGAATCAAGGACCAGACACTCGATCTCGCCAGGAAGACCGTCACCAAGGCCGACGGTATCGGTGCGAACGACATGATCATGACCTGCTCCGGATGTTACAAGACCATCTCCAGCAACATCGGTGACTACTACTCCAAGGCAGGACAGAACGTCTACCACTTCACACAGTACGTTGACAAGCTCATCAAGGAGAAGAAGCTCCCCCTGAACAACGAGTTCAAGGCCAGAGTCACATACCACGATCCCTGCCACCTCGGAAGGCACTCCAAGGTCTACGAGGAGCCCCGTAACATCCTGAAGAAGATCAAGGGAATCGACTTCGTCGAGATGGAGAAGAACAGGGACCACTCCAGGTGCTGCGGTGCCGGAGGAGGTTACAAGTCAGCATTCAACGACTTCGCAGTCAACATCGCGGCCGAGAGGATCCACGATGCGGAGGAGGTCGGAGCAGAGGTCATCGCAACCGCCTGCCCGTTCTGTGTCCTCAACCTGAAGGCAGGAGCCAAGAAGGCAGGATCCAACGTCAAGGTCATGGACATCTCCGAGATCCTCCTGCAGGTCACCGCACCCAAGGTCGCGGCACCCGAACCGGAACCCGTCAAGGAGGTCGAGGTCGCACCCGCCATCGATCCCAAGGAGCTCGAGGAGGCCAAAGCGGCGGCCGAGGCAGCGAAGAAGGAAATCGAGGCCATCAAGGCAGAGGCCGAAGCAGCAAAGAAAGAAGCCGAAGAGGCCAAGAAGGCTGCGGCAGAGGCCGAGGCCGCCGCAGAGGCAGCCAAGAAGGAGAACGAGGAGTTCTTCAACGACCCCGAAGACCTCGAGATCGAGATCGATGAGGAGGAGTTCAACTGGGACCTGACCCCCGAAGGAGTCCTGAGGAGAGCGGCCTGGAACAAGAAGCTCAGGTGCAGAAGGAACTACGGAGAGTACAATATCCCCGTGGCATTCGTAAAAGGTAAGGTCGCAGTCTACGTGGACATCGACGCATCCGAGGTCAAGCCCAAGCTCGAAAGCGAGGGTTGGGTCGTCATGTGCTACAACGGACTCGACATCACCGACGGAGATGCCCAGGCAACGGAGATCCGTGAAGCCGTCAAGGCCCAGATCCGCCAGATGAAGAAGGGAAAGAAGAAGAAGTGATTCTTCGATGAAACAACACCGGGCTTCGGCCCGGAATCCTTTTTTTACTCATGACCTTCGATTACCTGTCCCCCGAGATGAATGCGGTACTCGCAAAGAGGGGGATGACCGAACCCACCCCTCCGCAGAAGGACGCAGGTCCGAAGATCCAAACGGCCAAGAACGTACTTCTTGTGGCCCCGACTGGTATCGGGAAGACGGAGGCCGCGATACTGCCGATATTCGATGCGATCCGCAGATCCGGGAAGAAACCAGGAATAAGGTGCATCTACATCACCCCTCTGAGAGCCCTCAACAGGGACATGATGAAGAGGATGAAGGACCTCGGATCCGAACTCGGGATCAGTGTGGACGTGAGACACGGGGACACCTCCGCATACGACAGACAGAGACAGTCCGTCAATCCGCCGGAGGTCCTCATCACCACCCCGGAGACCCTGCAGGTGATGTTCACCGGGAAGAGGTTGGCGGATCATCTGAAGAACGTCAGATGCGTGATAATCGACGAGATACACGAACTCGTGGACAACGAGAGGGGCGCACAGATGAGCGTCGCCCTCGAGAGACTGGTGGCCCTGGCCGGAGATTTCCAGAGGATCGGATTATCCGCTACCGTCGGTAACGAGAAGGAGGTCGCAAGATTCCTCGCGGGCGTGAAGAGGGACGTGATCATCTGCAAACACGATACGTTCAGGGACATGGACATCACCGTCGAATGTCCGGAATCCCCCGCTGACCACGCACTCATCGATAAACTCCAGGGTGACGAGGATGCCATCTCGATAATGAAAAGAGCGAGGGAACTCATCGAGAACGGACGCTCGACACTGTTCTTCGTCAACACCAGAGAGGCAGCGGAATGGATGACCTCCAGATACAAACATTGGGACGAAAGCTTCCCGATAGATGTCCATCACGGATCGCTTTCCAAAGAGATCAGGATGGAGATGGAGGACAAGTTCAAGAACGGCGAACTGAAGGCCCTCATATGTACATCGTCGCTGGAATTGGGTATCGATGTGGGATCCACCGATCTGGTGATACAATATAACTCCCCCAGGGACGTCGCCAGGATGATCCAGAGGGCGGGACGTGCCGGCCACAGGGTTGGGGAGAGGATCGTGGCCAAGATACTGTCCGCGGATCCGGACGAACTGCTGGAAGCCGCCGTCGTCGCGAGGAAGAGCGAGGCGAAGGAGGTTGAGACCAGCTTCGGAAGACCCTCACCGCTCACCGTGGTGGCGAACCAGATCATAGCCATGACCATGAACGGGAAGATGACCCGTGACGATGCGTATGCGGTATTGCGCAGATCCTACGTCTTCAGGGACCTTCAGCGTTCCGATTTCGATGATACATTGGAACAGCTGAAGTCCATCAAGATGGTGTTCGAGGACGAGGACGGATTCAAACGCTCGAAGAAAGGGATGGAGTACTTCTACAACAACATCTCGATGATCCCCGACGAGAAGAGCTACTACATCAGGGACATATCCACCAGAGCGATAATCGGTTCCCTCGACGAGAGCTTCGTCGCCACCTTCCAGAACGAATACAACATCTTCGTTGCCAAAGGCCGTACATGGAGGGTGGTGGAGCAGAGGGAGGACGAGATTCTTGTCGAAGAGACCAGGGACATGGGTGCCGTACCCTCGTGGACGGGATCGGACATCCCCGTACCGTTCTCCGTCGCACAGGAGGTGGGAAGGCTGCGCGAAAGCGAGGATTTCACCCCCTACAAATGCAATCCCGAATCGGTAAGAAGGATCAAGGCACAGCTGGACGAACAGAACGGCAGATGGGCGATGCCCACAGACAAGCGCATAACCATCGAGACCGGGGACCAACTGGCGATAATCAACGCGTGCTTCGGTACGCGCGTCAACGAGACCCTCAGCAAGATAATAACGGCACTGCTGGTCTCCAGGATACAGGAGAGCATAGCGGTCACCACGGACCCGTACCGCATAATAATGAACCTGCCCCGCAACATCACCACCAAGGTGGTCAGGGAGACCCTCATGTTGCTGCGCCCAGGCACGGTCAGGGATCTTGTGAAACGTACCCTTATCAACTCCACCTTCCTCCGTTGGAGGTTCGCGTACGTGGCGAAGAAGTTCGGTATCATCGAGAAGGGTGCGGACCACCGTTTCATCAACTTCAACAAACTCTTCGAACTGCACAAAGGCACGGCGGCGTACAGAGAGGCCGTGGACAAGGTGCTGTGGGAGGACCTGGATGTGGACAATACCGAGAAGGTGGTATCGATGATAGCGTCCGGGGAGATCGAGATCGTGGAACAATCCCTGTCGCCCATCGGATTGTGGGGTGTCACCCGTACCAAGGAGCTCATGCAACCCTTGCGTGCGGACCATATGATCCTCATGGCGTTGAAGAAGAGACTGGAGGATGAGACGCTGTTCGCGTCGTGTCTCTTCTGTCAGAACCAGTGGCGCATAAGGGTGGGGAACGCCCCCAAACGCATAGTGTGTCACAAATGCAACGGGATAATGGTCGCACTTCTGAAGAGATACGACATGGACAAGATCAAACTGTTCGCCAAGGATCCGGATTCGTTGGATGCGCAGGAGAGGAAGGATGTGGCCAGGATCCGCCGCATAGCGAATCTCGTCAATGAAGGCGGGAAACGTGCGGCGATGACGCTTGCGGGAAGGGGTGTGGGTCCCGATGCGGCATCACGTATATTGGGGAAGTCGCACACCGATGAGGATGATTTCCTCAGGGACATCCTTTCTGCCGAAGTTCTGTTCGCCAAGAACAAGAGATTCTGGGATTAAGCGGAACGAACATTGTTCCTCACTGACGCGATCCCATCAATGGATGCGTGAACGATATCACCGTCACGTATCTCGGAGATCCCCTCAGGGGTACCGGTGGCGATGATGTCCCCCTCGTTCAGGGTCATGAACCGGGAGATATAGGATATCAGGAATGCCGGCGTGAATATCATATCGGATGTACGGCCCTTCTGTCTGACCTCGCCGTTCACGGTGAGCGTGAGCCCCAGTGAGGGGAGGTCGACACCTTCCACGGATATGTAATCGGAAATCGGACCGAACGTGTCCATACCCTTGGCGATGGACCAGGGATTCCCGGTATCGCGTGCGACGTTCTGCATATCACGTGCGGTGACGTCGTTGAATACTGCGATATGGGATACATATCCCAATGCATCCTCCTCGGATACGTCATGACACTCCTTTCCGACTATCAGCGCCATCTCCACCTCGTGTTGGACGTTGGTCACTCCTTTGGGAATCACGATGTCGTCACCGTCATGCACGATGCATGATGATGGCTTCAAGAAGATGATGGGCTCCTTCGGTAGCACGGCATCCGTCTCGGTGATGTGCGGACGGTAGTTCCATCCGACACACACGATCTTGGAGGGCGACCTCATGAGAAGTTCC
>JAEDGA010000059.1 GCA_016297775.1 Candidatus Methanomethylophilaceae archaeon
ATATAAGAAGAAAAGATCAGAAAATCAGTGTAGTACCACAAATCGAAAATTTAGGTTAAAAACCTTCTTGGCATTGTTATCCGGTGATTTACGCACAATTACTTCGTAATCCACATCTCTTTCACGAAATTTTTCAAAATACTTCTTCTCAGTATAGCCTTCTGTAACAATCAGTATTTTGGAACGTAATTGGTGAAGGTTCATTTACGGCTCCATAAGGGATTCGGGTGCAATGAATGGCTTTCCGCCAAAACTGCCATTAAGGTATGCTTTGCGTATATCCAGATCATTGCGTATCCTGTATTCCGACAGTCTTCTCATCTCACTGAAACCAGTTTTCCAATCTTTGATTACCAGGTATATCTGATCCCTTCTCACCTTTGACTGATCAAGAAGTATGACATCATGTGTGTTGAATATCAGTTGTGCATTCTTCTTATTCTCGGTAGGGTCGGAGAATAGCGAACATATCCACTCACACAAATCAGTGTGAAAACTCATATCCAATTCGTCAACCACAATGGTATTGCCTCTAATAAGCGCCATTATCACCGGGCCTATCAGAGATAGGAAACGTATCGTACCGGATGATTCCAAACCGATCGGGAGCTCTTTTTTCATACCGTTGAATTCATGTTTCACCCATATGTCCGTAAGTGGTACATTCACTGTATTGGACGGAACAGTATTGGATATCGATTTCATCCGATCTTTCACATCTGTTATGCCCATATCTGCGATTCTGAATGCACGTTGTGCGATTCTTTTGAAGTTCATATCCTCACTCATGAGCCTTGTGAGGACATCGAGAGAATATGTGACATCATATCCTGCAATGACCAGCATATCTTCGGTGGCCCACCTCATCACGTTCAGGCAATCCGGATCATTGAATTGGGAACATACGGACACATACAGTGCATTTTTGCGTACACGTCTGGAATTTTCGGTATGAAATTTGACGTCCGATTTAAAGACATATTCCATTCCATCGCGTTCGAACACTGTGCTCTTCCTTCCCTTTGGATATTTGTACAGGTGTTCTTCCGTTATTCCCATACTATCATATGAAAATCCATATTCATAGCGAATTTCATTGGAAATGAATTCTGCACTGAATGAGGTAGGTTTTTTCTCTGTTTTGTCAAAAAGGAACGGAGTGTGATTCAACGGCAATCTATCGTCG
Source organism: Candidatus Methanomethylophilaceae archaeon (assembly GCA_016297775.1). Taxonomy (GTDB): domain Archaea; phylum Thermoplasmatota; class Thermoplasmata; order Methanomassiliicoccales; family Methanomethylophilaceae; genus SIG5. The sequence continues at coordinate 1,187 of JAEDGA010000059.1, forward strand.
TGCGATGCAGATATTTTGATAAAATTAAGAAAAAGTTCGATGGCACGTATCATCGTCGTCTTTCCTGAAGCGTTGGCGCCGTATATCGCGGCCATTTTCAGAATATGGGATCTACTGTACTGTTTCAATTCAATAGTGTTCTCTGGGAGCCTCTTATCCGAATTGGTGACCATGGATAGTGTGGTCTTTTCTTTGAAAACCTTGTAGTTGGTAACACTGAAGTTAATCAACACAATTATTGTATAACATATTTTAAATTTAAAATTTGTGATTTATCCACAATAATCGCGTTTAAATTTTTAATCCATAGGATTTATTGTATCTTTCTCCGGGATATGCACATGATATTGGCAATCCATCGTCCTTGTACCAACATATATAAACCATAGATTGATAGCCCGCATTACAGGTGTTCAAATGGCAGAGTACAAAGCTGTTATTAACGACAAGAAGACCGGCAAGTCCTACAACATGACGGTCACTGGCCACCACGCGAACTCTCTGACTGGCAAGTGCGTCGGAGAGATCATTGACGGAATCTTCGTCGGACTTCCCGGATACAAACTCCAGATCACCGGCGGATCCGACGGAAACGGAACCCCCATGAGGAAGGACCTCCCCGGAAACAGGAGGAGAAAGCTGCTCATGTCCGAGGGACTCGGATTCCACGAGAAGTACCCCGGACAGAGGAGAAGGGTCGCCATCCACGGTTGCGCCATCTCCGAGAAGATCGTCCAGATCAACATGGCGGTCACGGAGTACGGACCCAAGTCCATCGAAGAGACTATCGCAGCGGCAGAGTCCTCGGAGTAATCCGATGAAGGTACCAAAGCAGCCCGAAGTCAACATCGGGATGATAGGACACGTCGATCACGGTAAGACCACGCTCACCCGCGCACTCAGCGGAGAGTGGGCCGACCGTCACTCCGAGGAGGTCAAGAGAGGAATCTCCATCAGACTCGGATATGCGGACGTAGCGTTCTACAAGTGCCCCAACTGTGAGGGCGCAGCGGCATACGGGACCGACAAGAAGTGCCCCCACTGTGGTGCGGACACCGAGTTCCTCAGAGCCGTATCATTCGTTGATGCACCCGGACACGAGACCCTCATGGCCACCATGCTGTCCGGTGCCGCACTCATGGACGGAGCCATCCTGTTGGTGGCTGCCAACGAGAAGTGTCCCCAGCCCCAGACCAAGGAGCATCTGATGGCACTCTCGATCATCGGTATCGAGAAGATCATCATCGTCCAGAACAAGATCGATATCGTCACCAGGGAACAGGCGGTCGAGAACTTCAAACAGATCAAGGAGTTCGTCAAGGGTACGATCGCGGAGAACGCACCCATCGTCCCCATCTCCGCCAACAGCGGTGTGAACATCGACATGCTCATCAAGACCATCGAGGAGCACATCGTGTCCTCGGTCAAGAGGGATACCGATGCACCTCCGCTGATGCATGTGGCGAGGTCCTTCGACATCAACTCCCCCGGAACGGTCCCCAAGGATCTGAAGGGCGGTGTGCTCGGAGGTTCGCTCATCCAGGGTACCCTGAAGGTCGGGGACGAGATCGAGATAGTTCCCGGTATCAAGACCGAGGTCGGCGGAAAGACCGTATGGCAGAAGCTCACCACTCAGGTCACGTCGCTCTTCGCGGGAAGCAAATCCGTGAAGTCCATCGGTCCCGGAGGTCTCATATCCATCGGTACATCCCTGGACCCCTCGATCACCAAATCCGACGGACTCACCGGACGCATGGTCGGAATCCCCGGACAGGTCCCCGAGGTCGCGCACGATTTCACCATGAAGACCGTTCTGCTTGACAGGGTCGTGGGTTCGTCCTCGGATCTCGAGGTCGATGAGATCAAGTCCAACGAGATGCTCATGCTGTCCATCGGTACCGCAACGACTGTTGGTATCGTCAAGAACGGTAAGGCCGGAACCATCCAGGTCGCACTGAAGATTCCGGTCTGCATCGTGAAGGGACAGAGGGTGGCCATCTCCAGAAGGATCTCCAATAAGTGGAGACTCATCGGGTACGGAATCGTCGAGTGATGCGGTATGCAGACCGTCGTCCTCGACACAAACGCCTTACTAATGCCTTTTGAGTTACGTATCAATCTGGATTATGCGGTACGTGAACTTCTCGGAGACGTACGTTTCATAGTTCCAGGCCCACTGATCGGGGAATTGAAGCATCTGGATCACAAATATGCCAATGCCGCCCTGGATCTCGCAAGGAGGTATCAGATCATCAAGACCGATGCCACCGGGGACGCATCCGTCATAGAATTGGCACTTCGCGAGAAGGCCTATGTCCTGACGAATGACAAACTTCTGAGATCCAAGCTCAGGAAGCACGGGGTCCCGCTGATCTATCTCAGATCCGGAACGCATCTGGTCCTGGAGAGCAGACCTCTGGTCTGATTCATTTCAACGATAGTGATACGTACCACATGATATCCAACACCGTCTTCTTCATGTGGTAGAACGTGTCCCTGGGATGGAATATCATGCTGATGTATTCCATATGTTTGGAATCCACCGGCCATTTCATGTCGGTCAATCTTCTTCTCGTTTCAGTGTCCGATCCGTAAACGAGGACGTGCAACCACCCTTTGATATCGTCGAAACCGATCCGCGGTATGTTCTTGCCAAATATCGATCTCATCCTCTCTGCGTAATCGATCTCTCCGGAGGTCACGTCGTTGTATATATTCAACCTCTCCTGTTCGCAGGGGTGCGGCTTCATGTATATCGGCTTGAGATCCCCATCCAATCCTGCAATGGGGGGTTCCGGGCTGGACATGAAGAATTCCATTATGTTGGTATGGTTGTCGAATCTCAGTTTTCTATTGCGTATATGATACCCTACGTGTGGTATCTTGGGATCGTCGACAAGGATGTTGTAGTATATCCCGGACACATCCTTTCCGGGAAGGAATTTCGATATTAGTTTTTGAGAGGAATACTTCATGGTGGTCACATCCACCAATCTTACCTTATCGATACCATGTGTCTTCACATCCAGCATGGATGCGTATCTTTTCGACATGACCTCCCTTCTCTTCAGGATGGTGTCCTCATTCTCGTCGAACCATGAATCGGGATCGTCGTTCTTGCATGGGCAGAACTCACTCATCAGTACGTCCCGGTATTTTCTGTACTTCCTGTTGGTTTCATAATCCTCATACAATGCGAGATTCAATATCCTCGGAGCGTACACGTACTCGGATTGCCCGATACCGAACAGCACATCGTAGACCCGTATGAGATTCCATCCGTCCCTGGCGACGAACAGTTTCAGCTCATCATCATGGGCATTATCGTGTATGTAGTTGCAATAATCGGTTACGATCGGACCGCCGAATCTGTGTGATACGGATCTCCAGAATCCCTCATCCCTGTTCTCCAGCCAGTACAGCATGTCCATCGACACTATGATCGATCTTTCTGGACTCTTCCTTCTGCGATAGTATCTCATCTCTTTCGGATGGGTCTTCGCATATTCGTCTATGGGGCGTTCGGTATGTATCGTACGTATCCCGAGACTTTCCGGTACGCTACCGTCCGATCTGGGGTTGTCGCCTATGTGTATCAGTTCCGAAGGGGATATCCCGAATCTGTCGAGAGCATACGTGAACAATTTTCCGAAATGTTTGTTCACACCAATGTCCCCGGATATCAGGATGTCCTTGAAACCGGTTATCCCGTTCCTTTCCAAAAGATCTCTGATGAAATCCGTGGGAAGATACATGTCCGAAACGAGTATCACGTTCTTCCCGGATGCCAGTTCGGCGAACGTATCCCTTATCACCTTCGGTACCACGGATCTGTTCTCGAACTCCAGCTCCGCAGATCTAAGATGTGAATATCTCGGATCGATATCTTCGTAGATGGCATCGAACGTGACCTCTCCGTTCTCGGGATCGCGGTTCCTGCGTTCCGCATCCATCCTTTCCCTGCAGAATCCCGGGGAGTCATATTCCTTCTCGATATGAACGAACAGGTCCTTCGGTTCCACGTACGGACGTACCAGAAGCGTATCGAATATGTCGATGGACACCCAGTCATATCCTTCCGTAAGGCCGATGATCCTATCGTCGAATATCATGTTATCAACGTTATTCACGTTATGTCATATATTTTGGATGATGTCGCACAATCATCCCGGATAAAAGGTTGCGAGGGCCCGAGGGCCCTCTTTTGAGATCGTTCACTCGTCTACTGTCGCCTGTACGATGACGATATCGGACAGGGGCTTGTCGTTCCTGTTGGTTTCCACGGAAGCGATGGCATCGACGACTTCCATTCCCTTTACGACCTTTCCGAAAACGGGGTGTGCGTAGGGGGTGCTCCTGTTGTCCCAGTCCAGATAACCGTTGTCGACGAGGTTGATGAAGAACTGGCTTCCGCCGGTGTTGGGTCCCGCGTTCGCCATGGAGATCGTACCCCTCTTGTTGGAGTGTCCCTTGACGAACTCGTCCTTGATGGTGTATCCGGGTCCGCCGGTACCGTTTCCGTTGGGGCATCCGCCCTGAATCATGAAGTCTGCGATAACTCTGTGGAAGGTGAGACCGTCATAGAATCCCTCTTTCACGAGTTTGACGAAGTTGCCTGCGGTGATGGGCATATCCTCGTACATCTTGATGTCGATATCTCCCATGTTGGTCTTCAGCTTGACTGTGGCCATGTCCCTTCCATAGATATCGGTTGGCTTTAACTGTTTCCAAAAGCATCCTCCGCCGTCATCCGGACATACGTGCCCGTCACGGATCCCGCATACCAGCATCGGATAAAGAAATCGTCTGGACATATCCTGAATCGCATGTCCGACGGTACTCTCCCGCCGTTCTGCGGACGCATCTCCGCGAACATCACAGAACGAACACGGTCATGTCCTCGTTGCGCCATGCCAGTCTTTCCGGCGTGAGTACGGAATACACGTCATCGTCCGTACACGACGCGTTCGCCACCACGTAGCATGCGGAACCGGGATGCCCGTCCACCAACGCATCGATCTCATCGGCCGTGGATGCCAGATGCATGGTGACCGTTCTGTTGGCATCACCGTCGTAATAGAATTGTATGGTGTATTTCACACCGTCCTCGTCCGGTACGACGATCATGATATCGCCCTCCGACGCATTCGACGAGACGTATCCGTACGCACCCCTGTAATCGGGTTCCGAGTGTTGTTCGAATATGGGCGGCAGCAATATGGCCGTCATCATCACCATCAGGGAGATGCCTGTGGACGTGATGATCTTCATTGTCATCCTTTCGGATACGGCCCCGTGGGCCATGATCAGTAGCATCACGGGCAGGGTATACAGCGTGTACCTGGGATACAGGCGTCTGAGGGACATGACGAACAACAGTATGACGATCACCGCGTACGCGAAGACAACCATCCTCCTCCTGTCCATGTCACGCATCGATACGATCCCCACGGCCGTCAGACACAGCGCAAGTACAATCAGCGGGACGGAGTCCTGGAACAGGTAGGACAGTATCGCGGGGAAGAACCGCAATCCGGATGCGTATCCGATGTTGCTCATGTTCGCGTAGAAAAATGTGGCTACGAAGAACTCGAATATCGCCGGAGACGCATACAATACGATCCTCTGGGTGCGTTTGAGGACAGGTTTGGCGTTCTCCCAATGGATTCTCCTTTTTCCGTCACCGTCGTACACGACCGCATCTCTGAGCATGAACCACAGCAGGTACGCCCCGATCGGGATGAACATGGTGTAGAA
>JAEDGA010000001.1 GCA_016297775.1 Candidatus Methanomethylophilaceae archaeon
GTTTCAGGCCTTTCCCTTCATGTACTCATAGCCGAGATCGAACGCCTTGGTGTTGAGTTCGAGGAACTTCGGCGGTACATTCTCCTTCAGTTTCTCCAGAAGGAGTTCCTTGGACAGGGGGAAACCCTCTACGGCGGCCACGGCACCGATCATGACCGCGTTGGCAGCCACGGCCTTTCCCGCCTCGACGGCCAGGTTGGTGGCACCGATGGTCAGGATGTTGTCGTTGAGCTTCTTCGCAGCTTCCACGAGGGATTCCACCTCGGGGTATTTCTCGAATCCCGCCGCGACCATGGATGGGTACACGGGGTCGAGATTCATGACGATCCTGGTGTCCTTGTTGCAGAGTCCCAGGTTCCTGCAGGTCTCCGCGGGTTCGAATCCGAGAAGCAGGTCTGCTCCGCCGGCCGCCTCCAGGGGGCTGATTATGCCGTCACCGAATCTGAGGGTGCACAGGACACTGCCTCCTCTCTGTGCCATACCGTGGACCTCGCTCATGGCTACGTCGTATCCTGCGGCCATGGCCGCATTTCCGAGGACCATGGACGCCAGAAGGACACCCTGTCCTCCCACACCTACGATCTGAATGCTGTATTTCATTGGACCGCCTCCTTCATGGCATCCTTGGGACATACGCTCGCACACATTCCGCATCCCACGCATTGTGTCGGATCGGTCTCTATGGATCCATCCTCCTTCTTGATGAGTGCAGGGCATGCGATGGTCTTGACACAGGTCTGACATCTGATGCACCTGTCCTTGTCGACCGATATGGGTCCGTTAGTGGCCATCTTCCTCTTCTTGGCATCTATCTGACATGGTCCCTTGGATATGATCACGGATACGCCGTCGTATTCCAGGGCATCCTTCATCACGCGGGATGTGGTCTTCACGTCGAAGGCGTTCACCACCTCCACGAATTCGATACCGATCCCGCGTACTATGTCCTCGATGCTGACGGATTCCGTCTTGACACCACCGAAGTCCCTTCCGGTACCGGGATTGGGCTGCTGGCCGGTCATGGCGGTGATACGGTTGTCGAGGATTACCATTGTGAGCTTGTGGTTGTTGAACTTGGCGGAGATCAGCGGAGGTATCCCGGAGTGGAAGAACGTGGAATCCCCGAGGAACGCGACCGCCTTCTGGTCGGTGGCCTCGGCGAAACCTCCAGCGACACCGACACCTCCTCCCATACAGAGGACGAAGTCCGCCATCCTGAACGGTGGCTGCGCACCGAGGGTATAACATCCGATATCGGATGCGTACACCACGTTCTTTCCTGCCGCCGCTTTCTTCATGGCGGCGAACGTTCCTCTGTGGGGACATCCCACGCAGAGTGTGGGAGGTCTTGCGGGAAGTTCCACGTCCACCTTCCCGAGGGGTTCGGGGAACGCGCTGACATCCACGTACTTCGACAGTTTGGTCATGGTCTCGGGGGAGAACTCCCACTGGCGCGGGAGGGTACCGTCCCTCTTTCCGATCACCGGTACGGAGATCCCGTTCTTTCCCATGATGGCGTATACGGAATCCTCGAGGTAGGGTTCCAGTTCCTCCACGACGATGACCCTCTTCTTGTTCTTGATGAAATCGGCGATCTTCTTCTCGGGAAGCGGGTATGTGAATCCGAGCTTGAGCACGGCCGCCCCCGAGATGAATTCCTTCACATAGGTGTATCCCACACCGGACGTGATGATGCCCACATCCGAATCCTCATCGCCGGTGATGAAGTTGAGCGGGGATGTCTCGGAGAGCTCCATGGCCTGTGCGTTCCTCTCCAGCAGGGTGAGTCTGTTGATTCTGGCGTTGGCGGGAATGCAGACGAACCTCCTGTCGTCCTTCTCGAAGTGTCCTTTCATGGGGGTGTCGAGCCTGGTCTCGGAGTATTCCACGATACCGCGTGCGTGGTTGACCCTGGTGGTGGTCCTGAACAGGACGGGCATGGAGAGCCTCTCGGATATCTCGTACCCGGCCGCCACCATGTCCTTGGCCTCTGCGGGAGTGGAAGGTTCGATCATGGGCATGAGCGCCAGAGGGGCGTAGTATCTGTTGTCCTGCTCATTCTGGGAGCTGTGTGCGGACGGGTCGTCCGCACTCATGATGAGCATACCTCCCCTGACACCGGAGTATGCGAGCGTCATCAGCGGATCGGCGGATGCGTTCAGTCCTACGTGCTTCATGAACACGAACGACCTGACACCGGACACCGCTGCCGCTGCGGCGGTCTCCAACGCCACCTTCTCGTTGACGGAGAATTCGAAGTACAATCCCGCATCAGAGGAGATCCTCTCGAGGATGTTACCTACCTCGGATGATGGTGTTCCTGGATATGTGGATGCGAATCTGACGCCCGATTCGATGAGTCCTCTGGTGATCGCCTCGTTACCGAGGAGGAGGGCCCTTCCGCCGTCTTTCAGTAGGTCTGCCATATGACTATCACTGTGGGGCCTAAGGATATGACAATATATTATTGCTACCCGACTATGTGTCGTTCCCTATAATCCAGATATTTCTGGCAAAGGAATCCATACACATTTATCGGACTTAGCGTATTGTACCGATGATGGAACTCAAACCGTTGGCTGAAGCGATAAGGGCCTTTCCGGGTATCACTAGAAAGAACACCATCCACGAGATAGTGAAACTTCTCCCTACGAATTCGTTCGTCAACGTAGCGGCATCCGAAGGAGAGGATGCCGCCGCCATAGAGTTCGGTGACGACTACATCCTGTTCGCCACGGACGGCATCATGGAATCCCTGGTGAAGAACGATCCGTTCCTCGCCGGATATTATGCGGTACTCGTCAACGTCAACGATATAGCCGCCATGGGAGGCAAGCCCCTTGCGATGGTGGATGTCATGTCCATCAAAGAGGACAGGGTCTGTTCCCTCATCCTCAAAGGTATGGAGGCCGCGGTCAAGAAGTTCAACGTCCCCATCGTAGGAGGACATACACATCCCGATTGCATGTATCAGGCGATCGACATATCTATCATCGGTTCGGTCCCCAAGACCGATCTCATCAGGAGCGATTCCGCGAAGACCGGTGACGATATCGTATTCGTCATGGATCTCGACGGATTCTATCCGGAGTTCATCCCGTACGCATGGGACACCACCACGAAGAAGGACGATGTCCTCGTACAGAAGCAGATGGATACCATGTGCGTCGTCGCATCCGAACATCTCGCACATTCCGCCAAGGATATGAGCAATCCAGGTTGCATAGGTACGTTGGGGATGCTTCTGGAATCCTCCGGAAAGGGAGGTATCGTGGACGTCGATAAGATCCCTGTTCCCGAAGGGGAGGACTTCATCCACTGGGCATTGGCCTATCAGGGTTGCGGCTTCGTCTTCGTATGCGATCCCGCGAACTCGGAACGCATCATCGAATTGTTCTCACAGGTCGGATGCGACGGTGCCGTGGTCGGCAAGGTCACCGACGGACCGATCCTGAAACTCGTATCCGGCGATTCGGAAGAGGTTCTTTTCGATTTCACCAAGGATATAATCACAGGGTGCGGACCATACAGGAAGTGAACCCTACTTATTTTGTGGGAAAAAGCAGAGCCTTATATCCTGCCTATCAGTGATGGGTATATGAGGTTCCTGAACGATATCATCTCCGAGCTGGCCGAGGCCGATATCGCAAGGGTGTTTTCCAAGGTCAGGCGTGCGTCGTACATAGGCGTGCTGTCCGTGGCCATTTTCTCCATATGCTGGATCGTGGCCGCCATGCTGGATGGGAGTTGGGTGTACGGTGCCAATATGGTCAGCGATCTGGGCGTATCCGCCGTACGTTCCGCCAGGGTGGTCTTCGAGGCCGGATGCATAGCGGCAGGGATCGGCTTCGCAGGATACGGATATTCCATAATGTCCGTATGTTCCAGGCCTCTCGTGAAGATCACCTATGCCCTGTGCATGGTATGCGGATTCTGTCTGATCGGTGTGGGATTGTTCAACGAACTGTCCCCGGTGCACATCCCCTGCGCACTGACCCTGGGGATCGTGGCGACGATAGCCGTAGCGATATCCACCATCGACGATATCATACAGGGGAACGTTGTGGCGATAGTGAAAACGGCACTGATATCGGTGATCGTCCTGATCTCCTTGTTCTTCGGGGTACCGTTCGCCGAAGCGACCATGATAATCTGTCTGATGGCATGGATCCTGGTGAAATCCTCGCTGTTCATCAAGATGGATAGAATCTGAAGATATCATCACAGAACAGAAAGTGCTGGGCCACCGGAGTTGAAGTAACTTCCAGTGCGAGTTTGTCACATCATTCCTCGACCCCGCTTCCCTGCGAGCGTCAGTAGCTCACGGTAAGGCTGCTCCCGTCAGGACCTGACCCGGTTCCCGCGATTGATATGCCCCTGACGACCCTCCGGCCGTTTCGGACATAAACGCCGACCCCGCAAGACAGGATCTCATTGTCACTCAGTGGGCTCGCACTTTCCATAGACCCCGTCCCCGGCTGTCACCTCCGCGTATTGACGGTTTCGGTATACAAGGATACGCCAAGCATCCCGGTCTAGCCCAACATCCCGGACGATGGCATAGCCGTATTTAACGATACGTACAAAAACGGTACATCCGCATATCCCATGCCATAGACATGCGGATGGTAAAGCGTACGCACCGGCCCGCATGTGTAGATACGGGCCGGCGACGTCCTGTTTCGATATCAGTCGTACTTCCTGTTATCGGTTACGTGTTTCGCCTTACCTTCGAATCTCTCGAGGGTACCGGGGAGGACGAGTTTGACCTCTGCCTTGATGTTGAGGATCTCCTTGAGTCTCCTGTCGAGCTTGGATGCCATCCTGTTGAGTTCGACCATATCCTCGGTGAGGGACTCCTCGTTCAGTTCCGCTTCTACGACGAGACGATCCATGTAGTTGTCGTTGTCCAATGTAAGATGGTAGAACGTGCTGAGGAAAGGCATCTCTCCGATGACCGCCTCGATCTGTGAGGGGAACACGTTGATACCGCGGACCACCAGCATGTCATCGGTCCTTCCGGAGAGTCTCTGCAGGCGGGGGTGTGTCCTTCCGCATTTGCATTTGGTCCATTCTATGGATGATATGTCTCCGATCCTGTATCTGATGAGCGGGAATGCCTCCTTCTGGAGCATGGTGACCACGATCGCACCTCTCTCCCCGTCCTTGACGGGTTCGTCGTTCTCATCCAGGATCTCTATGAGTGCGATATCGGCCCAGATATGGAACCCTGCCTGTTCCTCACATTCGAGGAACATGGGGCCGTAGAACTCGCTCGCTCCGTAGCAGTTGAAGACCTTGATACCGGTTCTGTTCTGGAGTTTCTCCCTCATGGACTCCGACCAGGGTTCTCCGCCGGCGATGGCCTTCTTGAGTTTGGTGTCCTTGCGGATGTCGATGCCCTTCTGATCGCAGACATCGGCGATGTGGAACAGGTACGAGGGGGTACCTGCGATGGTGGTGACCGGGAGGTCGCACATGAGTTCGATCTGACGGTTGGTGTTTCCGGTGCTGGTGGGGAGAACTGTCGCACCGAGTTTGGTCGCGGCATCATGGATACCGATGCCTCCGGTGAAGAGTCCGTATCCGTGGCTGTTCTGGAGCATGTCCTTCTTCGTCATACCGAAGGACGTCATACCACGATCGAGGGATTCGGCCCAGATGTCCAGGTCCTTCTGGGTGTATCCCACCACAGTGGGCTTTCCGGTGGTACCGGACGATACGTGCACCCTGACCAGTTCATCGTAGGGTCTCACGAAGAGTCCGTCGGGGTAATTGTCCCTCAGATCGGTCTTCTTCATGAAGGGAAGCTTCCTGATGTCGTCGAGCGTCTTGATGTCCTCGGGCTTCACACCCTTCTCGTCCATCTTCTTTCTGTAGAATCCGGAGTCCCTGTACGTCCTTTCGACGAGCTTCTGCAGCAGTTCGAGCTGCATGGCCTTCAGTTCCTCAACGGGTTTTGTCTCGATCTCTTCGTTCCAGAAAGTCATGTTCTCCCTCAAATGTTATGTGCTATCATATAGCACGGATATGTCGACTATGTGGGTTCCGGATATATATGTTGGGGTACCCCGATGTCATCGGGATATGTTGTTCAGAAACCGCTCTGTGCGAACTGGTCCCACTCCGGGGATCTGACCCTTCTGAAGTTCAGCGGTGCCTTGCAGAACGGACATCTGCAGAGGTCCATGGGTGTGACCGATTTCGGATCGGGGGAGCCGGACATCTCATGCTTCTCCTTGCCGACGTACTGTTTGTAATCCGCTTTGGATATCGTCATGGAGAATGTGCATTCCTTCGGATCGTCATCGATATTGCTCATGCTGACCGCACCCTTGCACAGATATTCCTTCATCTTGGAACAGCAGGCGGATTCCGCATCCTGTTCGTTTAGTTCCAATCTGCCCAAGGGTCTGGAGTCCAGCAGCATCGTCCTGAATCCACAGAGCGCATCCCATATCCCCGTGCTCATCCTGTCGCCCTCGTCCGAGAATGCGGCGCAATAGTAGAGCATGGACATCCATGGGTCCTTCCTCATGTATTTGCCGTCGCGATACAGGTCGCCGAGCCTCATGCTGGCCTTCTGATCCCCTTTGACACTGTCGCAGAGGAGTCTGAGTATGCCTACAGCACCCTCGGTATCCCCTTCCTCCAGCAGTCTCTCCGCCTCGTCCCTCTTGGATTCGGCGAACTGTTCGTAGGTCATATCCTCGGGATAGCCGTAGAGCTTCCTGAGGTCAGCCTCCATGGGGTCGGCCATCGTATCACTGGAGCACTATGCTTCCGACGACCCTGAGCTTGCCCCCTTCGAGGTACAGCATCAGTGCTTTGTCGCCGGGCTTGTGGATGAGGTCGGATTCCAGGTCGAGACCGAGTTCGGGCTGGTGGAAGTCTCCCTCGTCGGTGACGGACCTGACACGGCACGGGACCATCTGCATCCAGTGTCCGATGTGCATGACCATGCCCTCCTTGATGGGGTTGCGCCAGTATTTGACCAGCTGGGCCTTGGCATCGATGGTGCGGATCATCTTCACCGACGGGTCGGTGGTGAGCACGTATCCGCGGTCCAGCTCATCCGACTCTATGCCTCTGAGTGCGAGACCGACGTGGTCCCCCTTGACACCGAAGTCCGCATCCACGTCATGCTTCTGGATGGATTTGAGCACGACCTCCTTGTTGAGAGGCAGTACTTTCATTTTATCGTGCTTGCGGAAGTGTCCGTCGATGACGGAACCCAGCACGACTGTCCCTACCCCTTTTACGTTGAAGTGGCTGTCAACGGGACAGGAACCGCAGGTACCGTCACCCAGGTTCTTCTTGGTCTCGCATGCCAATGCGAGGAGCATCTCCCTGGTCTTGATCGCATCATCCTCGATCACTTCGTAACCTTCGAGGGAGGTTCCCGCGATCAGAGGCTGAAGCTGTTCGATCTGGATGTAGTTCCTGAGTACGATCCATCCGCGGTCGATACCCAGGGAGTCTATCATGACTATGGTCTCCCCGAGGTAGGAGTCTATGCTCTCTACCACGAGGATCGCATACTCCGCCATCGCGACAGAGTAGAACAGCGACGACAGTTTCTCGGGATACTTGGAAGGCTCGATCAGCGTGATCGAATCAGTTCCCTTCTTGATCTCATAGAAGGTCATGTCGGTGACTGTACCCTTCTTTCCAACATTCCCGGCGAAGTCCTTGCTCCCGGCCACGATAACGTTCAGGTTTCCCATTTTGGATCACTCTCAAAGTTCTGCTGCGTCCAGCGTCCTGAGGCCGGCCGCTTCCAGAGCCTTGATGGCGACTTCGGGGCTGTCCACCCTGAAGAATACGGCGGGACCTTTGGGACCTGCATACGCGTACGCATACTCTATATTGATATTGTTGTCCCCGAACACCTTACCCACTTTATAGAGTTCTCCCGGCTGGTCCTCCATGGATACCGCGATGACCTCGGTTAGTTTGACGACGATGTTCTTCTTCTTGAGAGTGGCGCATGCCTGCTCGGGCTCGTCCGCGATCGCTCTGAGGACTCCGAATCCGGATGACTCTGCGATGTTGAACGCCTTGAGGTTTATTCCGCACTCCTTGAGTGCCGCGGATATACCGGCGAAACTGCCGGGCTCGTTGTTGACGAATATCGAAAGCTGCGTTATTGTACCCATTCAAAACACCCTCTTGTCGATGACCCTCTTCGCCTTCCCTTCGAACCTGGGAAGCGAACCGGCCTCCTTCAACTCGACTATGACAGCGATGTTGAGGTATTTCTTCATCTCGTATTCTATGCGCTTCCTGAGGGCGACCATCTCCTCGATCTTGTCGCTGAACGCCTCGTCCTTGATCTCGATCTGCACGGTCATGGTGTCGAGGTCCTCCTCCCTCTCGACGATGATCATGTACTGGTCGCCGACCTCGGGGATCTGCATGAGTGCATGCTCGACCTGCGAGGGGAATACGTTGATACCGCGAACTATCAGCATGTCGTCGGACCTTCCGGAGATCCTGTCGATACGGGGGGAAGTCCTTCCGCACTCGCACTCGTCGTCCATCAGGCAGGTGAGGTCTCTGATCTTGTACCTGACGAGGGGGAACGCCTCCTTGCGGAGCATGGTGACGACCATCTCTCCCTTCTGTCCGGGCTCCAGGACCTCTCCGGTCTCTGGGTCCAGGATCTCCACGTACATGATATCGGCGGGGATGTGGATACCCTTCCTCTCCTCGCACTCGGTGAACATGGGGCCGGCCTGCTCGGAGGTACCGTAGACATCGTACGCCCTGATACCGGTGGATTCTTCGATGCGCTTTCTCATTCCCTCCGTCCAGGGTTCCGCTCCGAGGATGGCCTTCTTGAGCTTGGTGTCCCTCCTGAAGTCTATACCGAGCTTGTTGGCAACGGTGATCATGTGGATGAGGTAGGACGGGGTACACGCGATCGCGGTCACTCCCAGATCCTGCATGAGCTCTAACTGCCTCTCGGTACCTCCGGTACCGGACGGGAGGACGGTGGCCCCTACCGCTTCTGCTCCGTAGTGGAGTCCGAGACCTCCGGTGAACAGACCGTATCCATAGGAGACCTGCATGATATCGTCCTTTCCGATACCGATGGAGGTGAGGGATCTGGCGAGTGCCTCGGTCCAGTATCCGATATCGTTCTGTGTGTATCCCACCAGGGTGGGCTTTCCGGTGGTTCCGGAGGATACATGGTATCTGACGACCTCGGTGTTGGGCACGGTGAAGAGCTTGGTGGGGTAGAAGTCCCTCAGGTCCTGCTTGTACATGAAGGGGAGTTTGGCGATGTCCTTCAGACAGGTGATGTCGCCGGGAAGGACTCCCTGGGCCTTCATCCTGTCGTGATAGAATTGATTGTTCTGATAAAGGTTGTCGACGAGCTTCTTGAGACTGATGTACTGCATCTTCTTGAGTTCGTCCTTGGGCATGCATTCAATCTTCTCGTTCCAGTACAATAGTGCACCTTCTTTTATGATTGGAGTACACATTGATGCACTCATATATCTAATAAATCTAGAGATTGTTTGAAAGATTAAAGGAATAGGGCAATATCGTTACCCTATTATTTTAAAATTTATTGTTATTTATTCTGTCATCAGCGGGTCACGCCTTTTTTGGCCATCCCCACCGCGATCTTGATCATCTTCTGCATACAGGGTTCCGCGTAGAAATCCTTCCTTAGTGTGAGAGCTTCATACAATGCATCGGGATCCTTGTCCTTCAGATCGTCGATCTCCCTGATTCCGAGTAGATACAATCCGCGACAGCATTTCTCGCTGACGGATGGGAGTTTTCTCAGTTTCTCCACGGTGGTCCTCTCATCCTCGTTCATGGGCGGCAGGTCGCCGCCGGTACCGCAAGCAGTTCCGTCCATACATATGCAATCGCATGATGGCTATTTATACGCGCAGTCGGTCCAGTATGTTACGGGAGCGATCCCGGGAGATGTATCCTCCATGACCGACGGACAGGCCGACAGATGGGACGAACTCTACAGGGGACAGGGACGCCAGTGGCGCGGGGTGACGGACATCTCCGGATTGGGGATCGCACACGGGTCCCGTGTGCTGGAGGTGGGTTGCGGGAACGGCAAGACCCTCGCGGCTCTGAAGGAGGCCGGTATCCGGGCGGTAGGTGTGGATTTCTCCATGGAAGCGGTGAACGCTTGCCGCAGACTCCTTCCGGATGCGGATGTCGTATGCGGGGACCTCCTGTCCCTGCCGTTCGGAGACGGTTCCTTCGATTGCGTGATCCTGTTCCATGTGCTGGAGAACGTATCCGCGGATGACATGGATACCGCGGTATCGGAGATACGCCGCGTACTCAGGTCCGGGGGGAAGGCGTACGTACGCTCCTTCGCGCTGGGGGATATGCGTTCCGAGAAGGGTGAGAGGATATCCGAGGACACGGTGATCCGCGGGAACGGGATCAGATACCGCTATTATTCGGAGGATTCCCTGTCGTCGGCGTTCGGATGCGCGTACGCGGACAGCATACGTACGGTCACCGAGAGCACACGTTTCGGTACGGTACGTTCCAGGGTGGAGGCGGTGTTCACCTTCCCGTGATGATGCCCTTTCGTAAGTCTTAAAAGATGATTCCGTGTAGCGGGATGCATGAAATGCCCCAAATGTGGTAAAGAGAACGAAGAAGGGGCGATATTCTGCGAGAACTGCGACTGGAAGCTCAACATGAAGTACGGCGGCGAGAAGATGGCCGTCAACTCCGTGTACTTCTCCTTCGCCGCAGTGGCCCTCGGTATCGCCGCACTTGTCACCGCATTCCTCGTCAAGGTACCCCTCGCGGCCGTGATATGCGGTGCGATCGGTATGTTCCTCGGAGGATACACACAGTCCTTCGTGAGGATAACCGGCATGGAGGGTGACATCCGCACCAAGCTCGTGGTCATCGCGGTCGTCGGTCTCCTGATGTCCGTCATCGGATTCGTATACGGATTCGCCAACCTGTCCTTCTGAGGTGCGCATACATGGCCATATACCGCGGCAAATACATCCTCCAGGGTCTGGACGAGATCCCTCCGGAGATGGAGAAGGATCTGGACCTTGCCTACGACCTGTGCAGCGAGCTGAAGGCCACATCGCCCTGTGCGATGTGCGGAAGGTGCTGCCACCAGCCCTTCATCACCGTTCGCGACGAGGAGGTGGAACGCGTGGCGAACGCCGCGGGTATGGAGATCTACGATTTCGTCATGGAGCATCTGTACCGCGAGGACGACAGATGGCTGTTCAAGGTCACCAATCCCTGTGCCTTCCTCGGAGAGGATAACAGGTGCAGGATATGGAAGGACAGACCGGAGATCTGTGACGAGTTCCCGTACATGGTGTCGATGTTCATGGGAAGGGTGTATCTCGCGATAACCCATCCTGATCATGACATCATGGGGGACCTGGAGTACATGGACGATACCTGGCCGTGTACCCCGATAATAAAATCCAACATCGGAAGGATGATCGACGAGGCCAGACGCAAGCGTCAGGCCAGGTCGTGCTCCGAGATGTGAGCCTTGAACGCCTCGGCGTACAAGGAGGGTTTGATTATGTGTCCGACGTTCTCGATCCTCAGGACCTTGCATCCCGGGATCCTGTCGGATATATAATCTCCCAATTTCGGTTCCACCATTATATCGCTGAGACCGTGCACCGACAGGGTGGGCACGGATATCTTGGACACCTTCTCCCTGGTATCGAACTCGTCCAGGGCACCCATCTGCATCTTGCATCCTTTGGCGTTCAGGGTATCCAGGGACCTGAGCGTCCTGCCTTTGGCCTCCAATCCGGAGAAGAAATCCTCGGTGAAACAGAACGCGTTCGTCATCATGCTGATGTACTCGGCACTGGCACCGGCGACGGCGCAGTCGCATATACCGTTCATGAAGTAGCTGGAACGTGCGGGACGGTAGGGGTATGCCGATACCAGCGTGAGGGATCTCAGGCGTTCGGGGTGCTGGATGGCAAACTCCTGTGCGATGTGTCCGCCCATGGACCATCCCAGCATGTGTGCCTTGTAGATCCCGAGGTGGTCGAAGAGTGCCAAAGTATCATCCACGAAATCCTGACAGCGTATCCTGTCCTTGTGGAACACGGTCTTTCCGGCACCCCTGTTATCGAATACGATGACCCTGTGCTTCTCCGCGAGCTCCGGTATGAGAGCCTTGAAGAAAGTGGTGTCCCCGCTGAATCCGGTAATCAGTACGACCGGGGTTCCCTCCCCCGATTCCTCGTAATACATGCTTATCCCGTTTATGTCGGCAAACGGCATCTTCTCACCTATATCCGACCCATTTTCATTGTTTACTTAAAACATTCTGCTTTATCCGGGATTTTGAGTGGATAGACGTAACAATCGGTCCCGATAATCAGTAAAGCTTATACATCAGCTGATAAAATCGAGGCCGTACCGAAAAAAAGGTATGAGAGGTATCAGAAAATGACCGAAGGAAAGCTCGGAGCAAGGATCAGAAAATACAGGGAACAACTCGGATTGAGCCAGGAGCAGCTTGCAGTCAACGCAGGACTCGATGCTGGATTCGTGGCGGATGTAGAGAACGACCTTGTGTATCCCCCCATCGGGAACATCATCAAACTCTCCAGGGCACTCGGCCAGAGGGTCGGAACCTTCATGGACGACCAGTTCCGCCCGGATCCCATCATCACCAGGTCCGGTGCCGTCGAGGAGGAGACCGCTTCCCACAGGGGTGCGAAGGGACACTATCACTACTTCCCCCTGGGTAACGGAAAGTCCGACAGGCACATGGAGCCTCTCTTCATCAGGATCGAGGAGGACGAGTCCAAGGAGATGTCCTCTCACGAGGGAGAGGAGTTCATCATCGTAATGTCCGGTAAGGTATTGATCAAGTACGGAAAGATGGAGGAGGTCCTGTGCGCGGGAGACACCGTGTACTACAACTCCGTTGTCCCCCACTTCATCGGAGCCGTCGATGGACCCGCAGAGATCTACGCGGTCCTGTACGTACCCATGTGAGGTATGAAGATGGTCTGTGTACCCAGGAAGGAATTCACAAGCAACGAGAGGTTGGGAGACCTCTTGGACAAGTGCATCAGGAACCACCCCGACAACGACGCCATCGTCTATGTGGACCGTGACCTCAGACTCTCCTGGAGGGAGTGGGGTATCGCGGTCGACCAGGTGGCCAAGGGTCTGATGGCCATGGGTGTGAACAAGGGCGACAAGGTGGCCGTATGGGCCACCAACGTCCCCGACTGGATCACGCTGATGTTCGCCACCGCGAAGATCGGTGCCATCCTCCTCACCATCAACACCAACTACCAGGAGGCCGAGTTGGATTATGTCCTCAGGCAGTCCGACATGGAGTATCTGTTCCTGATCAACGGTGTCCGCGACACCGATTACGTGAAGATCGTGTACAATCTGATCCCGGAGCTGAAGACCCAGCCCAGGGAGAGCCTCCACAGCGAGAAGTACCCGCACCTGAGGAAGGTCTGCTTCCTCGGACCCGAGAAGCACCGCGGTATGTACTCCATGTCAGAGGTGAGGTCCCTCGCCATTCAGATCGGCGATGACGAGTATAAGGAGAGACAGGATTCAGTCGACGTGCACGACGTCACCATGATGCAGTACACCTCCGGAACCACCGGATTCCCCAAGGGAGTCATGCTGTCCCACTTCAACATCGCGAACGACGGTTACTGGCTGGGTGCCAACATGAACTACGGACCCACCGACAGGCTCTGCATCAACGTCCCGTTGTTCCACTGTTTCGGATGCGTCCTCGGAGTCATGGCATGTATCAACCACGGTGTCACCATGGTGTTCTGCGAGGTCTTCGACCCCGTCAAGGTCATGACCTCCATCGAGACCGAGCGCTGCACGTCCGTATACGGTGTCCCCACCATGTTCATCGCGATCCTGGAGCACAAGCTGTTCAGCAAGTTCGACTTCTCCTCGCTGAGGACCGGTATCATGGCCGGATCCCCCTGCCCAATCAAGGCGATGGAGGAGGTCGTCGACAAGATGAACATGAAGGAGATCACCATCGTCTACGGACTCACCGAGGCATCCCCCGGAATGACCCAGACCAGGTACGACGAGCCTTCCATCGAGAAGAAGTGCTCCTCGGTCGGAAAGAAGCTCCAGGGAGTGGACACGGTCATCCTGGACCCGGATACCTATGAGCCCTGTCCTCCCGGCAAGATCGGAGAGTTCTGCTGTAAGGGATACAACGTCATGAAGGGATACTACAAGATGCCCGAGGAGACCGCCAAGATCATCGATTCCAACGGATACCTCCACTCCGGAGACCTTGGATACATGGACGAGGACGGATACTTCTATGTCACCGGAAGGATCAAGGACATGATCATCCGCGGTGGAGAGAACATCTACCCGAAGGAGGTGGAGGACTTCCTCTACACCTGTCCCGGCATCAGCGACGTCCAGGTCGTCGGTGTCCCCAGCAAGAAGTACGGAGAGCAGCCCGGTGCATTCATCATCAGGAAGAAGGATGCGGATCTCACTGAGCAGGACGTTTTGGACTTCTGCAAGGGACAGATCGCTTGGTACAAGACTCCCAAGTACATCGCCTTCGTGGACCAGTTCCCGCTCAACGCTGCAGGGAAGATCATGAAGTACAAACTCAGAGAGCAGGCGCACGAGCTCTGGCCGGATGCGTGATAGTATGGTCAAGGTAGTGGCATTCAACTGTAGTCCCAGGAAGGACGGGAACACCGCACACATGATCCGCACGGTCCTGGATGTCCTCGAGTCCGAGGGCATCGAGACCGAGATGGTACAGGTCGGAGGCAACGTACTCCGCGGATGTGCCGTATGCGGTGCGTGCAAGCGCAACAAGGACATGAAGTGTGCATTCGGAAAGGACGGCATCAACGACTATGCGCAAAAGATGCTGGACGCTGACGGGATCATCATCGGTTCCCCCACGTACTACTCCGACATGACCGCCGAGTGCAAAGCACTCATCGACAGGTGCGGTTCCGTGCTAGGTCCTGCGGGTAAGCCCCTCAGCAGGAAGGTAGGTGCTGCCGTCTCCGCGGTCAGACGCGCCGGAGGTATCAACACCATCGACAGCATCCAGCACTTCTTCACCATCAACGAGATGTACATAGCCAGTTCGTCTTACTGGAACATGAGTCTCTCAAGGGACCTCGGGGACTTCGAGAAGGATGAGGAAGGTATCAGGACCATGCGCAAGCTGGGAGAGAACATGGCCTACCTCCTGAAGAAACTCCAGTGAAAAACCATAGACACCGGTGCCCTCTCACGGGGCATCGGTGCATTTTGAACATTCTCGATACTCTGTGCGATCCTATCCGTAATATTCGGACGGACGTCCATCTCACTTTTTGATATCTGGAACATGATCGGTCGGCGGATATGTCAAGCCAGTCTGAGACTCACGTACAGCGTCCCTCCGCCGATGACCCTCTCTTCTCCGCAATACGACGAACTGTATACGGATACGTCCTCCCCTATCATAACGGTCTTTTCTCCATATGTGAGTTCTAGACAGTATCTAGCTCTGTTGAATGTGAGATCGTCGGCCATCGCCTTTATCCTGTCCCTGAGGTCCTTATCCCCTGAAGCAACGGCGTATGCCGCGACATCTGCCATTGTATAGGGTGTGTTGCCCATTTCAGGCAGAAGTCCGCGTCCGCCCATCTCGGTGGACATGAGGCGGTCGCAGACCTCGCTCGCATCCGGTGCGCGATCCTCTTCGGATATGTTTCCGAATGTCAGCATGGTCACGGAGATGAACGCCAGTATCGCGATGAAGATCACGGCATCGAGGATGGCGACCATCCCCTTCCTGTTCATACGAATGCTATCACCTCATACACTGCGGCACATCTGGTCCCGTCCGAACGGTACAGCATGATGTTCCCGTTCTTGATCATCTGATCCCTCCCGTCGGTCTCGGTACCCACGAACAGTGTGTGACGGTCGACATCTCCGGCCGTACTGACGTAGATCGTCATGGATGCGTATCCTTTCCTGATGGCTTCGTCATTCGCAAAATCATCATCGATCCCTATGATGCCCTCATCGGTGACCGTGAGCATACCCAGGAAGTCTGTGGAGATCTCCTTGTGGATCTCCTCCTGCACACTGGTGTACACCAATACGGTCATGAAGGCCGACAATGCCACGGTGACTATCATCATCGCGGCCATGGTCTCCATGAAACCGCCTATCGCACGTCTGTCCATTCTCATGGGTGATATATCCGCGCGACAGGTGCTAATAAAGGGGCCGTTAACGTTAATCGGTTAGACTCCGCGGAGGTAGTGTCCAGTGTTGAATGTTCCGCCGCACATCTGTTTCAGTTTGGCGGGTTCGGCATCCTTGGTGTTGCGGAACACCTTTCCGACGGACTGTGCCAGTATCGCAGGACGTTTCCTGACGTCGATACCAAGGGAGTCTATGCCGTAGCGTTCCAGCTCCTTGACGAAATCCGCCAGCATGAGATCGGATGAATTCAGGATGTGGACGAAACCGTCGGTATCGCGGTATACGGGGAAGGAGAATCCCTTCTCGTCGGTTATGGTGCCCGACGGCATGTTGGGGTCGCGGGAGTACATGAGTTCCGTCCTTCCGAACGCCATCATCTCCAATCTGCCTCCAAATCTGGGGGCCATCTCCCTGATCTCGCGTCTGGACAGTTCTACGGACAGGGTAGTCTGATATGCATCCAACGGGAAGTTGGAATTCATCATGTTGCATATGTAGCTGCAGTAGACCCTGCGTCCGTCGTTGTACCTGTTGAACTGACCCACATTGTGAACCATCACCGGAACGTCCTTGGGAACGTCCGGTTCCTTCGCCGTGAATCTGGGCAGATAGTATACGAACTCCTTGTCACCGCATGCCTTCATGGCATTCTCGATGTCCTTCCCGTCGTAGTAGATCCTGTCCGCATACGGCAGGACGACACCGATCATCTTCACGGATGACACATAGAACGATAGCTGGCACTTCCTCTCGCCTCTCGGGACCGCAGGCATGTCCACGGTCTTCTCGCAGCGTTTCATGCTGCCTGTGAATCTGGGGGTCTCGCCGAACGTGTTCTTCACCGTATCTATACGGGGATCGTACGTACGGTACACATCGTACATCCCGTCGGCTATCTTGAACGGTATTATGCAGGTTCCGGTGTTCTGTATGGACAGTCCGCCCCTCTTCTCGTCACCCTGGAAGAACGATATCCCGTCCTTGATGCCTATATCGGTGCCGACGGTGGAGAATCTGCGGTTCTTGATCTCCATGGTACCCAGGAACTGTCCCCTGTTGTCGGGGAAGGACGATTGTACCAGATCCTTGACCCCGTTCAGATATCCCTCGCAGTATCCTCTGTTGAACACCGTCTTCAGCAAGGCGATCGTCGATTCCAATTCGTCCGATCCCGGGTCCCTGAGCATTGTGGAATATGCCTTGGAGGTCAGATGCGCGTATGCGGGACTCCTCATCCTGCCTTCGATCTTCACCGATGTGATCCCTATGCTCTCCAGATCTTTCAGGCGGTCGATGCAGTACATGTCGGAGTTGCTCATTAGGTATCCTTCCCTGCCACCGTCCGAGACATACTTCTTCCTGCAGGGCTGTGCGCATCCACCTCTGTTACCGCTCCTTCCTCCAACTATGCTGGAGAACAGGCAACCTCCGGACATGCAGTAGCACATGGCCCCCTGGACGAACACCTCCGTCTCTATGGGGGAGTCCTTCACTATCTCTTTTATCTCATCGAAGGTAAGTTCCCTGGCGAGTACGGCACGGGATATCCCGTTACGGTGACACCATTCCAGACCCTCTCTGGAGTGGATCTGCATCTGTGTGGATGCGTGCTTTGCGATGGGTATCCTCTCGATTGCCTTGAGAAGACCCAGATCCTGTATGATGACCGCATCGGCACCGATGTCCTTGACGAATTGCACGAAAGATACGGCCTCTTCGATCTCGGAGTTCTTCACCAGTGTGTTCACCGTCACGTGCACCTTCACTCCGTGCTCGTGAGCGTACTTCACCGCACCCTCCAGTTCCTGGTCGGTGAAGTTCTTGGCGAAAGAACGCGCACCGAAGTCCTTTCCTGCAAGGTATACCGCATCGCATCCTCCTTTGATGGCTGCGACCAAAGCTTCGGGCGATCCAACCGGGGCCAATATCTCCATGCGCGTCCAATCGCGGACATGTATTAAAAGGGTTAGTCGACGGGAATCGTGTCCGGCAGGCGTTTTCCGGATGGTGTGGGTATGATCATGATGGGTCGGAAGGCCGTTTATCGGATTGGATATGTCCATCATCGATACGGTGTGCGCAAGAACCATCTTCGATGTATTGCCTCGCCGTACATTCTCCATCATCGGAGGTGTCAGAACGATCCACCGATGTCATGGATCGGTAAGTACCGGACGAACGATCATCTCACATCGTAGGACATATGCGCCGTACATCCGTACCGTTCGGGCATACGTATCAGGCGACCATGGATGCGGGTAGGGTCATAATCTCCGTGAATGGACGTTGGTGGTCATGACTCCCCTCATCCGTATTAACACGTTAACCTTAGTTTTCTGTTTATATCATCGCACCCGCGAATGATATACGCATGTTCGGAAAGAAATCAAAGAATGGCAAAGGATCCTGCGTGTCGCTGAACGATGGCAAGGTCACCATAGACTGCAACGGATGTCCGGGTGCATCCGATCCTTCGGAGAGGGGTTGCATTGTATGCATATGCGGACACGTCTCCTGTCTAGGGGAGTTCGACACGATCGTCCTCAGGTCCTCGGTGGATGTTGCCATCGGAGGGGAGGCAGTATCCTGCATCCGTGAGTTGGCATTCATCCACAGGATGATGTCGGACAACCGTTCCGACCGTAAGGGGAGGAGATGCTGTCGTTGCAAACGTTCGTTCTCCGCCGTAGTGAAGGATCAGTTGGAAACCTTCCCCGAGGTGGATGTCGCATTGCTGAGGGACAGAGTATCGCAGATGCAGTTCCCCGATCAGGTATGTACCATGTGTGCAGGTGACACCGTGAAGATGATCTCAACCATTGAAGAGACGTTGGACAGTATCGGCGTATCGGATTCCCCTCTCTGCAGGGAGGTCGAGTGAGATGGTCAGGATCATCACCGAAGTACCTGTCACTGCGGAGGTCACAAGACCGATCGAACCTGTGCCCGTGGTCAAACGTACCGTGATGGACAGACTGTCCAGGGTCGTGGAGAAGGACAGCATGAGGAAACCCAGGTTCGCGGATTGCTGGGCTGTCGGTTCCAGGGATTCACTCAGGGTCCTCGAGTCATATTCGATTCCATGTGGGGAGGTGGTCATCGGTGTGGCCTCGGACGGAGAGGTGGAATACAACCTCACACCCAGGGATTACTCCTACGGAAGGGCATTGTCGGATGTCCTCGACGGTACCATCAACGGTATCAGGGAGGATTACAGGAAGAAGGGCGGGCTCATGGACGGGCAGTCGGTGAGGATTGCGGCAAAGGAGAGGATCTGCAAGTCTTTCAAGGACGATGCGGATGTAAACTGGTCCATGAACGGATTGTGCGATGCTGTGCACCGTTACGTTCTGGGCCTCGGCATATTCGAGATACTGCTGGCGGATGACAGGATAGAGGATATCTATGTGGACGCCCCCTGTGACAGGAGCAGGGTCCACATCACGATGAACAAGGTGGAGGGATTCAATACCCACATCCGTTGCAGGACCAACCTCATCCTGGATCAGAGGGAGGTAAAGAATCTGATCAGCAGGCTGAAGAAGGACACCGGACTCCCGTACTGCGAATCCAATCCCGTATTGGAGACGGATATGTGTGACGGAAGTGCCAGAGTGACGGTGGTAGGTTACCCACTGAGTCCGAAGGGCGATTCGGTAGCGATAAGGAAGCATTCATCCTCCCCTTGGACACTGTCCAAACTCATCGCCAACGGCACATTGGATCAGGAGACCGCAGGCATGCTGTCCTTCCTGGTGGAGAACAGGTCCACCATCATCGTATGCGGTGCCAGAGGTGCAGGAAAGAGCTCGCTGCTGTCCGCCCTGATGTTCGAGTTCCCGCTGTCCCAGAGGATACTCACCATCGAGGATACGATGGAACTCCCCGCGAAGAGCATGAAGGATGTGGGATACAAGGTCCAGTCCATGCTGATAGACGACAGGATGTCGGGTGATGCCGCATCCCGTGCACAGGACGCACTGCGTGTGGCATTGAGGATGGGAGAATCAGCCATAGTCCTCGGAGAGGTCAGGGGGAGCGAGGTTTCCACACTGTATGACAGCATGAGGACTGGAAGGGCCGGCAGTTCGATCCTCGGTACCATGCACGGAGATTCCGCCAAGACCGTATATGATCGTGTGGTACACACCATGGGTCTCCAACCCGAGGAGTTCCAGGCGACCGATTTCCTTGTAACCATGGGTACGGTGAGGAACAGGGGCAGCCAGAGGGAGACCAGGCACATGAGCGAGTTCGTGTGCACCACCGATGCGCCCGGAAGGTTCCTCGACATGACCAACAGGAACAATCTGGCAAGGTCCGTGCCGATGAAGAGGATCCTGTCCGTCACCGGCATGACCGTATCCGAACTGAAGGATGAGATCGAGGTCCGTGGAGGTATGAGGAAGATACTTGCGGATGTAGGGATGAACGAGTCCAGGTTCCACGGTCCCGAGTGGATCGTGGCAGCCAATGAATATCTGTCAAGACAATACGGGTCCGGAGTAACGGACAAGGATGCCATACTTGCTGGATTCCGCAGTCTTGTGGCATCCGCCGCAAAGAAGGAGTGATTCCATGAGATCAAAGAAATCCGAGAAGAAGACCAAGATCGTAGCTTCGAAGTATCTCAACGAATCATCGTCCGTGATCGCGATGATGTCCGCAGTGATAACTTCCGGAGGTTCTCTGGATGCAGCGGTCCGTAAGGTTGCCGCAGACGGACCCAAGAACACCGCAAAGCTGTTCGGGACCATAGTTGCAGATACCGATTCCAGATCCTTCCCGGACATGAGGGAGGCTATATTGGAACTGATCTCCATGTTCCCGGAGGAATTGTCTTCTTTCAGAAGGGCCATGTTCATGGTCGTATCCGCCTCGGATGCCAAGACTGCGGAGGAGAAGGTCCGTATCATGGGCGAGGCCACTGCCGCATCGCTCGATGGTATCAAGAGGGCGGGGGAGGGCTACATCTCCAAACTCCAGTTCCCCTGTACGGCTGTGTTCGGAATAGGTATCATGGTGCCGATGATCCTTCTGTCCCTGGCACCTATGCTTAACATCGGAGGTATGTTCACCATGCCTGCGGCGATAAACGAGAGGACGATCAGGATACTGATACTGTTCGTCGTACCGCTCTGCGTACTGTCCGTAATACTGTCGATAAGGGGCAAGAATCCATTCATGGAATCTTCCTTCGATTGGAAGGGATCCGTATCCGTTGCAGCCGCCCTGACATCCATACCTGTGGTCGTTCTTGCCGGAAGATTCGGATTGGGACTCAGGGAGACCGTGACCGCGTCCGTAATAATCGGTTCCGTGTCCGTACTGATCGCGATGAGCGGAAGGATCTCCGCAGAGAAATCGAGGGAGAAGGTGGCAAGATCTCTGAGAGGCGTCCTCTTCGATCTCGGTAACAGGATGGTTACCGGGGAGAACTTCGATTCAGCTCTGGTGTCCGCTCTGTCGGAGAGGAAGGAATGTTCGAAGATAGCGGAGGCTCTGGAAAGGGAGTACGTCCTCTGCAGAGGAGATGTGGAGGCCGCCGTGAGAAGATGCATCTCGCCATATTCGTCGGAGATCTCCGAGGTGCTCTGCAGGATATCCGTGTCATCATACCGCGACATACGTGACGCAGGAAGGATGGCCACCGCACTGGCACATCAGTTCCAAAACGAGGATCAGATACGTGATTCCATGCGCAACAAGCTCAGGAGCATGACGGACATGATGAACGGTACCGCTGCACTGTTCGCACCGCTCATCCTCGGATTGAGTATCATGATGATGTCACCTCTGGCACAGGTGGCCGGACCTCTGGACACGACATCCACGTACATCACCGTCTCGGTGTATCTCGCGGAACTCGCCGTGCTGATCTCCCTGTTCACGTCCCTCCTGTCCGACAGGTTCAGAGCGACGGACATAATCTGTAAGGTGAGTGCGATACTTCCCGCTGCCATGGGGGTATTGTACGTTTGCTCTTCATTCGTGATCTGAACATCAAATAACTTCTGTCCCGCCATCCCTCCGCAGGATATCGACGGAGAGGATGGCAAATTGTTTCTACCTCTCCGTATGTTACGGAATCAATGGGTCCGAGAGATTTCAGAGCCGTCATAACTCTTTCATCGATGGCAGTGCTGGCACTGATACTATGTGCGCCCTGGATCCTGCCCTATGGATACGTGAATGGGCTGTCGGGACATCCCGGGGTCATCGATTTTCAGTATGTCTGGAATGAGATGGATCCGTTGTCGGCCGTGGCATATTGGATCGGGGATATATTGTGCCATCAACAGGCGGAACGCTCACTGGTGATGAACGGTTCGCAGATGCCCGTATGCGTAAGGGATCTGTTCATCATCATCGGTTTCGTGATCGGATGTGTGTCTTTCCTGATACGCAGATACGAATTGAAGGTACGCGGAACGGCGATATTCTTCATGATAGTTCTTACGATATTGTTGACGGATCACACATTCCAATCGATTACAGGTATCGATCTTCCAATATCCAGAGCTATCACGGGTACGTTGATGGGTATCGCATCCGCATTCCTTCTGGAGTTATGTATACAGATTCAGTACACCTCCCGGTTCGGATGTTGATCTAGAACATACCGATTCTTTGGTATGGGCGATCTTAGGGCAATCTTCTTTTGTCTCTATTGCAGGTTCTTCAAGGGATATGATATGGGTACGGGAATGCGGGGTGAACACTCAACTATATTAATAACTAAGATATGTCTCCTGTTAGCATAGGTCGAACGGCCGATGCCTTTTGAATCCATTGAGGTATGAAGATGGCAGAAGATGTGCTTAAAACAGGAACTACTACGATCGGTATCAGGTACAAGGACGGTGTCGTCCTCGCCACGGACCAGAGGGCCACGATGAACAACCTCATCGCCCACAGCAACGTTCAGAAGCTCTATCAGCTCTCTGACAATCTGGGAATGACGATCGCTGGAGTAGTCGGGGATGCACAGCTCATGGTAAGGTACATGCAGAGCGAGATCGCACTGTATGAGATGAAGAAAGGCGCACCCATGACGGTGAACGCCGCCGCCACATACGTTGCCAACGCCATCCGCCAGGGATTCTACCTCGGTCTCATCGTCGGCGGATACGACAAAACCGGCGGACACATCTTCTCCATCGACGGTGCGGGAGGTTACATCGAGGACAAGTTCATGTCCGTAGGTTCCGGTTCCGTCTTCGCTCTCGGTGCGATCCAGGCCGCTTACAAGGACGATATGAACAAGGATGAGGCAGTCGACGTGGCAGTCACCGCCCTCAATTCCGCGATCAAGAGGGATTCCGCATCCGGAGACGGTATGCTCGTAGCATATATCGACGCGAACGGATACCACGATGTCCCGAACGAGGAGATCAGGTCCCGCCTCGCGGCACTGGGATACAAATATCCCAACTAAACCCCCCTTTCTTTCCCCCTTTAATTTCACCAAGTTGATAGTATGGCTGCTGACAACAGTATCGGAAACATCCGTGAGGAAGTCCGTAGGATAGTCCCTTCCGCTCTTGATGTTACATCGGTCGAATTCGAAGGACCGACTCTCGTCATATACACGAAGGATTTCGACAAATTCTCCGAGAACGCTAACATCACCAAGCTCCTCGCACAGGGACTCAAGAAGAGGGTGGACGTACGTCCCGATCCCTCCACGATGGTACAGGATACGGACTCGATCGAGAAGATGATCCGTGCAAAACTCCCGGAGGACGAGAAGGAACCGTCCTTCGATTTCGATTTCGACACAGGTGTGGTCACCGTCGAACTCGCCAATCCCGGAGCGCTCGTCGGAAAGGGCGGACAGCAGCTCAACGACATCAAGAAGGAATGCGGATGGAACGTGAAACCCGTCCGTGCGCCCCCACTCCACTCCAAGACCATCTCCGACGTCCGTGGTTACCTGAGGTATGCACGTGAGGAGCGTCAGGAGATCCTTGCGAAGATCGGTAAGTTCATCACCAGGCAGACCTACGACAACGGAAGCGAGAATTTCGTCAGAGTCACTGCACTCGGAGGTTTCAGACAGGTCGGAAGGTCCTGCATGCTTCTTCAGACAAAGCACAGCAAGGTCCTGATCGATTGCGGATTGGACCCCTCGTCGGATGCCACCCCGTTCTTCAGCGCACCCGAGCTCCAGCCTCTGGACAAACTGGATGCAGTCGTCATCACGCATGCCCATATGGATCACTGCGGTCTCCTCCCCGTCCTGTTCAGGTATGGATACAACGGTCCTGTCTACTGCACCCCTCCCACCAGGGATCTGATGGCACTCATGCAGTTGGATTCCATCAAGCTCATGTGGGGAGAGGCCAAGAAGGCTCCCTTCGATGCATCCCATGTCAGGGGAGAGATTCTCCATGTCATCCCTCTGCAGTACGAGAAGACCACGGACATATCGCCGGATGTCAGGCTCACGTTCTACAACGCCGGTCACATCCTCGGTTCTTCGATCGCACACTTCAACATCGGCAACGGATTCCACAACGTGGCGTTCACCGGAGATACGAAGTATGAGAAGACCTGGCTCTTCAATCCTGCCAACACCAAGTTCATCAGATTGGAATCGGTCATCATGGAGTCCACATACGGCGGACGTGCGGATATGCAGCCCAGCCGTGCCGATGCTTCAAAGGAGCTTCATGAGCTGTTACAGCAGGCCACCGCCCACGGCGGAAAGGTCATCATCCCGGTATTCGCTGTGGGAAGGTCCCAAGAGGTCATGCTGGTCATCGAGGAGCTCATGCGCACCGGACGTCTCCCGCAGATGCCCGTCTATCTCGACGGTATGATCTGGGAGGCCACCGCTATCCATACCGCTTATCCCGAGTACCTCAACAGCCAGCTGAAGACCCAGATCTTCCAGCAGAACGAGAACCCGTTCCTCTCCCCCATATTCAAGAGGGTGGAGACCGCTGCGATGAGGGAGGAGATCTGTCACTCCCCCGACCCGTGCATCGTACTCGCCACCAGCGGTATGATGACTGGTGGCCCCGTCATGGAGTATTTCAAGGAGTGGGCAGAGGACGAGAAGAACTGGCTCCTGTTCGTCGGTTATCAGTCCGAAGGTTCAATGGGCCGTATGATCCAGAACGGCAGGAAACAGATCACCCTCCACGACAAGGGAAGGGATCTTGACATCGAGGTACGCATGAACATCACCACCGTCGACGGATTCTCCGGACATTCCGACAGGAAACAGCTGATGAAATACATCTCATCGCTGGAACCAAAACCGTCCAAGATCATCATCGGACACGGTGAGGACAGGAAGTGCACCGATCTTGCTTCTACCATCTACCAGAAGTACAAGATCGAGACCAAGGCACCTTTGA
The DNA here is from genome assembly GCA_016297775.1 of Candidatus Methanomethylophilaceae archaeon. Taxonomy (GTDB): domain Archaea; phylum Thermoplasmatota; class Thermoplasmata; order Methanomassiliicoccales; family Methanomethylophilaceae; genus SIG5. The sequence goes on from JAEDGA010000001.1 coordinate 25,620, forward strand.
ATCTTGAGACCGTAAGGCTCAGATGAACCATACCGGCCGCAGCGATGCGGCCGACTATGGATGTTATTGTACACACATATCCGAAAGATATGTATATCATATTAAATCAGAAGGATTTTAGAAGAATAATTGAGGTCATTCAATGGCAGACGAGAGATACGGTCTTAACAAGGAATTGGCACAGATGTTGAAAGGCGGAGTCATCATGGACGTTACCACCCCCGAGCAGGCAAGGATCGCGGAGGCTGCGGGTGCGTGTGCAGTCATGGCACTCGAGAGGATCCCCGCTGACATCAGGGCGGCAGGAGGGGTATCCAGGATGTCCGATCCCAAGATGATCAAGGGTATCCAGGAGGCTGTCTCCATCCCCGTTATGGCCAAGTGCAGGATCGGACACTTCGTAGAGGCGCAGATCCTCGAAGCCATAGAAATCGATTACATCGACGAGTCCGAGGTGCTTTCTCCCGCGGATGATGTATACCACATCGACAAGACCAAATTCAAGGTCCCCTTCGTCTGCGGAGCTAGGAACCTCGGTGAGGCACTCAGGAGGATCGGAGAGGGCGCATCCATGATCAGGACCAAGGGAGAGCCCGGTACCGGTGATGTCGTTCAGGCGGTCTCCCACATGAGGGCCATGAACGCCGATATCAGGAGACTCGTCTCCCTCCGCGATGACGAGGTGTACGAGTTCGCCAAGCAGCTCCAGGTCCCTCTCGATCTGGCACAATATGTACACAAGAACGGAAGGCTCCCCGTCGTCAACTTCGCGGCCGGCGGTGTGGCCACTCCCGCCGATGCAGCGCTCATGATGCAGCTCGGTGCCGACGGTGTATTCGTCGGATCCGGAATCTTCAAGTCCGGCAATCCCGAGAAGAGGGCGGCGGCCATCGTCAAGGCCGTCACCAACTACAACGATCCAGCTATCCTCGCTGAGGTATCCGAGGACCTTGGAGAGGCCATGGTCGGTATCAACAAGGATGAGATCGAGAAACTCGAGAACATCAAGATGGCGGAGCGCGGTCAGTGATGGCCATAGGCGTCCTGGCCGTACAGGGCGCGTTCATCGAGCACGAGGATGTCCTGAGGTCCATGGGTGTGGACTGCTTCGAGATAAGGAAGCTCTCTGACTTGGATAGGGACATGGACGGATTGATCCTCCCAGGAGGGGAGAGCACCGTCATGGGCAAACTGATGAACGAGCTCGGTCTGATGGAACCCCTACGCAGGATGATAGCCGACGGCATGCCGGTCTTCGGTACGTGCGCCGGCATGATCCTCCTTGCGGAGAAGATCTCCAACGACGACCGCAAGCACATCGGTACGTTGCCGGTGACCGTATTGAGGAACGCATACGGCAGGCAGCTGGGCAGTTTCTCCGCGGAGGATGAGTTCGTCGGTATCGGGAGGATTCCATTGGAATTCATACGTGCCCCTTGCGTGGAATCCTGCGGTCCCGGCGTGGATGTCCTGTGCGAACACGGTGGTCGTATCGTTGCCGTCAGGTACGGCAATCAGCTGGCCACCGCCTTCCACCCCGAACTCACCGGCGACAAGTCCGTCCACGAGTACTTCCTTTCGATGGCCGGTCTGCTTTGAAACATATCATCCGGAGGCCATCCTCCGGTATATTTCCCACATAATATTTTGCGATCCACATACACTCATGGATCGTTTATTCCTATCTTATTGGGTATACGTAATAATTATTTTTATATACTATGGAGAAAAACTGCCGAACATGTTCGTAATATTTTATATTAATCATTCAAAGCGTGATTAATTTTGGGCAAAGACTAGGCAGGAACCTAGGTGATTGAAGTGTCAGAATTAACTCCACGTGAAAGGTTTATGCTTGCAATGAGGTGCAAGGAGGTCGACAGACCCCCGGTGTGCGGAATGACCACCACCGCGACCACCGAATTGATGGAATACGCCAACTCTTACTGGCCGGAGGCGCACAAGTCCGCAAGACAGATGGCTAACATAGCACTCGGCGCATACAAATTCCTCGGATTGGAATCCGTAAGGGTGCCATACTGTCTCTCCTACGAGGCAGAGGCATTGGGATGCACCGTTGATCTCGGAAAGATCAACTCCACGCCCATGGTCAAAGGCAGCCCGTACAAAGGCGATCCCGATGCTAACCTAGAACTTCCCGATCCGAAGGACATCATGAAGCTGGGAAGGAACGCAGAGGTATTCGAGGCCGCAAAATTGATCATCAAAGAGAGGAAGGATGATCTGCCCACCCTGTTGGGAGTCACCGGACCGTTCACCATCGCCGGACACCTGGCGGGAACCGAGGGACTGATCCTCTGGACACTGACCGAGCCGGATGTGGCGCACAGATTCGCCAAGTTCGCGGCCGATTACGAGAGGATGTGGCTCGAGCAGGTGGAGACGTTGGGAATCGATGCGATCCAGATGTCCGAACCTACCGCATCGTACGATATGATCTCACCCGATATGTTCGACGAGTTCGCGGCACCCAACCTTAGATATGTGTATGAGCCTCTGAAGGAGACCATGCAGATCCTTCACATCTGCGGTAACATGCTCCCCATGCTTCCCAACATGCTGAAATCCGGTGCCACTGGATGCAGTCTCGAGGAGAAGACCGATTCGTACGAGGCAGTGAAACTGGTCAACAAGAGGGCCGCACTGATCGGTAACGTCGGAGTCGTCAAACCGTTGCTGATGGGAACTCCGGAGGAGACGGCCGCCGCAGCGATACACTCCGCGGACGCAGGATTCAACATCATCTCCGCCGGATGCGGAATGTCCGCTCTTATCAAGAAGGAGAATGTCTGGGCGATGGTCAACGCCATCAGGAACTGGAAGAAACCCTGAGATACGATAAGATCATATCCTATCCTTCCGGGTGGCCGTGAACAAATCTGCGCGGCCACCGAAACACATTACGATATCCGGGAACGGATATCGGATGATCGTAACAGCATAGTGAATTGTTAGGAACTCGTAAACAATTTATGCCGCGTCTTTTGAGGATTACAGCGCGGCAGTCCCATTTTCAAACACCGTCACAACGATACACCTATCTCTTGTCATAATGTCCGTCGCTGGATGTCAGGCAGTAGGTGATGAGTTTCTTTTCCGCATCGCGTATGATGACGCTTACGGTGGATTTCGATATACCGAACCTTTCGGAAAGGTCGTCCAGATTGATCCTCTTCGGTACTTCGTAGTATCCGTTGTCGAAGGCGTAACGGATGACTTCCTCCTGTCTGTCCGTGAGGGACATGTCCTCCGTATATTCTGTGGATATGAGCTTCTTGACGCCGTAACCACGTTCTTTCATCTGCGTGATGAGGTTGTTGATGTATGTCTTGTTGGGTGCGAAAAGGTCCCAATAGATCAGATTGTCATCCTCTGGTTTTGCGGATGTAAGGAAGCATCCGGAGCGCGATAGGATCTGCGCAAGTTCGCAGTTGTTGTTCATCACCGTGGCAAGATATCTGTTCTTGGAGATCTTGATGATGGAACATTCACCCTTCATGTTGTTGTGATCCACATAGTTGTGCAGTTCGTCCTCGTACTCTCCGTCGGTATCCCTGATCCTGATTATGGAGCAACCTGCACCTTCGGAGAGGAACGAACATTGAACGATCTTCACGGAGAGGCCGGGGCTGTCGAATTTGATGGGGAGGAGTTGATGACACGGATGTCCGTCGGGTTCCTTGCCATGGAGCCTTCTGTCTATCAGCATCTTCACGTAGTGCATAGTTGGGAATCATAATCCGGTTATTTATTGCAATTGGATGTATCTACGAACATGTTGGACGGTATCTTTATATATAAAAAACTTTGATATTGGATACAGGTACATCCAATCCTAGTCTTTGCCCAACAATGTAACTAAGAAAGGAGGTTTACCTAATGGCTATCGAACAAGCAAAGAAGAGCAAAGTGCTCAGCTATCGTTGGATCATTTTCGCAGTCCTTGCGATAGCATATTTCTTCGTTTACTTCCACAGGACCACCGGAGGATCCATCTCGTCGACCCTTCAGGATGCGTTCGGTGTCGGTGCGGCGGAGGTCGCATTGCTCGCGTCTGCGTACCTGTACGCATACACGATAATGCAGATCCCCAGCGGAATATTGACCGATAAGATGGGTCCGAGACAGGCCGCTTCCGCATTCATCCTGATCCTCGCGGCCGGTTCCTTGCTGTGTGCATTCGCGGAACCCATGGACAACTTCACCATGATGATCGCAGGTAAGTTCATCATCGGTATCGGTGCCGCCGTCATCTACATCCCGATCATGAAGGTCCTTGCCGTATGGTACAGGAAGAACGAATTCGCAAGTATGAGCGGTATCCTGCTTCTTGTGGGTAACGTGGGAGGAATCGCCGCCGCATACCCCATGGTCTTCATGATGGACTCGCTGGGAATCGAGATGACCTATATCGTCCTCTCCGTCATCACCCTCGTCATCGGTCTGCTCACCTGGTTCTTCGTAAGGAACCACCCCAACGAGCTCGGACTTCCCGGAATCGAGGAGATCGTTGCGGAGGAGACCGGAGAACCCATCAAGGAGTCCACCTCCAGCAAGATGGGTACCGTCGAGGCCCTCAAGCTCACCTTCACCAGCGGAAGGAAATTCTGGCCCCTTGCCATCTGGTTCTTCTTCATGTACGGAACCATCATGCTCTGGCAGGCTTCCCAGGCAGGAGGATTCTACAAGAACATCGGTGGATTCGCTGCCAGTGATTACAGTATGTTCATCATGATGGTCGGTATAGGAATGGTCATCGGATGTCCCCTTGCGGGAAGACTTTCCGATAAGGTCCTCGGATCCAGGAAGAAGGTCATTGTGATCGGAACCATCGCATACACCATCATCTGGGGACTCATCTGGGGTCTCTCCGGAAACAGCGACATGGTGTCCAATTCGATGCTGCAGTACATCATCAACTTCCTGTTCGGATTCTTCGGTGGATTCTTCTGTGTATCCTATGCACAGATCAAGGAGCTCTATCCCATCGCGATGGCAGGTACGTCCACAGCGGCACTCAACCTGTTCCCCTTCGCCGGAGGAGCACTGCTGATCACCATCGCAGGATTCGTCGTGACCAACGGAACCCTTGCCGAGTACCAGACAATCTGGCTCATGGCATTCGTCATGATGATCATCGCATCCGTATGTGCCATTCTCAGTGTCGAGAAGGGAAAGGACTGATTCTCAGTATGTCAGCATGCATCCGGGGTCGATACGACCCCGTTAAACATCTTACATATCTTTCTAGATGAATGTGTCCGCGATACATGTGTCGCGTAAGTGTGAAGGATGCACCGGGGGCCGGCACATCCTCCTTATCGGATCACTCGTGACAGCAGTCGCATCCGCAACCGTCATCCTCGCATCCGCACTCGCCCTGCATGTGCTTGAGTTCGTGCATGATGTTCTCAAGAACGAGCATGAGGGAGCTGTCGGTGATGAAGTTGCAGGTACGGCAGTCCCCACCTTCGCAGAGGAGGTGGTTGAGTCTGCAGCGTCCGTTCTCCTTGTCGAGGTATGCCTCGCTTGCCATGATCTTGGTGTAATCGATCTGGTCGGTCATGAGGCGGTATAAGTGGGGTATGATAAAAGAGTGTTTGCCCGCGGACATGTCCGCGGGATGATGTACCATCACCAGTTGGTGGCTCTTACTTCGAAGTAGGAGCGGGGGTGCTTGCAGACAGGACAGACCTCGGGGGCCTCCTTTCCGATGTGGATGTGTCCGCAGTTGCGGCATTTCCATACGGTGACTCCGTCCTTCTCGAATACGACTCCATCCTCGATGTTCTTCAGAAGAGCCAGGTATCTCTCCTCGTGCTCCTTCTCGATCTTTGCGACACCCTCGAACATGTCTGCGATCTCGTTGAATCCCTCTGCCCTTGCGGTCTTTGCGAACTCTGCGTACATGACGGTCCACTCGTAGTTCTCACCGGTGGCGGCGTCCTTGAGGTTCTCGATGGTGTTGGGTACGTATCCTCCGTGGAGCTGCTTGAACCAGAGCTTTGCGTGTTCTTTCTCGTTGTCCGCAGTCTCAGCGAAGATGGCGGCAATCTGCTCGTATCCGTCCTTCTTTGCCTGGGATGCGTAGTAGGTATACTTGTTCCTGGCCTCACTCTCGCCACTGAATGCGATCATGAGGTTCTTCTCGGTCTGGGTTCCTTTGATAGAAGCCATTTGATATCTCCAGAGACTATTAGGATATCCCAAATATTTAAACAAGAGGAATGGAGGAGGTGGCTGTACGGACACGGCCCGTTACACGTACTATTCCGTTCAGAATCGGGTTCGCAATCCGTATGATGTCGTTATTTTGATAACGTATCATCTGGCGAATCTGGTGAGGAATCCCTTCTTCGGGCCCTTGTCACCCTGGAACTTCTTCTTCTGCAATCTTTTCAGAGCATCGAGTGTCTTCTTGTTACCGGGTTGGAGCTTGTCAGCGATCAGCAACTGTTCTCTTCCGCTGTCGTACATCCTCAGGTCGTTGATAAGCACGCTCGCCAGACTGAGGCGGTAGATCACATTGTTGGGTTCCAATTCCACGCATCTCTCGAATGATTCCCTGGCAGTCTGGAAATCCAGAAGCTGTTCCCTGCAGAACGTACCGTATGCGTGGATGAGTGCGTGGTCCTTCGGATATTTCGGCAGCAGGATGTCAAAATGCTGTTTCGTCTCATCGTTGTACTTCTTGTTGTTCTTCAGGATGGAGACCAACGCCTTTCTGGCATCGTCATAGTCCGGGTCTATGTCCAATATCGCATCCAGTTGTACCATCCCGAAATCCTTGTCGTTCTTTTCGATGACGTATAATCTTGCAAGATCCATCCTTACCCTGCAGTTGTGCGGATCCGTGTACAGATATGCCTCGAGTGTGTCTATCGCACCCTGAATGTTGCCGCTGGATCTCTGATTCTCGGCCTTCTTCCTCGCTTCATATCCCGGTTCCGCCATGTATCTCCGCAGAACTTGGTCGCTTTTAAAGTATTGCGATGTTCCGTTTACAGAGATGTTTATTATCCGCACAGTGTGATATCGACATATGGCATCGGTATACTTCGCCGCACCTTTGTTCTGCAAGGCCGAATTGGATTTCAATGCACAACTGGCACAATCGCTCAGACTCAACGGTCATACCGTATTCCTGCCACAGGAGCACACTCCGGACACGGATCTGTCGCCAATCACGGGAAGGGATGCCAGGAGGTCCGTGTTCCGTGCGGACCTATCTGCGATAGACGGATGCGACCTCTTCCTGATGATACTGGACGGCAGGGTGCCTGACGAGGGCGCATGCTTCGAGCTGGGATACGCATATGCCAGAGGCAAGACATGCATCGGTATGAAGACTGATGTGAGGACGTCCGAGGCGGGCGGGGACAACATCATGCTGGAAGGGGCGTTGGAATTCGGTGTGGCACGTTCCGTTCCGGAATTGCTGTCGATGATCGAAGGAATGTGATTTTATCTGATGATTGGATACGGTGGAACGATGGACAACAAGGCGCTGAAGAACAGGGGAATGGAACGTTCGGACGTGGACGAGAGACGCGAGGCGGTATCCGAGCTCACCGAGACGGAGTTCGATGCCATCGCATCATATCCTTTCGAACCGTCCGCCGCCAAGGCCAACATCGAGAACATGATCGGTGTGATCCAGGTACCTTTGGGATTCGCCGGCCCCGTGATGGTGAACGGCGATCACGCACAGGGTCCTTTCCTCATTCCGATGGCCACAACCGAGGGTGCTCTCGTGGCATCCGTTTCGAGAGGCATGTCCGTCATCACCGCATCCGGAGGTACGCGTGTGAAGGTGTTCTCCGATGCCATGAGCAGGGCGCCCGTGTTCCGCGTCAGAGGGATAGATCATGCCGAGGAGGTCATCAGATGGGCCAACGAACATCCTGGTGCCATCGAGGCCGCGGTGATGTCCACCACATCCCACGGGACACTGACCCAGATGGAGTTCTTCCCCAACGGTCGCAGCCTTCATGTCAGGTTCTCCTTCGGTACCGGGGATGCCATGGGCATGAACATGTCCACCATCGCATCCGAGGCCGCATGCAAGGTCATAGCGGAGAACACCGGTGCGGAACTGGTATCGGTATCCGGCAACATGTGCACCGACAAGAAACCTGCAGCCATCAATTCGATACTGGGACGCGGTAAGACCGTGGTGGCGGAGGTCACCATCCCCGCGGACATCGTGGAGTCCAAACTGCACACGACCGTGCAGGCATTCGTGGAGACCAACACAAGGAAGAATCTGATAGGTTCAGCCATGGCGGGAAGTCTCGGATTCAACGCCCACGCTGCGAACATGGTCGCCGCATTCTACATCGCGACCGGACAGGACCCCGCACAGGTCGTCGAGGGAAGCAACGCGATGACCGTCGCTGAGGAGGTGGACGGGGATCTGTACGTGTCCGTACGCATGCCGTCCGTGGAGGTCGGAAGTGTCGGAGGAGGTACCAAGCTTCCCGCACAGTCCGAGGCCTTGGAGATGATCGGCTGCAAGGGTGCCGGAAAGGCGTTGAAACTCGCCGAGCTGGTCGCCGCCACCGTTCTGGCCGGGGAGATATCCACCATCGGGGCACAGGCGGCGGGACATCTGGGCAAGGCCCACAGCGAATTGGGTCGCGCGGGTAAATGAAGACTTGCACGCGCAATTATTAATAACGTCTGGGCTTACGTGCAGTCATGCCTGTCATAAACTTCAACTATCAGGACCTGTGCTCGCTGATCGGCGAGGAAGTTCCCAAGAGGACACTCATCGAGAGGATCCCGATGATCGGATCCGATATGCACGATACGGACGGCGAAGAGGACGATATGTCCGTCGAGTTCTTCCCCGATCGTCCTGATCTTTACAGTGTGGAGGGTCTTGCCAGAGGTCTCCGCGCATTCCTGGACATCGAACCCGGGATGTACGAGTACGACGTGGAGGACACCGATATCGATGTGTTCGTCGACGAGAGCGTGGAGTCCGTCAGACCCGTGTTCCGCTGTGCCGCGGTGTTCGATGTCGAGATCGACGACACCCTTCTCAAATCGATCATGGAGATGCAGGAGAAGCTGCACATCACCATCGGAAGGAAGAGGTCCAAGCTCGCGATCGGAGTCCACGACCTCGACAAGGTCACGCCACCGTTCACGTACAAAGCGGTAGGACCTCACGACATACGTTTCGTACCGCTCACCAAGGATGAGGAGTGGGATCTGGCGGAGATATTGGAGAAACACGAGAAGGGAGTGGGATACAGGCACCTGCTCGACGGATTCGAGAAGTACCCGATCATCACTGATGCGAACGGAGAGGTCCTTTCCTTCCCACCCATCATCAACGGTTCACTCACCACCGTTACCACATCCACCAGGAACCTCTTCATAGATGTCACCGGATATGACGAGAAAGCCGTCAAAGGGGCGTTGGACATCATCTGCACATCGCTCGCCGAGAGGGGAGGTTCCATCGGTACCGTCATCATGCACGACGGCGGTAAGGAGTACCTATCTCCAGACTTCACCCCTTCCAGCTGGAAGTACAGTGCATCCAAGTGCGCCTCCTTCCTCGGACTCCCCCTGACCCCAGAGGATCAGGTCATGTCACTCAGACGCATGGGGATGGATGCCTTGGCAGAGGGTGACGATGTCTTCGTCGAGGTACCGTCCACAAGATTGGATATCATGCACGAGGCGGATCTGTTCGAGGATGTCGCCACCGGATACGGTTATGAGAACTTCGGAAAGACTCCGAAGAAACTGTCTCAGACCACCGGAGGTCTCATGCCCATCACCGGACTCTCCGAGTCCCTCCGCGATGTCATGGTCGGTATGGGATTCATGGAGGTCACCACGCTGACGCTCAGCAACGAGAGGGAGGAGTACACGATATCCGGTCTTCCCGAGCTCAAGCCCGTGACCGTGCTCAATCCCATCACCGAGGATCACACCTGTCTGCGTTCATATCTCACTCCGAGTCTCATGAGGATCTTCAGGCGCAACAAGCACCGCGACCTCCCCCAGCGCATATTCGAGATCGGGGACGTGGTCGTGGATGCCAAGCGCAGGAAGCATCTCTGCGCCATGGTCATGCACTCCAAGACCTCGTTCACCGAGATCAAATCCTACACGGAGGCGGTCCTCCGCGAGATCGGTGCGGATTATACCATCGCGGCATCGGATTACCCCACATTCATCCTCGGAAGAGGTGCGGAGATCGTGGTCGGCGGAAGGACCATCGGATTCTTCGGAGAGATGGCCCCCAAGGTGATCACGGACTTCGAGATCACCCATCCTGTGATAATGTTCGAGATGGACATCTCCGTGTTCGCCGAGACCCACACCGGTTCGATCATGTGAGGGTGGGGCATGAGACTTCCACGCTTCAACCTCGCGGACGAGAACGGTGAGATGTTGGATTCCTCCCTTCTGGAGGGTATGAGGCGCATCGTATGTCTCATCCCCGACCTTGGGGAGGATTCTGTCAGGGAACTTTGCGAGTTCGACGGCATCTATCAGAAACTGATGGTCCGCAACATCGTCATGCTCATGGTGATCGATGCGGAGCCCTCGGAACTCCGTACGGTCATGGATGACAACGGTCTCAGACTCAAACTTCTGTCCGATACCGATCATGTGCTGTCCAGGGAGTGTGGCGCCGAAGGCAGGACGACGTACATGGTGTCCAAGGAGGGTGACATCGTCGCCGAGTGGAAGGATGTCTCCGTGGACGGCCATGCGTCCGCCGTCTATGACAGGGTGAAGTTACTCTTCAAGTGACTTCAACATAGCGTCGATGATGTGTTTCGCATCACCGACGATGACCTTGTCCGCATATCCGTTGATGGGAGCATCCCTGTCCTTGTTGACCGATATGATCCTTTTGGCACGGAGTCCCGCCATGTGCTGTACCGATCCGGATATTCCGAATGCTATGTACAGGTCCGGAGACACCGTCTTCCCGGATTGACCCACCTGTGACGAGTACGGCATCCATCCGTTGTCCGCCAGGACCCTGCTGCATGAAACGGATGCACCTATTCTCTCCGCAAGCTCGTACGCCCTATCCACTGTTTCCCGATCCCTTATACCGTTACCCAGGGAGATCAGGATACGGGCGGATGTTATGTCATCCTTTCCCGTGTATCTCTCCTTGGAGACCACCTTCTTCTCCATGACTGTCTTGTAGGGTCTGGAGAATGCGGTACCTCTGCGACCCTCTTCCGGTATGGGGTCGGGGAAGGTACCGGGTCTGACCGTGGCCATCTGCGGGAACGTATCGCAGGCGATGGTCGCCAGTATGTTGCCTCCGAGAGCGGGACGTGTCATGATCAGTTTTCTTCCGTCGGATTCCAATCCGGTGCAGTCCGCCGTAAGTCCCGCGCCGAGTTTGGCCGCCACGAGAGGTGCCAGTTCCCTTCCCTGGGGGGTCGCGGAGAATAGTATTGATGCGGGTCCGACGCGATGGCAGACATCCGCCATGGCCTCCGCATATGTCACGGGTTGGAACTCCTTCACGGATGAGTTGCGCATATGGTATATCGTGTCCACTCCACAGGAGAACAGTTCATCGTACAGCGATTTGCCGGACACTCCTGCGAACAGTATCCCGAACACCCTTCCGCTGGAGATCTCCCTGGCTTTACCCAGCAATCCTTTCATGGAGGGATGGATGGATCTCCCGTCGTTCTCTATGTAGACGAGGACTCCGTCGGCAGTATCCTGTTCCAGATCGTACGCCGCGAGTATTCCCGGTGGAAGGGTGCTGTCACAGTCCCCCGAGGAACAGGAACCTCCGGAACATGAACCTGAGGAGCACGATCCGGACGAGCAGGAACCTGAGGAACATCCGCTCATATGCCAACCTCCTTCAGTATCTCCTTTGCAGCCAGATTCACATCGTTGCCTTCGATGAACACCGGTTCCTTCTTCCTCTTTAGAACGGTGGCTATCCCGGTGACGCGTGTCCTGGATCCCTTGCTGCCGATCATGTTCAGCGGCATACCCAGCATCCATGCGTTCATGACGGTCACGTCCTTCTTCCTGGCATCGATGAAATCCGTCATGCTGGGCAACGGGATGTTGGTCTCCGGATAGCGGATGAATGACACGACCGCCTTCGGAGGGGCATCGATCACAAGACATTCATCCTCGTACATCTGGGTCATCCTCACGCCGTCGGTGAGGTCGATGTCGCTGACGTACGAGTATATGGGTATTCCGAGGATCGAGGACAGTTCCGGGGGGACCTGTCCGGTGTCCCCGTCTGTGGCCTGTACTCCGCAGAACACATAATCGTAATTCTGGCCCTTCAGGAAGCATCCGAGCGCTCTCGCGGTCGCCAACGTGTCCGCACCTGCGAACGCACGGTCGGTGAGGAGTATGGCCTCGTCGGTACCGTATTCTAGACATCTTCTCATCATACCTTCCGCATGGGGCGGGCCCATCGTCACAGCTGTCACATGTGCGCCCATGTCCTTCTTCATACGGATGGCATGACCCAGCGCCATCATGCAGAACGGGTCGGCAACCGAGGGCACGTTCTCCCTCTCCAGGCGGCCTTCGTCGGAGATCGTGACCAGATCGATATCCGGCACCTCCTTCATAAGAACGATTATCCTAGGTTCACTCAATGATGTTCCCCCTGTTGAGTATCATGTTGGGATCGAATGCCATCTTCATACGGCGTATCCCCTCGGTACCTTCGGCACCGTACATCATCATTATGTAATCTCTTTTTAGCTTACCGATTCCGTGTTCCGCGCTGGGCGATCCACCTAGTTCGAATGCACGGCGTGCCAGGACCGCATAGGCCTCCTTCGCCTTCCTGAGATCCTCCATGTCCTTCAGGATGATCTCGGCATGGGGGTGGCAGTTACCGAGATGACCGAATATCACGTATTCCAGGCCGTACGATTCCAACACTCTGCCGTATTCGGCCATCATCTCCCTGTTGCGCTCCTCCGGTACAGACATATCCGTACCCATCTTGTTGATGGCCGGCATGTCCTTCTTCAGGGATGCTACATAGTTGAATATCGACTTAGGGACGCTGTGCCTGAAGCGGAACATCCTCTCCCTGTCCTTATCTCCGTAGCCGGTCCAACTGTCGGAGGGATCGCCCCCGTTCCTGCGTACGAGTTCGAACAACCTCTCGTATCTGGATTCCACGGAACCGTCCATGGGCAGGTCCAGGAACACGGCGGAACGTCTTCCTTCGGGAGGCCGGAGTATGGTGGGATCCACGGAACAGCTGCGTCTGACCAGATCAACCGATCCGCAGTCGAAGTATTCCAGGAATTCAGGGTCAACCACGTCGTCGTGTCTGAGGTCGTCTATGAGACCCAGCGCACTGTCGTCATCCGGCATGAATATGATGTTGGAGATCAAAGGGTGCCATTCGGTAAGATACACGTCAGCTTCCACTATGACTCCGAATATCCCGTCCGAACCTATTATCAGATCCAGAAGGTCCACGTCGTTGCGGGCATAGATGCCTGCGGCATTCTTCACATCCGTGTTGAAGTCATACCCAGGTACATCGAATTCAAGATGGATCCCATCCACGTTCGCATCCATATGGCGACCCTTTGCAATGTTCTCCCCTCTGGTGATCCTGACCGTCCTTCCGTCCGGAAGCATCAGTCTTACGGATCTGACCCAGTCCCTGGTCGGACCGTATCTGAACGTACGCGGTCCCGATGCGTTGGTCGAGATGTTGCCGCCGATGGAACCATGCATCTCCGTAGGGTCCACCGGATAGAAGAACATGCGATCGTCGGAACGGAATCTGGCACAGGCGTCATCCGTTATATCGGAGATGGAACTCACATGTTTGAGGCGCACCATACGGACGATCTCATCCACGGTCACGCAGGGCTGTGTCCTGACATAGAATCCCCTGTCGTCCTCTCCGATGCCGATCACGGAGTTCAGTTTCTCCAGGGATACGAGCGTTCCTCCGTAAGGTACGCTTCCGCCGCACAATCCCGTACGCAGTCCGCTTATGGTCACCGGTATAGAACGATCGTTGCATTCCAAAAGCAGGGCTGACAGTTCGTCCTCGTTCTCCGGGATGGCCACCCTGTCCGCGTTACCACGTATCTTGCATTCGTCGATCAGATACGGGGAATCACTGTTAGGGGTGAACTCTATCATCTTCGAGCCTCGGGATCATGGCCGCAAGGACGGATTGTTTGGTCAGATCCTTCCTGTCCAATCTTCCTTTGCTGAGATATCCTATGGCGCCCTCGGAATGTCCGATGGAATCCTTGTCACAGAGGCTGTCCATGGCCTGTCCGACCGTCATACCGCTCCTGACGAGTTCAGCGACCTTCTTGGGATATGCGAAACCGGATCCCATACCTACGGTGATGCGGCCATCCCTGTCGAGGACTGCACAATGCTGTATGTCGATCAGTTCCCCGTACATCTCGAAGACTCCCGCCTCTATGCCTACCGACAGATCCCTGTCTCCTATGGCCCCTTTCGCTCTGTTCACGGCACCGCGGTGCGTCTCCTCTCCGAAGGGTTGCTCCGGCACTCCGCTGGGGACGTCCACAGCATACACCCTGACGGAACCGTATACGGATTCCATGATCTCTCTGACCGCTTCCACCTTGACGCGGTTGGTGGAGCCGACGGCGACACGCACCACGTCGGACCTGCCGTCCCTGGATACGGAACCGTTCATGACGTCGGTGGCGCTCAGTTTGTTCCCGTTGCAATCCGGGACTATGTTGACCACGGACAGTTTCAAAGGATCCAGTCCACGTTTGACCCTCATCCTGGATACCAATTCACCGTTGGACTGCGTCTCCTCGGACACAATGAGTGTGTCTATGCTGTCCATGATCTCCGGGGGGCCATAGATGTCATCGATGGGGAATACGATAGCGACCTCGTTCTTGGATGCGACATAATCCTCAACGGCCTTTTTCCTCAGGTAATATGGTACGACCTCGGTCCTGGTCTCGGATGCCATCCTGTCGGATGTTATCCCGATGTAGAGTTCGTCCGCCATCCACATGGCGTGGTCCAGAAGGGCCTTGTGTCCCTCGTGGAGGACGTTGAACGTACCTGCGACCGCAGCCTTCACAGCGAACATACTATCGCCACCACCATGATCGCAACGGCTATCCCCCATACGATCAGGAGATTGTTCCTTTTCTTCTTGAGTTCGGAGACCCTTCCGTTCTCGCAGGCCTCGGAACAGTACCTTCCGTCGCCGACGAATGCCTTGTTGCAGTTGAGACAGTGTCTGTGCTGGGGTATCCTTTCCACATCGTCCGCCATGATTCATTCACCTGCCTTCCTTCTGTCCATCTCGTTGTGGACGATCACCATGCAGTGGTTCGCGTGCAGGCTGACCGGTCCGAGACAGATGGTATCGAACGGATATCTGGACATGATCGCTTCCTCCTCTTCCGTGGGATCGCGGTCGTCGCCCAATATGAAGCATGGGTTCTCCGGGAACTCATATTCCCTGACATCCTCCCCGTTCTCCCTCAGATAGATGAAATTGCTGTCCTTGGACAGCATCTCCATGACATCCTCGAAGGATTTCCTGGAAACGAACACTCCCGGGGAGGACCTGATCTCTCTCGTAGGGTCCAGTTTCTTGATCAGTGCGTTGCGTATGAGGGATGCGGTGCTCCTCTCGTCCGGATTGAGATATTTCATCTCGGATCCGTCGAACCTTATGGTCTTGGGGGCATCCTCCCCTCCGAGCATCACCAGGTAGAGTTCCACGTCCTTCCTGAGATCGTGACTGAGGAAGAATGCGGAGTTGACACACCTGGTGAGTATGTCCAGTCTTCCGGCCCCTCCGCAGATGTCCTCGAGTTTGAAGTCCGCGGTGGTGTGTGCGCGGTGCCCGATGATCACGAATCTTATCAAGGGATCACTCCAGTGAATCCAGGTCCAGATCGGTCATGCCCATCTGCTTCATCATCTGTTTGCGGAGCTTCCTGTTGCCGGTCATTCCCTTGAGTGCCTTCTTGCTCTGGTTGAACTGTTTGAGCAGTTCTCTGACATCCTGTACGCTGGTACCGGAACCCATCGCGATCCTCTGGACGCGAGACGATTTTATGATCTCGGGGTTCTCCTGTTCCTCGAGCGTCATGGAATCCATGATGTACTTGTATTTGGCGAGTCTCTTCTGGGATTCCTCGAAGTCGATCTTGTCCTCCATCTTGGACATTCCGGGGATCAGGGACATGATCTTCTTCAGCGGACCCATCTTGTTCATGGCCTGCATCTGCTGGTACATGTCGCGGAGGGTGAATTTTCCGGAGAGGATCTTCTTTCCGGCCTCCTCCATCTGTACCTCCTGCCCCTCGTATCCTTCCTTGGCCATTTCGACCAGGGAGGAGAGATCCCCCATTCCGAGGAGACGGGAGATGAACTTGTTGGCGTCGAAGGGTTCGAAATCGCGGATGTGCTCTCCCACTCCGATACATACGATCCTTGCGTTGGTCTTGGAAATCGCACTGATCGCACCTCCTCCCTTTGCCGTACCGTCCATCTTTGTTAGTATGACACCTGTGACACCGACAGCGTTGTGGAACGCCTCCGCCTGGGGTCCGGCCTGCTGACCGACCTGCGAATCCAGTACGAGGAACCTCTCGTCGGGTTTCGCCACATTGGCGATGTCCTTGATCTCCTGGATGAGATCGTCCTCGAGGGCATGTCTTCCGGAGGTATCGATGATGACGATCTTCTTCTCCTTGAAGTGCTCCATTCCTCTTTTGACGATACCGGGTGCGTCGCTCTCGCCGGGTTCTCCGTATACCTCGACACCGACCTTCTCTCCCAGCTGGCGCAGCTGGTCGTATGCGGCGGGCCTGTACACATCCGCGGCGATGAGTCCCACGTTGAATCCTCTCTTGTTGAAGAGATACGCCAATTTACCGGTGGATGTGGTCTTACCCTGACCGTATAGTCCCACCATCATGATGGTCTGGGGCCTCATCTTGAGACCTTCGCCGTTGTCGAGAAGACTCACCAGTTCGTCGTAGATGATCCTCACGACATGGTCCTTCGGGCTCTTTCCCGCAGGTGGTTTCTCTCCGAGTGCACGCTCCTCGATCTTCTTGGTGAGTGCGAGCACCAGCTGAACATTGACATCTGCCTGCAGGAGGGCGCGCTGAAGGTCCTTGACGACATCCTTGATCAGCTGTTCGTCGATGGACGTTGCACCGGTGATACGGTCGAGAGCACTCCTGAGTGATTTTCCCAATCCTTCCAAGACCATGTACTATCGGCCCTCCAACTGTTCCCTTTAATAAAAAGGTACGTGCGCACTGCGCGCGTGTTATATGCCCATATGCGGATACGCGGATGTTACCATGGGACGTTCCGTAATCATGTTCGCGTTTCTGATCCTTGCCGTCATGGCCGGATTCGCGGTATCGGATGACTGCATCGCCGAATCGTTCTCGTACGATCCCGTCACTGACGTTCTGACCGTGGATTCGGATGTTCCGGACAGGACATCCGGTTTCGGATGGGACACATATCTGGACGTATGCAGGGAGATCGTAGTATCGGAGGGTGTGAGGAGCATAGGTAAGGAAGGTTTCCTAGGATGTTCTGGTACTGTATCCATATCCTTGCCGTCGACGTTGACGCATATCGGTGCCGGCGCCTTCTCCGGATGTACGTCCCTGGTGGAATTGCTCGTGTGCGCGGATGGTCTCTCCGCCGACGAGGGTGCGTTCCGTCAGGCCGGTACGTCCGGACCTGGTGTGAAACTGTCTTACAGTGACGATGTCCGTACCGTAGGCCGTCTGTTCTATGGAGGGGAGAGGATAGCATCCGTGGACCTGGGTCATGCGGAAAGTATCTCGGAACGCGCCCTGTACGGAGTTGGCGCGGTATCCCTGAGGATCCCGGATACGGTGAAGTACATCGGGGATCTGGCATTCTTCGGATGTACCGGGATGGATGTGCTGGAACTACCCAGGGGGCTTACACACATCGGAAGGGATGCGTTCTACGGATGTTCCGGATTGACCGAAATATCGTTCTCATGCGAAAGGTGCGACGACCTGGATCCGAAAGGTTCATTCGGTCATACCGGGAACCCAGCAGTGAAATTCTCGGACGGATGCAAGTATGTCCCGTCCAACATCGTGGCCGGTATGCACCCCTCATCGGTGACGTTCTCCGACACCGTGGAATCTGTAGGCGACGACGCGTTCAGGGATTATTCCGGTCCAATGCTCGATATTCCCGATGGTCTGGTACATATCGGAGACCGTGCGTTCATGGGATGCAGTTCCCTATCATCGGTCGTGCTGTCCGGAACGCTGGTACATCTAGGTGCCGATGCGTTCTCGAACTGTAGGTCCTTGAAGGATGTGACATTTTCATCTCCGATCGCCGATCTTGAATCATCGGATGCACCCTTCAGGGGGATTTGTGCCGACGGGATGTCCGTCACTGTGAATGGAATACCACGTATACCGTCCAATCTGTTCCTGGGCTGCATATCGCTTTCATCGATCTCGTTCTCCGATGGGGTCGCATCGATCGGTGACGGGGCATTCGCGTTCTGCGAATCCTTACAGAATGTGTATCTGGGTCATGTATCTGAGATAGGCGACGATGCGTTCCTGAGCTGCAAGGCACTGACAGGAGTATTCTTCGGTCCCGGGCGTACGGTGATGGGCGACGACAGTTTCCGCGGGACATCCCTGTCATCCGTGATGTTCGGCGATTGTACGATAGGTGACAGAGCTTTCAAGGATGTACCTTTGGACTCGGTACGCTTCGACGGGGACGTCGGTATCGGACACGGGGCATTCTCCGGCATGCCCGATGGTTTCCTGATGGAGTTCTGCGATGATACGATATCTTTGGATCCGGCCGACTTCGCTGATGGTGGGCCGATGACCATACGTTTCCTGTGCGATGTTGTCCCGTCAGGGATTCTGAAAGGATTCAAGGGGGTATTCGAGGCTGACATCCTCTCATCGAAGATAGGTGATTTGGCATTCGAAGATTGTGTCGGACTATGTTCCGTGAATTTGAACGATGTCGCATACATAGGCGCAGGTGCCTTCAAAGGATGTACATCCGTTACCGTGTTGGATGTTCCGGAATCCGTTGAACAAATCGGTGATGGATCGTTCTCCCGTATGACCGGATTGACATCCTTGTCGATATCCGATATACCTGTGCAGACCTGGTCCAAGGTCGCACCGTTCGCGGGGAGCGGTGCGGAGGGTATGATCGCGAGCATACGCGGAGACATCCCTCCATGGACCTTCAGCGGATCACGTGTGTCATCGGTGATATTGTCGGATGTCGCGGTGATAGGGCAACACGCGTTCTCGAATTCGCTGCTTTCGGATTTAGAATCATTGGAAGGGGTGAGGATCGTGGGTGCGGGGGCATTCTCGAACACGTCCCTCACATCGGTGAAGCTGATCGACGGGGTGGTCTACCATGACAACGTGTATGCGGATTGCAGATATCTGGTACATGCCGATCTGACCTCCGCTTACACGATACCGGACGGCATGTTCTCAGGCTGCACGGCCTTGACGGATATCAGAATGGGACACGGTCTGGAGACCATCGGTGATAATGCGTTCGAAGGTACCGCTTTGGTATCCGTACAGATCCCCTATTCACTTTCATCCATCGGCAGATATGCCTTCCATGACTGTGCACAACTGGAACACGTATCGATACTGGGTCATACCATATCCATAGGCGACCGTGCGTTCTCCGGATGCCCGGTGACGATGGCGGAACTGCAGAGCGGGAACATCCTGGGTAACGGTGTGTTCGATGTCTCCGCGAACGGTATGTTCCTGATACCGGACGGGGATCCCGGGGATCTCCCGTACGGTTCGTCGGTGTTCTCCGGGGAGATGTCAGCCTTGTCATCGGTCACATACGATCTGTCGGATCTGGGTCTAGGCAGGATAATGCTGTTTCCCGGCACAGTTCCCTATCCGGATCTGATCTCGGGTATGCCTATGATGTGGAAGGATGCGGATGGGGATCCCGCCGATCCTTCGCATGCCCATGCCGGTACGGTCCTGTTCGCCGTATCGTCCATGACCTCCGTATCGGGTGGTACCGATACAGGATACGACATACCGTTCGAGATGATGGCCTGCATTTTTGCCCTGGCATCCGCTCTCTGCATGGTATTGGCCAATTTCGGAAAGCGTTCGGTTTAATAGATATGATATGTATCATCCGGACATGAAAGCGTTCGCGATATGCGGAAGTCCGAATCTCGTAGGCAACACATCCAAGTCACTCATCCACCTCCTGGATTATCTGGAGAAAGAGGGCTTCGAGACGGAATATGTGCACATCTACGAGGATCACATGATCCCATGTAACTGTTGCAACACCTGCGAGATCAGGGGTGACGGCAGATGTGTCAACGAGGATGACCGCATGAACGACTACCTTGACAAGATGAGGGCCGCTGATGTCATCATCCTCTGTTCCCCGTCATATTTCGGTACATGCACAGCACAGCTGAAGATGTTCCTGGAACGTGCGGGATACTGTCTCGCCACCGGAGGTTACGGTCTCCGTGGAAAGCTGGGTGTGGCATTCGCCACTCAGGAGAGGGATGGGGGCATCACCGTCTTCAACGAGCTCGTCACATGGATGCTCAGGATGGGTCTGACCGTGATAGGTACCGATCCCCTGCCCATCATCAATGGTGACGGACCGAACGATTGGGAGGAGGACGACAAAGGCATCCGTGCTCTCGACCGTCTCTCCGAAAGGATCGTCGAGTTCATCCTGGACGAATGATCAGGATGTCCCCAGGGATTCGGACCAATCGATCTCGATCCCTGTGGATTCCGTGATCCTCTTGAGTGCGTATTCGGAGCCTTCCCACCATGAATCCATGATGGCATCGATATCGTTGTCCGTCATGGTCGCGTTGAAGCACATGGTGAGCATGAGGATGTTCATGTTGTGCTCCACGTGGGCGGTGACCTGGATCTTGGTGCCTGTTAGATCGTTAACGGCCCTCAGGAGCGAGATCTCGTCAGATGTTTTGGATATGGAAAGGAGTGTGGTCAACCATACGGTATCCCGTTCGCCGTTCACTATCACGCTGTAGTTGTTACCATCCTTAGTTTCCGTGACGAACGTCAACGCACCGGACGAATTGTATTCCGTATCCACATCGTTCTTCTTAAGGTACTTCTCGAACTTCTTCAGATACTTCTTGACGTCCTTGTTCATATCGTTCGGGTTCTTCGGTCTCCTTTTGAACATCATCCCACATCCTTGCGATACAATCTACTTGCTTGGCTATAAGGCTCCCCATTCCCAATCATGTTACGTTCGAATCTGTGAAACGCACAGGCACAAATAGAACGAAGAGGATGTGGATGGCATGGCAGAAGAACAGAGCAAGGGCCAGAAGCTCGCAGAGGAGCTTCTCAGAAAGCCCAAGAATCTTGGGGAGTTCGATCCCGAACTTCTTGGAAAGGCATCCGAATTCTGCGAGGGATACAAGAGATTCCTCTGCAACAAGACCGAGCGCGAGGTAGTGGATTACTCCATACCCATACTCAAAGAGCACGGATACACCGAGTTCGAGATGGGAAGGAAGTACGGTCCCGGAGATAAGTTCTACTACAACAACCGCGGAAAGGCACTGATCATGGTCACCGTCGGAAAGAGGCCGGTGGCCGACGGACTCAGGTTCGGCGTATCGCACATCGACAGTCCCAGACTCGATTTCAAGCCCAACCCGCTCTTCGAGGACACCGAGATGGCATACTTCAAGACCCACTACTACGGTGGTATCAAGAAGTACCAGTGGACCACCATCCCCCTCTCGCTCCACGGAGTCGTCAAGAAGTGTGACGGCACATCCGTGAAGGTATGCATCGGAGAGGACGAGGGAGATCCTCTGTTCTGCATCACCGATCTTCTCCCCCACCTCGCAAGGGCACAGATGGAGAAACCCGCATCCAAGGTCGTCGAGGGAGAGCAGCTCAACATCCTCATAGGATGCTGGCCGTTCGCCGACGAGAAGGTCTCGGAGAAGGTGAAGCTCAACGTCATGGCGATGCTCAACGAGAAGTACGGAATCACCGAGTCCGACTTCCTCTCCGCCGAGCTTTGTGCCGTACCCGCATACAAGCCTCACGACTACGGATTGGACAGGTCCATGATCGGAGCATACGGACAGGATGACAGCGTATGTGCTTACGCATCCTTCATGGCTGAGCTCGACGCTAAGGATCCCGAATTCACCACCATGACCGTGTTCGCGGACAAGGAGGAGACCGGTTCTGATGGTAACACCGGTATGGCATCCCTGTTCCTGAAGGATTTCATCGAGGATTTCGTATCCGCGTACGGACTCTGTGCCAGACATGTACTGATGAAGTCCATCTGTCTGTCCGCGGATGTGAACGCGGCAGTCGATCCCGCATTCGGGGAGGCATTCGAGAGGAACAACTGTTCATTCCTCAACCGCGGACCCGTTGTTTCCAAGTACACCGGAAGCGGAGGAAAATATTCCACCAACGACGCATCCGCGGAGACCATGGGATTCCTCAGATCCATCCTCGAGGAGGCAAACGTTCCGTGGCAGGTGGGAGAGCTTGGAAAAGTGGACAATGGAGGCGGAGGCACCATCGCGGCCATGATCTCCGTTCACAACCTGGATACCGTGGATATCGGTGTCCCCGTCCTTTCGATGCACGCGCCTTTGGAGATAACATCTAAATCCGATGTATATCTCCTCTATAAGGCCGTTCTCGCTTTCTACATGAGCGGAAAGGCTAAGGAGTGATTCAAAACCGGACGTCGCACATGCGGCGTCCGACCTTCCTCAATATACATCCGCTGCTTCTCTTGTGAATTCCACCCACTCATCGATCATCCATTTGGGTGTGCCAGGTACAAATGCGTTGAACGGATCCGTTACCGTGTCGATGTCCCTTTTGAATCTCAGTAGCATCTGCATGTAGTGTTCCGGCGTGCTAGTCCCCTTCATGGATATTGATAGGGGATGATGATATTTAGTTATAATAACGTTATAAATGTTATAAAAGTTATTTAAGATGAGGTGGGGACCTCATCTGGAAAGCTCCTCGACCTTCTTTTTGAGTTCCGCGATCTCGCGTTTCATATCGCGAAGGTACTCTATCATAGGGTCGGGAAGGTTGCTGTGCTCCAATTCGGTTTTTGTGGATACTCCCTTCATCTTGACTATCCTTCCGGGAACGCCTACAACGGTACAGTCGTCCGGGACTTCGTTGAGCACGACGGAACCGGCTCCGACACGGACGTTGTTACCGATGGTGATGTTTCCGAGGATGGATGCGTTCGCACCCACAACCACATGGTTGCCGAGGGTCGGGTGTCTCTTGCCCTTGCTGGTGGATACACCGCCGAGAGTGACTCCCTGATACAGTATCACATGATCTCCTATGACTGTGGTCTCTCCGATGACAACACCCGTTGCGTGGTCGATGAAGAAGTAGTCCCCGATGGTGGCACCGGGGTGTATGTCCGCACCGGTCTTGCTGTGCGCCTCATAGTTGATCCTGAGCGCCTCCTCCTTCCTACCCTGGAGCCAGAGTTCGTGTGCCTCCCTGTACATCGATACCGCATGGAGCCCCATGTGGAACTCTATGGCTTCCTTTTCATTGTCGATGGCGGGATCGCACTCCATACAGGCCGCAAGGTCGTTAGGCAGAATCTTCATGATAACCACGTCAATCAAAGATACCGGTACTTAAATATCTGTCCCCACGGTCGGGAAGTACGGCCACGATCTTGGAACCTCTGTTCTCCTCTGCCATCCTCACAGCGGCCGCAACGGCGGCACCGGAGGAGATCCCCGCGAATATACCCTCTTCCCTGACGAGCCTCCTGGTATAGTCTATGGCATCATCATCGGTGACGGTGAGTACCCTGTCGACATATTCCAGATTGAGGTTGTCCGGTACGAAGTTGGCACCGATTCCCTGGATCTTGTGAGGTGCGGCACGCCCCTCGGTGATCATGGGGCTGGAAGCAGGTTCCACACCGATGACCTTTGCTTTTGAGGAGTATTTCCTGAATCCCATCCCCAATCCGGTGGCGGTACCTGCGGAACCGATCCCGGAGATGACAAAATCCACGTCTGGTACTTGTTCCAGGATCTCCTTCGAGGTCATTATCTCGTGGGATCTCACGTTGGCGGGATTGCTGAACTGCGACGGAACGAAACCGTTGTACTCCTTCCTGAGCTCATCGGCCTTGGCAAGGGCACCGGCCATCCCTTCTTTTCCGGGGGTGAGGACGACCTCGGCACCGAACGCCCTCATGAGACTGATACGCTCCTGGCTCATCGTGTCGGGCATGACTATCATGCATCTGTATCCGAGGTATGCGCCTATCATGGACAGACCCACACCGGTATTCCCGGATGTGGGTTCGATGATCACATCTCCTTTCTTCAGGATGCCCTTGTCCTCCGCATCCCTGATCATGAAGAGTGCGGCACGATCCTTGATGGATCCTCCGGGGTTGAGGCCCTCGACCTTGGCGAATATCTGGGACCCGGTATCGCCTTCGAATTTCCTCAGACGGATCATCGGGGTGTGTCCGATGGCCTCCAGGACGTTATCGTAAATGTTCATGAACGGTTCATATCGTCGGGACCGATATAGGTATTGCTATCTAGTGGGACACGTCCCATCGGTAAACGATATATAATTGACCGTGCTAATGTTTAACACGGTATTGACAGGGGAAGTAATAGATGGATCTAGCAGAACTCAGGGAAAGGATCGCAGGTATAGACAGGCAGATAATCGAACTCATGGCCGAACGTACGGCCGCAGCCGAGGAGGTCGGTCGCATAAAGAGGTCCCAGGGACTTCCGATAGTGAACGCCTCCGTCGAGGAGAAAGTCATCGCCAGATATACCGACGAATCCGAACGTACCGGTTTGAGCAAGGAGGTCCTCGAGAAGGTCGCCAGGGCATTCATCCAAGAAGCGGTAGAGCATGAACTGGCCATACCTCCCGTCGGAGAGCATGATGTGAAGAAGGTCTCCGTCATAGGAGGTGCCGGAAAGATGGGTATGTGGGTCTCGAACCTCCTAAGGAATGACGGTCATGAGGTCCAGGCCATCGATCCCATCCTGGACAACGGACTCACGATAAAGGATGTAGCGGATTCGGACATCGTCATCGTATCCGTCCCCATCCATTCCGCCGACGGGATAATACGTTCCCTGGATTCCATCTGCCGCAAGGACGCTTTGATATTCGATCTGACCTCCCTTAAGACCCCTCTGTCCGGTACCCTGCGTTCCATGGCCAGGACCAGGCGCGTATGTTCCGTACACCCGATGTTCGGTCCATCGGCGAGGACCATGTTCGGTCGCAATCTCATCGTCTGCGATTGCGGCAACCATGAGGCCACCGAGGCCGTGAAGGCACTGTTCGACGATCGTGGAGGCAACGTACGTGTGATGGATATCGGAGAGCACGATGAGTACATGTCATATGTACTCGGACTCAGCCATGCCGTCAACATCGCATTCTTCACCGTCCTGCAGCGCAGCGGCATCACTTACGAGGACATGAGATCCGTTGCATCCACCACGTTCAAGAAGAATATGGAGACCAATGAATCCGTCGCATTGGAGGATCCTGCGTTGTACTACGAGATACAGCATGCCAACTCCTCCAGGGACAGGATGTGGGACATATTCTCCGGAGCTGTCAGCGATCTCAGGGAGGCATCGGTCAGCAACGACGATACCAAGTTCGTGGAGTTGATGGATGCGGGACGTGCTTATTTCGAGAATTGAGTAAGGGCGTTTCTCCTGTCCGCTCGATAGGCGGACAGGTGTTTAACTTGTTTATGACATAAGACTTGCGGATCTGAGTTCAGCCGCGATCTTATCGACCGCACGGACAACGTCCTCGGGAACCTTGGCGCCTGTGCAGACCATCTTTCCGGATCCGAAGAGGAGGACGACAACCTTGGGGGAGTCGAGTCTGTATACGAGACCGGGGAACTGCTCGGGTTCGTATTCGACCTTTTCAAGACCGAGTGTGATGGCTACGGTGTTGAGGTTGATCTCCTGCTCGAGATCGGAAGAAGCAACTATGTTCTGGACCTCTACCTTGGGTTCGATCTTGATGTCGATGTTCGCCTTCTTGAGGTCCTCTTTGACCTTTCCGATGGCGATGATGACGTCCTTAAGACTCTTTGCACCGGTGCAGACGACCTTTCCGCTTCTGAAAAGTAATGTCGCAGTCTTGGGTTCCTTGAGCCTGTATACGAGACCGGGGAACTGTTGAGGGTTGTATTCCGCTCCTTCGAGAGAATCCTCGATACAGTTAAGATCAAGTTCCTGGCCCAGAGAAGTGGACGCAACAACGTTCTCTATTGTCATTTTAGCCATCTTTTCACCGAGAGTCCCTATTTAAATACGCTATATAAAGCATTCGTCTGAACATAAGAATGGAAGCAACGGCCGATCATATTCGAATCGATATACCGTCGTCTTGAGAATTGATGTCGGAGAATTTAGTAAGCAGGCCAGCCAGTCAGAAGGGATGGGATGCACTCTACAAGACTGGCCTGCTTCTGAGATGTACTATTCTACATAGATATATAACAATTATGGTCTTTGTTTTCCATTCACTTCTAATTAATGCGTTTTTAATCTGAAAACAATCGTTTTTTCTACGATATTGTTTCATAAAATCATATAATTGGATTAATCATCCAACTCAATTCCGTAATTTCATACAATCCTGTCTGAAATATGTTTTATAGAATACCGACAATGGCCGAGATGATGGCTCACGAATTCCCTCTACCGTTGGAGCAGATGCCTTGGCTCAATCATTATGGAGATGTGCCGAAGTATGTAGATTACCCTAAGGATACCCTATACCAGGCCGTTAGGAAGAGTGCCGAGAAGGTACCCGACAACGTGGCATACGAGTTCATGGGTGCCAAGGTGAAATATTCCAGGTTCCTGTCCGATATCGATCATTTCGCACTATGTCTCAAGAAGATAGGTGTCGTGCAAGGCGATCATGTGTTGATCTGCATGCCAAACTGTCCCCAGGCCGTGACGGCGTTCTACGCCATCAGCAAGATCGGCGGTATCGCGGTCATGATCCACCCATTGTCTGCCAAGGGGGAGATAAAATTCTACGTCGACAATTCCGATTGTAAGGTCGCCATCACGCTCGACATGTTCTATCTCAACTTCCCCGATATCGTCCCTGGTATGAAGTTGGAGAAGATCATCGTATCCTCCATGACCGATGCGTTGTCTCCGGTCAAGGGATTCGTGTACAAGCATTTCCTGGACGGTAGGAAGGATCCCAAGGTGGACAAGAGCAAGAAGGGAATCATCGTATGGTCCGAGCTTCTGAAATCCGACGTATCCGGTATCGAGGAGCCCGTTTCCACAAAGACATGTTATGACGATGCGGTCATGCTCTACACCGGAGGTACCACCGGACTCAACAAGGGCGCCATGCTCTCCAGCATGAACTTCACCTCCACTGCGCTGGGTATGGTGGAACTGTCCCAGGTCCTCCATGACGGCAAGGTCATGATGGCGGTCATGCCGATCTTCCACGGATTCGGACTCTGTGCATGTGTCCATCTTCCGTTCGCCATCGGATACACCTGCATCCTCGTTCCGCGTTTCACACCGGATTCCTATTCCAAGCTCATAGTCAAGATGCGTCCGTCGTTCATTGCCGGAGTGCCTACCCTTTACGAGCACATGATCAGGAGCAAATGGTTGCAGAACGCAGACCTCTCCTGTCTCAAAGGAATATTCTGCGGAGGGGACACACTCCCCATCGAGGCAAAGGAGAGGATGGATGCATTCCTCAAGGAGCACAACTGCAGTACATTCGTAAGGGAGGGATTCGGTTGCACCGAGTGTCTTACCGCAACCACCATCACTCCGAAGAACGAACAGCGCCCCGGTTCCGTAGGTATCCCGATGCCCAATGTCATCTATAAGATCGTCAAGCCCGGAACCGAGGAGCGTGTCCCCTACGGCGAGGATGGAGAGATGTGCATTTCCGCACCCGCGGTCATGAACGGATACTACAAGAACCCTGAGGAGACCGCTAATGTCCTGCGCAAACACAGTGATGGACTCACCTGGCTCCATACCGGGGACATCGGATACATGGACGAGGACGGATTCATCTACTTCAAACAGAGGATCAAGAGGATGATCATCACCTCCGGTTACAACGTATATCCAAGCCAGGTCGAGAACATCCTGGATACGCATCCGGATGTGAATGCCTCCTGTGTCATCGGTGTACCCGATGAGATCAGAGGCAATAGGGTGGTGGCATATGTGGTCCTCAAGGATGGTGTCCCTGTATCCCAGGAGACCAAGGATAAGCTCAGATCATACTGTAAGGAGCGTATAGCCAGATATGCGCTCCCCAGGGAGTTCGAGTTCATAGATGCGCTCCCCAGGACCAAGGTCGCCAAGGTGGACTACCGTGTATTGGAGAGGATGTACGCAGAGAAGTCCGCCAAGAAGGAGTGAAACATTTTACCGATATCCGATTTGTATATCGTGGCGGGTCGCCGTTTCTTCCGGCGACCCGTTTCCGGATCAATGACGCGGATATCCTGTTTTCATGAATCCGTGCAACCGCTTGTTGCCTTAGATTACGATTGTAATTCGTGTCGTCTTTTTCATCATAGGTGTGGAGGATGCGTGTTAGATGGCACTCTATAGATATATCATACGAATACCGTCTGAACGAGTATCATGTAGATTATCGTCCCTCCGAATATGGAAAGGAGGGCGTTCTCTTTCCATTTGTGAAGTATCACAACGGATACTATCCCGATGAGTTCGGGTAATCCGTACGGGTATGCGAACACCGTAACATCCTTGAGACAGTAGACGATCAGCAGACCCATGCATGCCGCGGGAAGTACCCTTCCGAGATAAAGTACGACTTTGGGCGTTTCCTTCCCGTCAGGCAGAAGGATGAACGGTATCACCCTGGTCAGGAATGTACCGATGCCTATGGCAACGATGAACACGATCATCTCAAAGTCTGTGTACATCGTGCCTCCTTATCGTAAGCATGGCGACCATTATCAGTATCATCGCAGGGATGATCACGTTGCCGGATCCGAACATTGCCAGACTTATCAATGTAGCTCCAAGACCTATGGCTCCGGGTATGTAGTTTGCCTTGTTCTTCATCTGTTCCAGGAACAGTACCACGAACAGTGCGGTGAGCACGAAGCTTATTCCTGCGGTGTTGAATGTTATCAGAGAGCCTGCGATACCTCCGAGGAAGGATCCCAATATCCAGTATGAATGATCCAGCAACGTCACGTAAAGGTAGAACTTTCCGCGGTCCATCTCGGGCGGAAGCTCGGTTGTGGATAGGAGTGAGAATGTTTCGTCACTCAGTCCGAATATCAGAAGGATCTTCTTCTTTCCCATACCTTTGAACTTCTCTGCCATGGTGATCCCGTAGAAGAGGTGGCGGAAGTTCACCAGTACGCTGAGGAAGAACGCCTCCATGGGGTTGAACGCGGTGGTCAGCAATGCTATGGCGAGATACTGTATCGTGCCACCGTATGCGATCAGACTGAAGAACGCCGCCCAGAACGCGTTATACCCCAGATCCTCCAACATTATACCGAATGCGAGACCGAGACCCAGATATCCTGCGAGGACGGGAATGGTCGTCTTGAACGCCATCGGCAGAACATTGACACCGTGTGCGCTCTCATTACCATCCATGACCATGCCAGCATTCAGAATTGTAAAAGAAAGATATTGTTCGAGGGGGGTATACCCCCTCGGTTAGAGTTTTTGTATCACAGGTAACCGGACTTCTGAAGAGCCATGAGATCCTCGGTGCTGAGTTTCTCACCGTTCTTGAAGCGAGCGAAGATATCGTCGGCAGCCTTCTTGGAGTCTGCGTCGGTCTTCCTCTTACGGGCATCGGACTTCTTCTTCCTGTAGGTGGATGCCTGCTCGTCGGTCTGGCGGTAGCTGTTGACCTGCTCGAGGTGGAGCTTGTGCTCCTCGTCCGCTCTCTTCTTGCAGTCGATGAAGTTGGCCTGTGCATCGTCCGCCTGCTTCCTGAGCGTGTCCGCCTGCTCGTACAGGGAGATCATGATGTCATGCTCCTGCTGAGCCTTCTCCGCGTACTCGGAAACGACCTTGTGTGCGGCCTCTGCTTCGGACTTGGCCTCCTTGAGCTCCTTGAGCTTCTCGCGTGCCTCATCGGAGGTCTCCTCTTCCTTCTGGAGTCCTTCAATCTGAGACTCGATCTCCTTGAGCCTCTTGACGATCCTGAGCTCCTCTTCCTTCTTGAGGACCTGGGTCTGCTGCCTCATCTCTAAGTCGGAGAATTCCTTCTTGAGCTGCTTGATCGAGGGCGGTGCCTGCTGCCTGTCCCTGGGATTACCGGACTCGGGCGCGATCTGGGGTGCGTTCTTTCCCTTGAGCTCGCGGTACTCCTCGGTGATCCTGGAAACGTTCTTGTTGAGCTCGTCCCTGACGACCTTGGACTCCCTTACCTTCTGGTTGAGCGCATCGCGCTCCTCCCTGTGCTTTCCGGCCTGCTCAACGAGCTCGCGGACCTGTGCGTTGAGTGCGTCCCTCTTTGCGACCCACTCCTTGGTCTGCTTGTTGAGCTCGTCCCTAAGGTGCTTGTGCTTCTCGGCTGCGTTCTTGTATACGGAGCCCTTCTGCTCAAGCTTTTCAAGGTTCTCAGATACCTCTGCGGCTTCCTCTTCGGTCATCTCGACGACGGGTTCCTCAGATACCTCTGCAGCGGTGTCTGCAACAGCTTCCTCGGATACATTCAACTCAGTAATCTTCTCCTCCATATCAACCATAATAAACCAACACTGTTCGTATACGCCGAATGAGTTTCGGCACACTATATTGGGAGCAACACGATATCAGATATAAAGATTATTGCAGAAAGAATGGTTGCTACATATCATCAACGCGTTGTCTTTGATTAGAAGTATTATAATGGCATCGGCAACAGTTTTATAATGAGACGGGAATCGCACGCTTGATTCAAATGAGCAACCTGTGTCCCCTCGATTACAGATACGGCCGCAAAGACATGAAAGCCATATTCTACGAAGAGAGCCGCCTCCAGTACCAGATGGATGTAGAGGCAGCTCTGGCAAGGGCACATGCCTCGCTCGGCACGATCACCGAGGAGCAGGCAAAGGAGATCACACGCGTCGCCAGCCTTGATGTCGTGGATATCAATAGGGTCAAGGAGATCGAGAAGGATACCAGGCACGACCTCATGGCCATGGTCAAGGCCATGACCGAGCAGTGCCAGGGTGATGCCGGCAAGTTCGTTCACTACGGTGCCACCTCCAACGATATCGTCGACACCGCCACCGCACTCCAGATAAAGGGAGCGATCGAGATCATCCAGGAGGATGTTGACAGGTTCATTCTCACTCTCGCCAAGCTCGCCAAGAGGGAGCGCGACACACTCGAGATCGGAAGGACACATGCTCAGTTCGCAATCCCCATCACTTTCGGATTCAAGATCGCCGGATACATCGCCGAGATGCTCAGACACAGAGAGAGGCTCCAGCAGGCCAAGCCCAGGGCATGTGCCGGAAAGATGGCCGGTGCCGTCGGTACCGGTGCGGCGCTTGGAAAGAACTTCTTCAAGATCCAGAAGACGGTCATGGAGGATCTGGGTCTCTCATACGAGCCTGCGGCGACACAGGTCGTGGGCAGGGACAGGTACACAGAGATCATCTGTCTGATGGCCAACATAGCCACATCCCTTGAAAGGTACGGTACCGAAGTCCGTAACCTTCAGAGGTCCGAGATCGGAGAGGCACAGGAGCCATTCGATGTCAAGAAGCAGGTAGGAAGTTCCACCATGGCACAGAAGAGGAACCCGATGATGTCCGAGAATGTCTGCGGACTCGCAAGGGTCGTCAGATCCATGGTCACCCCGACCTTCGAGAGCCAGGTACTCTGGCACGAGAGAGACCTGTCTAACTCCAGCACCGAGAGGTTCGTGCTTCCCCACGTGTTCGTCCTTCTCGACGAGATGTTCTACAAGATGAACGAGGTATTCGATGGACTCACCGTCAACAAGAAGAACATGCTCAGGAACATCGAGTCCTCCAGAGGTCTGGTCATGGCGGAATCCGTCATGATGAAGATGACCGAGAAGGGAATCGGAAGGCAGGATGCACACGAGATCGTACGTTCCTCATCCATGATTGCCGAGGACGAGGAGAGGCAGCTGGTCGATGTGCTCATAGAGAACAAGGACCTTGTGGCACGCATGCCCGAAGAGGAGATCCGTGCCGCGATGGATCCTGCCAACTACACCGGCGGTGCCAAGGAGATCGTCGACATGATGGTCGCCGAGGCGGAGGCTGCTCTGGGACAGAAGGTGTGATTCGGATGATGTCCGAGGCGGAGAGGTTCTCGCTGCTCGTATACCTCTGCATAGGTGGAGTGGTGGGCCTGATGCTCTCCATCCTGTTCGTGGTGGTATCCGGAAATCCCGTATTCTGGCTCTTCGTTCCCCTGTCCATACTGATCGTAGGATCGCAGGGCTTCGTGAGGAACAAGAAAGGGTTGGAATGAGGCCCGGGGCCCCATTCTTTATCAAAGAAGTCTCTTACCCGCTTCGGTGCCGGGAGTGGACGAGTATATCTCGTTCACATGCATTTTGACAAGGTTTCTTGCGGGGTATTTTTCGGATTTGAAGTGTGCGATGGCCACGGCGTTCTCATAGTCGGTACCTTCGTTCTCGATGGTGATCGATCCTTTCAGCTGGAATGAGTTCTTGCCGTCCGGGTACCAGATGGATACTGCCGCAACAGGATTCTCGCGGATGTTCTCCATGGTCTTGTTCATGTAGTTGTCGATGAACCATATGGTCTCCTTATCCTCCTGGAGATACACCATTCCCATGGGTGCGACGTTGGGCACACCGTCCTTGGATGCGGTGGCAAGGTAGAACACCTTGACATTGTTCATCACTTCTTCCATCTCTGCGGTGAGTTTGACCATGTCCGTCGAACGACCTCGTATACTTATATAGATATCCGACATGGACATCATCATGTCAGGGTTGACACTGGACGGCCTGGTATCCGACGAGAGGACACTTCACGGCAGACAGCGTGAGTTGGATGCGGTACGTGGTCTCTCGGTGTTCCTGATGGTCGGGGCACATGTGTTCAACCAATTCACGCCTCTCGCTTCCGAACCGGTTTCGGAGGACGGTTTCTTCACCATAGTTTCCAAGCTCGTGGGAGCATTTCCGGGCGGAGCACAGTGTTTCATGATGGTCATGGGTATGCTGCTCCTGTTCTCCACCACGGTTACCGGTAAGAACCTGGTGAAGAGAGGGTTCATACTGATAGTTGCTGGTTTCATATTGGAATTCCTGAGGGCGCTTCCCGGTATGATCAACCTTGCGATAACCGGCACCTTCGTATCGTTCTATCCGGAGTATTCCTATGCCACAAATGAGCAGTTGATAATACTGACTCTGTTCTGGCAGGATATCCTCATCTTCGCAGGTATGGCACTGATATTCCTGGGGGTCGTCAGGATGTTCGACATTTCCGATATCTGGGTCATCATAGTTACAGCAGTGATGATGATCGTCAACGAGTTCGTCGCAGGCATGGATACGGGCAACGATGCCGTGAACATAATATTGGGTTACTTCTGGGGCACTACGGTCTTCGACGGGAACATGACCACGTCCAGATTCCCAATGTTCTCATGGATCGTATTCCCGGTCGCAGGGTATCTCATAGGGAAGAGATTGATACGTGCCACGGATAAAGACACATTCTACAGGACCGTAGGTAAATTGTTTCTCCTTCTGTCCGTACCCTTCACCGTTGCAGGTCTGTTCACAGGGATGTTCGATACCGGATTCACAGGCATCGGATTCTATCATCAGGGTATATTGATCAACATATGGTGCACGCTCCTGTCGTTCGATTGGATCGTGGTGATGTATCTTGTTTCGAAGAAGGTTCCGAGCAGATATATGGCACATCTGGAGAGATGGAGCAGGAACATAACCTCGATCTATGTTCTGCACTTCGTAGTTCTGGCAGTGGCGATACAGATCATGCCGCGTTCATTCGGTATCATCGGATGTATCATCGTATTCCTGGTGTTGTTCTTCGTGGTGGACGCGGCCGCATCATACTTGAATAAGACGAAGAAACGTTCGGTATCCTATGTTGCCTGACCTACAAGTATATATCTGACATATGAATAACAGGCTTTGTCCGGGATTTTAATGGGCAAGTAGATCAGCCCGGTAGATCGCTACGTTCGCAACGTAGATGTCGCGAGTTCAAATCTCGCCTTGTCCACCATTTCAAATCCCCCAGATACCCCATTGGTGAATAATTCTGTTATCCACTATCAGTTATCACCTCCTTCTACATCTGCTTCAGGGCCGGCGGGAGCCTTATTCCAAGTGTTCTCGGCGCTCCTTATGGCCTTGGTGAGTTTCCTGGGAGAGATCCTTCGTCTGCATCTCAAGTCTTTCTACCATGAATCCTGAATAATCATAACGCTATTTTACGTTCCTAATAGTTTAAGAAATTGTGACCTATGTTACGTAACATGGATTATTAAATAAAATGTAAAATAAATTTTACTTTATCAATACTTTTTTAATCTATGTAAATAATTGACTCATCATGTCGGAGAACATACCGCGCGAACACTACATGGAGATCCTGCGTCAATCCAAGGATACTCCGGCAGTCAAGGTGCTTACGGGAATCAGACGCTCGGGGAAATCCACCCTCCTGGAGATGTTCCGCGAGGAGCTGAAGGCATCGGGAATATCGGAATCCGACATCTTCTATCTTGATCTGGATATCGACAGACCGGACAATCCGAAGGACCATTCCGAACTGACCAGTATGGTAACGGAGGCCATCGATCCTGTTCCGGGCAAGTACATCTTCCTGGACGAGGTCCAGAACGTGAAGGATTGGGATATCTCTGTCACATCTTTCTTCACCACAGGTGCGGATGTGTACATCACGGGATCGAATTCAGAGACGCTTTCATCGGAAATCTCGACCAAACTATCCGGAAGGTCCCTGCCCATCCATGTGATGCCCCTGTCGTTCTCCGAATACACCGGATTCAGGAAACCGGATATCCCATCGGACATACTGTTCCGTGATTATGTCATGACAGGCGGCATGCCTGCGGTGGCGAGACTCGTGGACACACCTGCCGCGAACATCATACCGAGCCTTCTGTACGGGATATTCAGCACCGTCTATGTGAAGGATATAGAGGAAAGACATGATATCAAGGGATCCACCCGCATGTCCAACCTGGTGAAATATGTGATGAGGAACATCGGAGACCGCACATCCGCAAGGAAATCATCGGACTATCTGAAATCAAAGGGGGTATCTATCAGCCATGTCACCCTGGAGGACTACCTCGGATACATGGAAGAGGCATTCCTGGTGTACCGTGCCCAACGCATTGACTCGAAGACCAAGGAGTATCTGGACACATCGGACAAGTTCTATGCATCCGATCTGGGGATCAGGAACACAGTCGTCCCATACAGATGGGAAGATATGGACGGACTGTTGGAGAACATCGTCTATAACGAACTCAGGTTCCGTTATCCGGAGGTTGCCGTCTGCAGAACAGGGGATCATGAGATAGACTTCATAGCGGATCCCAGAGGAAAACCGTCATATTATCAGGTGTCTCTGAACATCTCCGATCCGAAGACATTGGAACGTGAAGTCCGTCCATTGAAGGAGATCAAGGACAACTATCCGAAATATATCATCACCTATGACAGATACCTGTTGGATGACATCGATGGGATACATGTGATGCAGATCATCGATTGGCTTCTCGGAAGATGATCGGGAATTTCAAGATGTCAATTAAATGGGATAAACGATGACCTCACGAGGGATCATCCATACTCTGAGTGAAATGATCAATGCTGGATTCCGATATCCTGAACAACAATCTTTCACCTTCATAGACCTCCATGAGAGCATTGCTGAATGTGAACACAAGATCGGGATAACCATCTGCGTTTGACCTTAACACAGGTCGCTTATTCTAATGGGATAAAGATAGGGGTGGACGTGTACAGAAGAGCATCCGTGAAGGGTATAAGGGGTTTTACGGCATACCCTTCCGTATCGAAGGGCAGCCGCATCAATATCAGATCTTGTAGTTCAGCTCGATATCCGGATTATCGTGGATCTCCGCAGCTGCGGTGAACAGAACGTCCGATGAGGAGTTGAGCGCGGTCTCCATGGAGTCCTGGATGACACCGATGATGAATCCGATTCCGATCAATACGGCCGCAACGTCATCACTTATTCCGATGAGGGAACAGGCGAGAGGGATCAGAAGAAGTGAACCTCCTCCGACACCGGACGCACCGCACGCGGCGAACGAGGACACGATACACAGCAGAAGCGCCATGAAGATGGGGACTTCCACGTTGAGTGTGTGTGCCGCGGCAAGAGTCATCACGGTGATGGTGATGGCCGCACCGTTCATGTTGATGGTCGCACCGAGCGGGATGGATGTGGAATACAGCTCCTTGTCGATACCCATCTTCTCGCATGTGGACATGTTCATCGGGATGTTGGCCGCGGAACTCCTGGTGAAGAATGCGGTAACTCCGCTTCCTTTGATACATGCCAGCAACAGGGGGTAGGGGTTGCGACGTGTGAGTAGGAACACGATCAGCGGGTTGGTGACGAACATGACGATCGCCATCGTTCCGACCAGCAGAAGGATGAGCGTACCGTAGTTGATGAAGATCTCGGTTCCGTTGGTGGAAACGGAGTTGTAGATGAGCCCCATCACTCCGAATGGTGCGAAGCTGATGATAAGTCTGATGACCTTGATCACCGTGTCCGACAGGTCATCGAACAGCTTCAGAGTACCTTCGCTTGCCGTGGTCCTGAGGATTATTCCGACGATGATCGCCCAGAACAGGATTCCGAGGTAGTTACCTTCCATGAGTGCACCTACGGGGTTACATATCATCTTGAAGAGCAGACCGGAGACAAGAGTATACATATCTCCAGAAGTACCGCTTCCGCCTCCCAGGCTGGAATCCAGGATCACTTCGACGGGGAATGCGAAGCTCATCACGGTCGCGACCGCTGCGGAAACGATCGTACTGCCGATGTACAGATAGATGATTAGCTTGAAACGGTTGCTGATGCCCGCGGCCGCCTTGGAAAGCGAACCTATGACCAACAGAAGGACCAGGAACGGTGCGATACCTTTGAGTGCCGCGATGAACGCGTCACCGATGAGGTAGATATATTCGTTCCCCGGGATGATCAGCGCGAGGAGGAGACCGATCAACAGACCGCCTACGATACGATAGACGAGGTTGATGGACTCCCATTTCTGGTATATCTCTTTCACTGTCATGAGTGATGACATAAGGAAGTATTCGGATAATATAGATTGGTAATCGTCATCGATCGTCAGATGTACTGAGGTGGTAGTTCCATCAATCTGACGTGTCTTTCCGTGATATCGGTTATGCGTCTTTCAAAGGATTCTCTGTCCCCGATGGGAATCCATGCTTTCACATCCACCTTGTCCGTGTATGTGCATTCCGGACGTTTCGCCATAAGGTCCCTGCATTTGCTCTCGAATGCACTGTAGTGTTGGTAATCCAATGTGAACATGTACACGGCACATGCCCTCCTGCTTACACGGGCCATGTTCGATGTTGCCGATCTGGACGATTCGGTGTATGCATGTACCAATCCTCCGGTACCGAGCAGGGTTCCCCCGAAGTATCTGACCACCACGCACATTATGTCGGAGAGGCCGGTGGAATCCAGCACCATCTGTATCGGGCGTCCTGCCGTACCGGACGGTTCCCCGTTGTCGCTGGCACGTCTATTCCTTTCGGAGCCGTCGAATATCGTGGCGTAACAATAGTGGGTGGCGTTCGGATACTTGGATGCGACCGTATCCAGATTCATGCGGATGGATTCCGCATCCGGGCATGGCATGGCGATGCCTATGAATCTGGAACCCTTGAGAGTCATCTCGCTCTCGAAGGTATCCGATATGGTATCGTAATCCTCGATCTCGCGCATCTGTACGGATCACTCTTTCTCGGATTCTTCTACCATCCTGTAGTATTCCGCGAAGACCTTGTCGATGAGTTCATCGTCCTCAACGACGGTGAGTATGTCCTCAGTCTCGCTCCTCTTGTCGATATAGAATGCGATAGCTTCGTTATCCGCGACACCTTCGACATCATCCACGGGTTTGAGTATGACGTACTCTACATCATCCATCGGGATGTATGCCACCTGTTCGAACTCGATCTGTTTTCCGTTCTCGTCCGCGAGGTATACATTTTCGAAACATGCCTCGTTGGTCACCTTGTCGATGGCATCGTTGTGCTTCACCATGGTATCGTTTTTAGTATCCTCTGCCACGATATAATGGTGATTGACATTCTGATTCTTTATGAGTGGGTCGTAATACGGCCGTTTAAATACATCGCATCATGATTGTGTATGGGATAGAAATGTGCATGGCAGCCACCTACAAACGTAAGTACCACTACTTCGGACGCAACCTGGATTACGAGATATCGTATGGAGAATGTGTCGTGGTGACGCCCAGGAACTTCGTTCTTGAGTATCGCAACGGTATCGTGGACAGGACACATCTCGCGATCATAGGTATGGCATCCGTGATCGACGGTCACCCGTTGTACTTCGACGGTACCAACGAGAACGGGCTCAGCATGGCCGGACTGAACTTCCCCGGCAACGCATATTACAGTCCCAGAAGGGGTGACGCTTCGGATATCGCATCATTCGAATTCATCCCATGGATATTGGGAAGGTGTTCCAATGTGACCGAGGCCAGGAAGGAGATCGAATCCATCAACCTCACGGACGAATGTTTCAGGGAGGATCTTCCGCCGACACCGTTGCATTGGATCGTATCGGACAGGGATTCGTCCATAACGGTGGAGTTCATGAAGGACGGTCTGCACATCTATGACAACGAAGTTGGTATCCTGACGAACAACCCTCCTTTCCCCTATCATATGTTCAATCTAGCCAACCATATGGGTGCATCACCCAAGGATCCCGAGAACAGGATCTCCGATACGGTCATGATGGACAGGTACAGCAGAGGTATGGGTTCCATGGGGATACCCGGGGACCTGTCATCCGCATCGAGATTCGTAAAGGCCGCGTTCACGAAACTGAACTCGGTATCGGACGATACGGACGAAGGGTGTATGACCCAGTTCTTCCACATAATGGATTCGGTACAGCAGCAGAGGGGATGCTGTGACGTGGGAGACGGAAAGTATGAGATCACGCTGTATACGTCATGCTGCAACACCGACACCGGGGTATACTATTACAGGACATACGGTAACAGTCAGATCTGCGGGGTGGATATGCACCATACGGATCTGGACGGGGGCGAACTGTATAAATTCCCAATCGTGGAAGGGCAGCATGTGATGATGCAGAACTGATACGGACACGTCCGCGCTCAATTATTAGTATATCCTATTTGGTTATGTCATATCAGAGGATATAGATGGCAATCATCGCATGCAGATGCCCCCATTGCGGGGGTGAAGTCAACATGGACGAGAATCTTGAGTCGGGGTTCTGTGTCTATTGCGGCAACAGGGTCATCAACGATCAGGTCTCCAAGGTCAAGGTATCCGTGGATCGTTCGTCGGAGGTAGTGAACTCCCTCCGTCTCGCCAAGAGTTGCATCTACGACAAGGATCTGGTCATGGCGCAGTCCCTTCTTGCCAAGGTCATGCAGGTTGATTCTGGCAATTCGGATGTCTGGTACATGGATGCCGTACTCGACCCCAAGAACAGGAAGAGGGACATCGCACGTGCAAGGAACTACAGGTCTCTGGGTATATTCACCGAGGACGATATGAATTCCTTCAACGGCCTTGTAAGGTCGGAAAGGTTCAAGGTCGCATACATGATCCTCTTCGTATTCGGATTCATGGCCATCTTCGCCACGATACCGATCATGTTCATATTCGAGATATACTGGCTGACGCCGCTCATGATAGGCATCGTGTTGGCGATCGCTCTTGTCATATTCTTCATCATAAGAGGAATGTCCCAGCCTGTAGAGGATCCCACACTGAAGGAGGCGCATGACGCCGCATTGAACTCCGTTCTCGATTCGGAGGAGAGGAAGCGTATGTGATTCCGGTGTGCGCTTATGCGCACACCTTTCACTATCTTCCTTATAATGTTTGTAACAATTATAACATTTATAACGTTAAAAAAGATTAATCGTAGTTCGTATTACCTGCTGTTGTAGGGTGTTTGTGATGTCAGAGGATAACGATTCGTACCGTATTATGCCGACAGAGGATGAGCTCCGCAGGGCATGCGTGAACAAGCTCTTGGAGAAGACCGTGATCATGAACGAGATTGCCGCGATGGATATGAAGATCGACAATCTCAGTCACTTCATCGAGTTGCTGGATACGGAGCTCAAGGACAGGCACGCGGATGGTACTGCAGATGTCCGCCCGATATATGCCAAACTCAGAGGGGAGATATCCGCCCTCATGTGCAAGCAGATGGAACTCGAGCAACGCAGGGACGACCTCGACAAGGAGATCGAGGATCTGAACGTGGATGTACCGAACATGAAAGTCATCGTCAAAAGACAGTGATACGAAGACCGGTGGCATATGCCACCGGGTTTATTTGCATCGGCATTGGCCGTCGACGCACGATTTAGTTCTTCTTGGCCTTCTTGCCGTCAGTCTTAGGCGTGCTGTCTTTCTGGGCAGTAGTCTTCAACATGGCAGCGGCGTGGCGCTCCTTGTTGTGTTTTCCCATGATATCCACATCATGGCGGTGGTATATACGGGTCTGCAATATACTACAAAACAAGTATGGAATTGGATTGAATGTGTGAAAAGGGGGTTGGTTTGCCGGCGTGAAGCCGGCAGTTTTTCCAGAAGATCATTCGAGGATGTTCTCGTCGTTCATCAGGGACTCGATGCGCTTGTACATACCGACAACGTGCTCTCCCTTCTCCGTGAGGGATATCTTATATACGGTCTGAGGGTGCCTCTCCTCCCTGACCTCCACAAGGTTGGCGGTCTCTGCGTCCTTAAGCAGGTTCGAGAGCGCATTCGCGTTGCAGAACTTGAGAAGTTCCGTCTTCTTGATCTCCGTTCTCTCACTGATGTAGCTGAGACACTTTACAGTGTACCTGTTGTTCAGCAACCTCTCTGTTTCGAGGTTCCTGGAGGGCTTTTCTTTCAGCATACTGGTTATAATTGCTTGGTGAAATATAAATTATCGTACTATACATATTTTTAAATTTAAAATCCATATTGAAAGAATAGTAAAAATAGGTGAAGAGGTTTGGATCCGTTTCGGACAGATCAGAGTGTTTTGAGCCTGTATGCGTCGTACAGATCCAGCAGTCCGCCGATGAGTGTGATCACTCCGATGACGATCATTATGACGTCCGCCGTATCTTCCAGGTTCAGAAGGGCGATTACTCCCACGACCATGAAGGCTACGCCTACGATGATCGGAATAATCCTATCCCTCATCTCTGAGCCTGCTTTGAATCCGGAGAGCGTGTTTGACAATCCCACTATAATCAGGCCGATGGCCAACACGACCATCAGGACATCCCTGACCAATGCGGTCAGTGCGATCATGGCGATACCCAGTACGATCATTATCGCACCGCTTACGATCTCGGGAGTGGAACTGTATCTCATCCCCGCGAATGCGTTGATCGCACCGAAGATGAGGAGGAGCACACCGAAGATTATCAGGATGATGTCGAGGGACCCCGCCTTGAATATGATCATGAGCAGACCCACGATGGTCATCAGTATACCTGTGACCAGCATGTTCTCCCATCCCGGTACTTTGACATTGTTGGACATTTTGTCACCTCGTACTATTATTTTTGTAGGGGTATTTACCCTTATACATCTCTATGGTGAATCAGACAATACGAGGCCGAGTTGTATTCTTCCGGATCAGGGTTCATCCCTATGTTCCAGCCTTTTCCTGTGGTCTCGCAGAAATAGTATTTCTTTCCGCCGATCTCATAGTAATATGCGCCGGGTACATCGAACGTATCCAGTGCCACACCTGCGGCCATATGCGAGTCGTAGATCAGCAGGGCACTGTCCAGGCCCATCGCGGATGCTATCGCGCAGAACAGTATCGATGTGTCCTCGCAGTCACCGTTCATATCGA
The DNA here is from genome assembly GCA_016297775.1 of Candidatus Methanomethylophilaceae archaeon. Taxonomy (GTDB): domain Archaea; phylum Thermoplasmatota; class Thermoplasmata; order Methanomassiliicoccales; family Methanomethylophilaceae; genus SIG5. The sequence continues at coordinate 67,974 of JAEDGA010000001.1, forward strand.
ACAGCGTCTCTATGGGATATTTCCAATATTCGTTGTACCTCATGGAATCCGGATCCGTTACGTATTCGATCTCCTGAACGAATTTCAATAGGATGTTGCTGCGTTCCACAGGATCGGCCGATTTCGACATTATATAATTCGCGATCTCGATCACGCAAGGGGCGTCGGTGGTCACGAAGGCTTTGTTATGGAGGTCCCCACCTATGTATCTGGTCACATATGATCCCCTAGCATTCTTCAGGTCACCGTATTCTATCGGTATCGTGACGGTGTACCTGCCCTCGTCCCATGATAATGTACGGTCGACCTTACCGGATGCGACGATCACGCAGAATCCGTATACCGTGTTCTCTTCGGACGTACCTTTGTAGCATGCGGCGAACGTTCCTCCGTACGGTATGTTGAAAGTATCGCTGGATGGTATGGTCTCTCCGGTATCGATGTCGGTCACCGACCAGCTTTCGACCGTTATGCCGGAAGGTGCTTTCAGTTCGACGGAGGTGCCGGATGCGGAAGATATGTCCGTCCGATCTCCGCCGTATGCGTAGTACTCTGCATCGGATGTCAGAGGCCCGATATAGCAGGATGCGCTCTTGGATATCTGTCTTCCGTTGGCGTCGTACCATCCGGAGAACGTTCCGTTCGCGGTCACGGCATCCAGTATTACACCGTCACCGGTATCACATGAAACGGACACTCCCGTTCCGCCATACACCTTCACGGAGAAGTCGCGTTCCGTGTAACTCCTCTCCGACATGGTAAGGACGATCTCGTTATCGGTCCCGTTACCGTTCTGGGTCCTGACGATCCTCTTGACGATACCATCGGAACCGACGGTCTGGGTCTCGACCGTGGATATGGCATTGTATGTCATGCCTCCTTTGTAGACCTTGTCCGTTCCCTCCGAAGTGGGGAGCTTCCACAGCATCGTGGATCTGGTTATATCGAATATGCAGGTCTTGCCGCCCAGAGTGACCGTACTGCCGAGATCCTCCGTATCGATGACGAAGGACCTCTCCTCATACACGTTAGTGGTACCGGGTGCGATCGTGGTACCCACCTTCTCCATTATTGTCACCGCGAATCCTTTCTCGGTGTCGTATGATGAATAATCGATGAACGCCTCCCCTTCAATGCTTACGGAACCTATGTGTCCCGACACCTGATATTTCACGGTATATCCCACGATGTTCGGGATCCATTTAGCGAACAGGTGTATCGATCTGAACTCCGAAGGATCGATCCACTCCTTTTTCTCGTTGAATCTGGGATCTTCGTACCATCCTGCGAATACACATCCGTCCTTTACCGGATCGAAGAGTTCCACCCTGTCCCCGTGGATGTACGAGCCCCCGTTATCGGGATTGTTGACGCCTCCGTCCAAAGAATAGGTGATATCGTACTCCATGGGATTGATTCCGGAGAATACGATCAGTCCGATGGCCGCACCGGCCGATACCACGCCTGCTATGATCAATGCAGAAACGGTCATAACGAAACGGTTGCTCTTCATCGTACCTACAACTTCTTCGGGCTATTTTACATTCTTTATAGGATAGTGCGATTAGGATGTACAAGTGGTAGAAATGGGAGTCGGACATCCGGTCGATCGTGTATTCTCCAGGGATTTCATCCTGGTATATTCCGTATCCTTCTTCTGTACGATAAACTTCTATCTCCTGCTGATAATAATAACTGACTATGCCGTGGAATCCTTCGGGGCATCTTCTGCCGAGGCAGGGTTGTCGGCGGGGTTGTATGTCATAGGCGGTCTGGTATCGCGCTTGTTCCTGGGAAGATATATAGAGCTATTCGGGAGGAAACGTACGCTCGTACTTTCCATAGCGGCCGCATTGGCGATATCCGTATCGTATTTCTTCGTATCATCAATGATCGTGCTGCATGCGGTCAGATTCGTGCACGGTCTCGCGTACGGCATGATGTGCTCCAGTTACAACGATATCGCGGCCAAGTTAGTACCGGCCTCCAAACGTGCGGAGGGGCTGGGTTATTTCTATCTGAGCATAACCTTGGCCAATGCGATAGGTCCGTATCTGGGTCTGACGCTCTCCGGGACATCGGGATATCACGCGGTGTTCATGGCCGGTACCGCGGTGTACGTGCTGTCCCTGATAGCATCCGTGATGATCCGTGTGCAGGAGGAGGTCCTGACCGAACGGCAGATCGAGGAGATCAGGGGATTCGGATTGAACAATCTGATCCAATCGTCCGCAGTACCGCTTTCGCTGACGGTCATGGTATTCTATTTGGGGTATTCCGGTGTGTTGGCATTCATGTCCGCATACACATCCGTGTTGGGGATGCACGAGATCGCAGGCATGTTCTATGTCATACTCGCATGTGGAACACTGGTGTCAAGACTGACCATGGGCCGTATAATGGATGTCCGCGGACCGACCGTCGTGGCCGTTCCGGCATTCATGCTCTATATTGCGGGGATGGTGATGTTCGCCAATATGACCCAGACCTGGATGTTGTTCCTATCCGGACTTTTGATGGGATTCGGGATGTCTACCATATGGACGGTATGTCAGACCCTTGTGATTTCCCGTGTACCGCCGCATCGTTACGGTGTCGCCACGTCCACGTTCTGCGAGATCGCCGATATGGGTTCAGGTATCGGGCCGATGATGCTGGGCGCGCTGATACCGGTTATAGGGTACGGGGATATGTATATGGTATGCGCACTGTTCGGAGTCGCCAGTATGCTTATGTATCTGGGTCTTCACGATCTCACTCCCGGTGGGGAGTGAGTGTGATTGAAAAAGTATGGATGTGCCTGTCGGCACATCATGCGTGTTTGATACCGCACCACTTGTGGATGTCCCTGTCTGTGGTGAAGATGTCGTCCCCGGATACCTCTCCGAGGCTTCCGTGTCCGCCGATCCTGAGGAAGGTCTCGATCTCCTTTCCAATTACGGTCATGAAGTTGGCGACTCTCTGTGCGCCCACATCCACGTCGAGTCTGGCGACCAGTTCGGGATCGTGTGTGGCGATTCCCATGGGGCATTTTCCGGATCCGCAGATGCGGTATCTCTGACATCCGAGTGCCATGAGAGGCGCGGATGCCATCGCGACGGCATCTGCACCCATAGCGATGGCCTTGAACACATCTCCGGATGTTCTGAATCCGCCGGTCATGATCAGTTCCTGATCCATTCCATTCTCGTCCATGAACTTGCGTGCGCGTGCGAGAGCGAACACGGTGGGGACTGTGGTGTTGGCCTTGAGGAATCCCGGGGAGGAACCGGTGGCGCCACCCCTTCCGTCGATGGTGATGAAGTCGCATCCGGTACCTTTGATGAATTCGAGGTCGGCCTCGATGTTGCCTGCGGCGATCTTTATTCCGATAGGCTTTCCGTCCGTGGATTCCCGGAGGTAGTCCACGAGACACCTCATATCGTCGACGGTCTCTATGCCGGGGAACTTGCTGGGGGACAGGATGTCCTCGCCAACGTTCTTTCCGCGGATCTTGGCGATCTCGGGAGTGACCTTCTCTCCGGGAAGGTGACCGCCCATGCCGGGTTTGGTACCCTGTCCGATCTTGATCTCGACCGCGTCGCATCCTTTGAACACCTCGTCGGTGCAACTGTACCTGTTGGGGATGTATTCGAAGATGTACTTGTGTGCGGCAGCCATCTCCTCCGGGAGCACACCTCCCTCTCCGCTGCACATGGCGGTGCCGGCCATGGCGGAGCCTTTGGACAGTGCGACCTTGGCGGACTTGGATAGTGCACCGAAGCTCATGTGGGACACGAAGATAGGTATGTCGAGCTTCATGGGGTGTTTGGACTTCTTTCCGATTATCACGCTCGTATCCACGGCATCCGTGCTCTCCTTGGGGAGTCTTGCGAGCTGCGCTCCGGAGATCAGGATGTTCTCGAATCCCTTCACGGGCAGGAGGGTGTCCATGGCCTCTCCGGGGGATCTTCCGGAAACGGATATCTCATGGATGTAATCCATGGGGCCGTCATCGTTGAGCGTGAGTCCGGCATCATAGCTGAGATCCAGTACCTTCTTCTTGGTCTCGGAACTTCCGCCGACTGAGACGAAAGCGGATTTGGGTGCCATGCATACGGGGCATCTCCAGCTCTCGGGAAGGTCTTCGAATGCGGTACCGTTGGAACCGTCGTATACGGTTGTACAGATCGCACATCTGTGGGCTGTCATGTTATCAACGATGTTTTTCTGATATATTAGGTGGATTAATCCCGTTGTCCTTGGATGTACATATTCTTCGTATTCTAGGACAAAGTCTAACAATCTGGGAGCCGCCATGATTCCGCTTTAATATCGCGAAGTTGTGTTACCGTTCATGTCTGAAGGATTGGGTTTCATCGACCCCTCGTTGGAGATTTACAGAGATAGGATCGCGGATATGATGACCGCACCGTTCATACGTTTCCTGGGTATCGAACTGGTATCCGTCAAACCTGACGAGGTCAGGATGAGGATGGTAATGAAACCGGAATACAGGAACAGCAACGGTGTCGGACATGGCGGGGTCATATACACTCTGGCGGATCACGCATCGGCGATAGCCGCCAATGTCGCATCCGATGCCGTGGGACAGAACGGCAATCTGACATATCACCGCCCTCTCGTATGCGACGAGGTAGAGGCAGTGTCCACAAGGATCAACGCATCCCGTTCGTTGGATGTGGAGGATGTGCGCGTGTATTCCGGAGGCAAACTCATCGCATCCGGTGTGTTCACGGCGTTCAAGGTAAGGAAGGAGTGATTATGGCCGATCGGAGATGTCCCTACTGCGGTGAGCTCATCCCCGAGTTCAGCATAAACTGTCCGAAATGTTACCGTGACGTTCCTCGCAAGGAGAAAGCCCGTCCTGTCGAGGACGGCCGTGCCCCGTCCATCCATTCCGTGAACAGACGTGCGGTCGCATTGCTGGCACTTATTCCCGGGGCCATAGGGCTGATGGGGCTTGGCCACATATATCAGAAGGATTACAGGAAGGGCCTTATGTTCCTCTGTGTCGGTGTCATTCTGATGTTCGCACTGGTGGTGACGATGACCGGCATAGCCCCCACGGTGTTGGGTGCACTGTCCGTGGTGATGACGGTGTTCCTGGTGCTGATGTTCATAGGGACTTACCTCGTCCAAGCGTTCGATGCGATCGTCAGATCCCTGTTCAGATTCTGATCAGATCCTTCCTCTCGCCTTGAGCATCAGGAACGATGATTTCAGTGCCAGATCCAGAGCGGTGCGTCCGTCTCCGATTCCCATGGCATCGTCCGGGAACATCGCTCTGTAAGCGGAATCTATGGCAAGGTTCTCGTTCTTGGGTTCCTCACCGAGGGCCCATGCCGGTATGCCCCTTCCGGCGGAGCACATTACCGTCATCTCCTTGGTGATGTCCCATGGCTCGTTGATCAGGAATTTCTTCATCGTGAAGGACACGTCGAAGGACGTTACCGTTCTTCCGGACAGCAGTTCCTTCACTTCCGATACGACCTCGTCCGCGGGCCTTCCGTCCAAAAGATATGTGACATCTTTTCCGGATGTCCTTTCGAAATACTCCTTCTGCTTTTTGGTGAACGATCCCGGTTCCAGGAAGATGGATTCGGAGTATACGCTTTCGACGTTTCCGCTCTCCAGATCCACCTTGCATATCCCGATACCGCATACCCTGTCCAACGGGAATCCGTAATCCCCGTCGGTGACCACCTGTACGACGAACACCTCATCGTCCATGATCAGGGGATGGGTGTTCCGATTTAAACGATATGCGCCCCGTGTGCGGTGATATCTTCGTTTATGTCGCGGAATTATTTTCCGGGTCATAGATTAATAAACTATGTTATTGGTTGTAGTATCATGTTCTTCGCAAAGACCATCGACGAGCTTTACTCAGAGGTCCGGGATTACGATCTGGTCCTATGCAACGATGCACCTCTGGCACTTGCACTCAACAACAGGGTGGACAGAGCAAGGTTGGGTACGTTCGCATACACCGCGAGACAGTATGCCGCAGCCACCATCGTGAAGCTCGATGATGAACCTTTGATCGATGACATCGAACTGGTCAGAAGGATCTCCGATATCACGGGGTATTCTCTGAGATTCGTACATGCCGAGGTGGAGAACATAAGGCGCATGATGCGTTTCATATCCGATCCGCGTCAACATCTCGGAAAGAGGTCGCGTAAGATATGGGATGCATTCACCCAGTACAAGACGTTGGATCTGGTTATGTCCAGGTTCGACAGCAACGTCCATCGCATCTATGACGGCATGAAGGTCGCCGTCATCGGTCTGGATCTCTTCGATAATCTGGACAAGTGCATGCTGCCGCCATGGGGGACATACGATCCTGTGGAGGTGATCGACGAGAAGAGACGCTCGTCCATCGACGAGATCAGACTTCTGGGTAACGACAAACAGATCGCCGATTGTGCTGCGGACATCGTAGGAAGGTCGGATCCGAATGATGTGGCCATCGTGATAGAGACATCCGGCCCCATGGCGGACGCGGTCCGTTCTGCACTGTACAGGAACCTGATCCCGTTCATCAACTCGATGTCCATGAAGAACATCCACGCGGTCAGGAACTACATACAGTTCCTGAATCTCTCCCTGGATTGCCGTGCTCTGAGAGTGAAGGACGCCAGGAACATGATCTCATCCTACGGAGGATATATCAATCCGAAGAATGACGAGTACTATCTCTGTGCGATGTACGATGCAGGGCTGATATCCGACGAACGTGCCGTCGAATTGGTCGGATACATGAAGGACATCCGTGACCACACATTCTCGGAGATATGCGATGCGTGTGTACCCAGCAGGGAGAGGTCCAACATCAGGATGCTCCTGTCACAGATGGCATGTGCCGATGACAGAGTGAGTCAATCCGGTGTCGACGACCTGTTCTATGCGGTGAATAACATAGGGTCGTTGTCGCATAACGAGCAGATTCCGGCGGATGAGAAGGAAGGTGTGCTCCTCGTCGATTGTAAGAACTCGGTTTACATCGACAGGCCAATCGTCATCTATGCAGGGATGTGCACCGATTGGAACAGGGATATGAAAGGATTGGACTTCCTTAGTATCGGTCAGAAGGAGGACTTCGCACAGTACAACGATATGAAGTTCTGTGCGATGATACAGCAGGGAAGTGTGAGATTCTTCTTGGCCAATGCCACCGACGGCGGTGAGGAATCGATACCTTGCGTACATTTCGAACGCTGTTTCGTAAAGAACAGGTCCATCAACAGATTCTCGGATATCACGGACAATATCGTCCGCGGTATGTGGAAGATAGACCGTAAGGATCGCGGAGTGGAACATGACTGTATGGATTTCGATGTATCATCGCCGCCTCCCCGTTATCTTTCCGCAAGTTCATTCAACAAATATCACAAGTGTCCCAGATCGTATATGTTGAGCAGAACCGTCCTCGGTCCGTCCAACGAACACACCGTGATCGGAGACATGATACACCAGTACATGGAATTCAGGGTATCGTATCCGGAGATTGCATGCAGGAACCCTCCGGAGTATTATGCGGACATCATCGCGGAGAAATGCATCCCGCTGATACATTCGGTCCTTGCCGAAAAGGAACGCGATATGATACGTATGGAATGCATCGCATTGGATTCTCTTATCGGAGAGGCCAAGATCCTCCCCGGAGATATGAGGCCACGTTCCGGGGACAAGAAGGACGCCAACGTCTTTCTGGATATGTACGGTCTGAACGAGGTCAGCGATAAGACCGAGAAGAAGATGATGGACATCGATAACAGGATGGAGGGGGACATGGACCTCTTCCTGACATCGAGCATCCTGGATCTCAAGACCGGAAAGAAAAAAGAGAACAGCGATCTGAAGAAAGTACTGGACTTCAGGATCTCGAAACCGGAATCGTTCGATTCGCAACCCCTGTTCTATCTGGCACTATGCAGAGCGTGTGGATACAGGCCTTTGAACTTCGATTATTTCTTCTCGGGGGAGTACTATAGGGCATCCCTAACCCATGATCCTACCGTTAATGATTGCAAGGTGGGCATACGTGTGACGGATTCGGATTACGATATGTATTGCCAGTGTAAGGATATGAATATAAATACCTACAAGGGAAAAGGCCCCCAGATCCTCGATATACTCTTCTCATACCCGCAGGATGAATGGGACGGCAATACGGAGATCATGGAACGGATGAAGGAATTGAAGATCGGCATCACGAATATGGACAAGTACAATACGGTGGTAAGGAAGGTAAAAGGACTCAGGGACAGCGTTGCTTTGTCCGATGGCGATAGTACGATGATCTCCGAAGAGACCCTGGGCCGCTTCACCAATCTGGTACGTGAGAGGTATGACGAGATCTCCTCCAAGTATGTTGTTTGCGGTATGGACGCCTTTGCCGCAAACCCTTCTGTGAATGTATGCAAATATTGTGATTACAGGGATATGTGCCTCATGGATGTCGAACAGGTAGGTGATTCGGATGAATGACGGACAGAGGAGGATTGTGGAGCACAGGTCGTCATCCGTCGTCGTGGATGCAGGGCCGGGTACCGGAAAGACCACGACCGTCGTGAGCAGATACCTGAGCATCGTGGATAGCGGGGTGGATCCGCAGGATATCATGATGATCACCTTCACAAACAATGCCGCCGGGGAGATGCGCAATCGTATACGCGGCGAATTCATGAAACGTATAGAAAAGCTCTACGAGACGGTGGATGCGGAGGAGCGGAAGGGGGATGACAAGGACTATGTGGCATGTGCCAATGCCAATGCGGCCATATCCTGTATGAAGAAACAGATGGACAGGGTACGCACATCCACCTTCGATTCTCTGTGTTTGCGCATAGTGTTGGACGCTCCGGAATGTGTGAGCGATTTCTTCGGATTCAAGGATGTCACGCTTACCAGAAACGCAAGGATGGAGGTCAGCGAATCTCTGAATCTGTCTCATTTCGATAGGTTCTATTCATCATTCCTGGATTCCTACGGGCATTTCTACGTAAAGAGATCGGAAGGACATGTGGAGAACGACATTCCGTTGCTGTTGGCGGACAAGGGTGGCGATGTTTTCGGTCTGATCAATCAACTGATGTGCGCTGGGATCATCCCTCTCGCGGATGAGGAATGGTTCTCCGATGGGTTGGAACAACTTCGCGGTAACAGGATCGGGATGGAGGCACTTCTGAGGAAGAACGGGGGTGCCGTGGCGACAGAGGTCAAAAAACTCCGGGAGTTCGAGGAGGATCCCAAATACCATGGTGATAAGACCCTCATCTACGAGGGCGATGTTCTGACGGATTCCTTCATATCCGATGTCGTGGACGAGGATCGCGAACTTATGATCTATTTCATCAACAAGGTCTATTATGAATACATCAGAAGGTCGGTCGCGGATAACCGTCTGACCTATGCACTCACCGCCCTGTTCGCATTCTGCGTGTTATACACGGATGAACGTTCCAGAGAGAACAATTCCGTGGAACATCTGATCGTAGACGAGTTCCAAGATACGAACGAGATGCAGATGAAGATCAGCCTCATGTTGTCCAAAGGGAACAACCTATGCGCAGTGGGGGATTGGAAACAGGGGATCTATGGGTTCAGATTTGCCAATGTCGATAACATAATCAAATTCAAGGACCGTATGCACATCTTCTCGAAGGAACTCAACAGAGGAGGTATCAGACGTACCGCGGTGGATGTGGATTCCGCGATCGAGAGATTCTGTCTGGAGGAGAATTACAGGAGTCATGAGATCATCCTCAAATGGGCCTTCGAAGCATTGAACGCACCTGGTAAGGCAGACGAGGTCATACATTATGACGAACCTCCCATCCTCCTGGATGCAAAGAACACATCAAAATATGGGGATCATTCGGGATTCGGCATATATGTGGCAAAAGATAAGGATGATGAGGCAGAGGCCATCCTCAACAAGGTCACCGAATTCGTGAATGGGGACGGGTATCTGATACATGACGGGGACGACGTACGCAAACCGGAATACGGTGACATCGCGATATTGTACCCATCGAATAAGGGATGTATGATGATCTACGATCTGCTCAGGGAGAACGGTATCCCGGCATTCCTCCAGAGCGACAGGGAGGTCATGGCATCCATACCCGGAAAACTGGCTCTCGCCTGGTTGAGGTTCATCAACGACAAGAATGACAGGAGGGCGGTATCGGTCATCATGTCGTATGAGGGTTATTCACTGTCCCAGATCACAGGCACATTCTCGGAGGTGAACGAAGGCAGGGATATCCTGGATGTGATCCCTCACTACATGGCGCAGGAGCGTGAGTTCCTGTATGCCAAGAGAAAGCGTCCGAATGACCTTCTGACGTCGATATTCGCCTTCCACAGGATAGCGGATGACGACAAGTACACCGATTATGCACAGGCGATCATCAGGATAATATCATCATCTTTCGACGGTTCGTTGATGACCATATCCGATATCATACGTCTCATCGAGCAGGATATCAACAATGGAACGAAGTACTCCTTGGATACGGTCCTCGGAAGGAATGCCGTCATCGTACAGACCATGCACAAGTCCAAGGGTCTGGAGTATCCGATCGTATTGATCGGAGGCGCCGGTACCAATCCCAATTCCCCTGAACACAGCGTACTATCATACGATCCCGTGTTCGGTATCAGATGTACCATGAGATACATACGCAGGGAAATCGACGGGGAATCTGTATGTGGCGTATGCAGATCCATAACATCCAAGGCCGCATCCAAGGCGAAGGATACCTCCTATGATGAGGATCGCAGGGAGTTGTTCGTCGCCATGTCCAGGGCCAAGCAGTATATGTGGATGGCCGGTATGGACAAATTCCTTCTGAAGCACCTCATAGGATTGTATAGGGCAGAGAACGGGGCCACGGATCCCAAACCGGATTTCATCAGCCCCCCGTCGGGTGATATGGGTGATTCCGTCACCGATGCACCTGTCATCCCCGCATATGCGAAGAGGCGCAGGAACATCGATGTGCACAGTCTGATGACTTATGTAGGTGCGGATTCGGACGACTTCGAAGGCGGTAAGGAGTACGGTAACGCCATACACTTCATAGCGGAGAGACTTGCGGAATACCCGCGTGATGATCGCCATGCGGCACTGTTGGCGGAATCCATCGCGGGGGACAGGGGATTGGACATGGTCAAGGTATGCGAGGACACCGTCAGGATCAACGGATTCATAGCAGGTCTTTCAGGTCTGGCACATTTCTCCGAGATGCCCTGTTCCCTGCCGGTGGGGGACACCACCATACGCGGTGTGATCGACCTCCTGGTGGATCGCGGTGATCATATCGAAATATACGACTACAAGACAGAGAGGGATCACCGCAACATCGATGAGTATCGCGTGCAGATGAGCATCTACGCACATTCGGTATCTGCCTCACGCAAAGGTGCCAGAGTTGTACCGTATCTGTTCTACGTGTCGAAGGGTGATGACCCCATGGAGGTCGACATCCTTCCCATGAGCGAGATCGAGGCACGTCTGGAGAGGTACATGGAGGATACCGGAAGGGCCAGGGAGGAGGAGTTCAGGTGAACTCCTCTTACCTTCCTTATTAAGATACGCGCGCAAAAAAAAGGTAATGGTATTTATACCCCCAATAGTATGGCGGGCCATGACCGTCCCCAATGGATTGACCGCTGCTGAAGTGGAGGAAAGAAAAGCAGCAGGCCTGGTCAATTCCAACATCGATAAGACCTCCAAAACGTACCTGCAAATCCTGATGGACAACCTGTGCACGGGATTCAACCTTCTGCTGTTCCTTCTGAGCATCGCGCTCATACTGACGGGTTCGTCGGAGAAGGGTACGTTCCATGGTCTGTCCGTCAGCGGAATAGTCAACGCCATATCGGTCTCCGGGATCATCTTCATGAACGTTGTCATCTCCACGATCCAGGAATGCAAGGCCAAGAGACGTCTCGATAAGATTGCGCTTCTTCTCAAACCTAAGGTCACCGTCGTCAGGGACGGGGTTCCCGTGATCATCGATCAGGAAGGGATCGTCAAGGACGACATCATCGTACTCTCACCCGGCGATCAGGCCCTTGTGGATGGGGAGTTGATCCAGGAGAGTTACCTGGAGATGGACGAGTCGCTCCTCACGGGAGAGTCTCACACGGTCCGCAAGAAGGTCGGGGAGAGGATCTATTCCGGATCCTACTGTGTGGTCGGCGACGGTTATTACAAGGTGGATGCGTTCGGTGAGAACTCCTTCGCCGCCAAGATGCTTGCATCCGCGAAGAAGGCCGTGAAGAAGAAGACGCCTCTCCAGATGGAGACCACAACCATAACGCTCATGCTCATGGGTATCGCAATCCTCTACACGATCGTCACGGCGATCGTCTTCCTGGCGACCGGGAAGGGTATCAGCGACATCACGGAGACCGTGGCGGTCATTCTGGAGATCGTGCCGATCGCACTGTTCCTGCTGATCGTCCTCACCTACATGTTGGCGGCCATACGTATGGCGGACAGCGGTGTGCTGTTGCAGGACTCCAGTGCCGTGGAGTCGATAAGCCACGTGGACACGGTCTGCATGGACAAGACCGGTACCATCACCACCAACAGGCTCAGATTCAAGGATGCGATCCCGCTTTCCGACAAGGATGTCGGTCCCGCGATATCTGCATATGTCGGAAGCGTAGGGGGCAAGAACCGTACCATAGATGCGTTGGAGGGCGAATACGGCGGGAACAAGTGCGAGGTCCTGGATGAGATCAGGTTCTCATCCGAGCGTAAGTTCAGTGCCGCGAAGATCGTCATGGACGGCCGGACGCGTGCTTTCTATCTCGGTGCGATTACATCGTTCGCACCGTACATCGCCGGATCGGACGGTATCAAAGAGAAGGTGAGTGAATACTCGTCTCGCGGACTCCGTACCGTGGTATTCGCCGAGGCCGATCCATCGATCCCGTTCGACCAGGATTCAAGGGAACTCCCCGCATTATCACCCATAGCGCTGTTCGTCATCGAGGACGAGGTACGCCCAGATTGCAGAGAGACCATCGAGGTGTTCCTGAATCATAACATGGACATCAAGGTCATCTCCGGTGACGATCCCGTAACCGTCGATGCACTGTTCACCATAGCCGACATTCCCGGCGAGAGGAGGATAATCTCTGGAGACATCCTTGCGGAGGCAAGCGAGAGGAGGATGGTGGCTTTCAAGAGGCTTCAGGATGCCAAGGCAGCATCCGGAGGTGCGTCATCACAGGATGTGGATGCCGCACAGGAGGCCTATGATTCAGCGGATTCCGAATACGCCGACATGATTCTGAAGACCAACATCTTTGGAAGGATGAGGCCGGATCAGAAGGAGGAGGTCATAGACACTCTCAGGGCCCACGGAAGATACGTGGCGATGATCGGCGACGGTGTGAACGATGTGAAATCGTTGAAGAGGGCCAACGTCGGAGTAGCATTGGAGAGCGGTTCCGGTGCAGCACGTGGTGTCGCCGATATGGTCCTTGTGAAGGACAACTTCTCCGCACTTCCCAAATCCATCGTCGAGGGTAAGAGGACGGTGTCCGGTATGAGGGACATCCTGAAGATCTACATCACCAGGAATCTGGTCCTTGCGATATTGATCGCCATGTCCCTGATATTCCTGCACAAACAGCCTTTCAACCCGGTGCAGAACACATTCTATGCCTTCTTCTCGGTCGGCGTATCTGCGTTCTTCATGACAATATGGGCCAAACCGTCCGAGAATTCGGATCTTGTACTTCCTGCAGTCCTGAGATTCACGATACCTACCGCATTCACCATCGCCGTGATGGGTACGTTGCTGACATCCTGTATCGATTCCGCACTGTCCAGCGGTATGATAAACTTCCCCGGATATGAGGAGGCGGTTGCCGCATTCGGTCCGGACCAGTTCACGAGCTCCCTGCTCGTCCTGTTCCTGACGTTCTGCGGTATATTCCAGTTGCTGGTGGTGGATCCCCACTTCAAGATATTCAGCATAGACGGAGAGGTCCACAAGGATTGGAAACCCATCATCCTGATGTGCCTGTTGGGTGTGGGTGCCATCGCGGTCTATAACATGGATTTCTTCCTCCAGCTGATGAGCATACCTCTCCTTCCGATCGGATTGCAGATCATGATGGTGGGATTCGCCGCCATCTGGTTGGTGATACAGCAGGTGATCCTCAGATGGAACAAGTTCACATTCATGGAGGACGCCATCGAACGCTGGTATCTCAAATCCCTCGAGGAGGGTTACAAGAGGGAACTCGAGAAGGACATGGCATCATCTTCTGAGTGATCTCACTGCAACGACCGCAAACAACGCCGCGGCTATCAATGCCGGTATCAGAACGATGGCGTCCAGGGACACCTCCTTATCGTCGGTGTCCTTGGACAAATCCATCGTACCGTACGTCATGGTCTGCCAATCGAACGTCGGGTTAAGTACGATCCCGGACCCCGCAGGCGTAATCGTACCCGCCGATGTGCATCTCATGCCGTCCCCTTTCATATAGGGGCGGAAACCGTCCACCGCGATCGTACCGTCATCCCATGACACGGTGACGGCGAACACGTTCGCAGGTACCTCTGTGTCGGGGGATGTGTTCTCGGAGGAACATCCTCCGTTACCGGATACTGTGTCGCCGACGATCCCGGTCATCGTGCAAACACTCCCTTTGGCATCCCCTGCGATCTGGCCGGAAAGTATCTCGGACCTTTCCTTTCCGGGCATGTTCACATGGTTGTACGTGTCCGCATCCGTCATATGCGCCGTCTCCGATGCGTATACGCTGGAATTGGCCATCCTTCCGGCCACCCCTCCGCATATGGCACGGGAATCGCATCTGACGCCGTCATCATCCGTATCCGCGGTCATGGTCACGGTATCTTCGGTATCCGATCTCATGTCGCCGTATATCCTGCAGAATGCAACGGAATCGCTGTCGGACGAGCCGATCAATCCTCCGCATACGGATTCGGAGATGTTGTAACGGTCGCGTGAATCCGTGTTCAGTTCCGCTGTACCTGCAAGGGTGTCGAACACCGTCGACGAGCATACCGACGATATGCAATCCCCGCGGACCGTGCATGAGAGGTATCTGCAACTCTCGCTGTAAGCCGTCAGCGATCCGCAGACCGAGTTGCGTTCGCATTTGGTCTCCATCATCAGCGTATCGGACGGATCCCCCTGTTCCACGGATGCAGAGACATATATGTACGAACATACGGACGAATCGGACACGACGCGTTCGAACAGTGTATCGCGTGCGTGCATCGCCACCGCGGATGCGGACACAGTCCTGTCGTATGTCAGAAGGCGTAATGATCCTCCTTCATCCGATATGTCCATGGAAACGAACATCCCGTCCACGGTCAGGTTCCTTACGCAGGCTCCGCGCATATCCGCGAACATGGATGATGCCTCTCCCACCATCCTGATCCCGCGTATTGCGTATCCAGCACCGTCGATTGTACCCGTGAACTGTCTCTCTATCCTGGAGAAGTTGCTTCCAGTCTGGATTTCCAATACCGCTCCGTCGAATAAGGAATCGCGTTCGATCACGGATGCGGACAACATCCCGTCGTGTTCGATCGCCAATATGTTGACGTCGCGCAATGATGATTCTTTCACAACCATATCGCCGGAGGAGACCGTACCGTTGAGACACACCCTCGATACATCTGATGCATCGGGCGACAGACGCAGACCGTCTGGCGTTCCGGTCACGTTCACATCCATGGTCTCCGCGGTCGGGAACACTATGTCGCCCGTCAATCTGTAATGTCCGTTGGACGGGAATCCCGTACCTATGGCCGAGAGTTCCTCGGGAGATGATATCTCTATGACACCAGAGGCTGCCCGGACATCCGGGACCATGAGGAACGGTACCGTCAGCATCGAGATCGCAACAAGGACGGCGAGCATCCGCATGTATGACAGACCGCCGTAGAGGTTTATAATGAACATCCCGTTCTGGACATCATGGCATCCATCAAGGTCGACGGAGAGGTCTTCGAGGGTAACGGAAGGATAGATGACATCATGCATTCCCTCGGCCGTCATCCGGACGCGTTCATATACATAATGGAAGGGGTGCCCGTACCGTCGGATACCGAGGTAGGGGACGGGGAGAAGGTCGACGCGGTACGTGTGGCGTCCGGCGGATGATCCATGGACGATCGGGATGTATGCATCCTATCGGATTCCGCGTCCATGGGCCCCCGGTGCGGAGACCTCCCTTTTTACCAGTGCGATCCGTAACGGTACGGATCGTTCCTGCTCCCTGTCGTGCATACGGTCGCACGCGGTTTCTGCAGGGTGGGATCCATCCGCCCCTCCGCTTCGAAGAGGTCGTTCTCCGTATGCCCAGTATCGGTCACGTCCTACGGTATGTGCATGTCATCGATCCTGCTTCTTCAGATATATGTCCGTTGCACCGGCGAACAGATCCATGATGCGAGGGTCGTCCGGTTCCGTTATCCCCAGTTTTTTGATTTCGGACATGACGTGTCTGCAGACATCCGTATCGTGTATCATGAGACATTCGTCGCATGCCCATACAGTGTCCCCGAGTTTTGGACGGTCGATCTCCTTGCCGAACCTCTTGTCCATGCAGGGGTAGAACGGACAATAACAGAACGTACAATCCTGCCCGTCATAGTGGCACGGATAGTATTCGCACCCGCGGTTGCATCCGATCCATCCGGCCTCTATCTCCGACCTAACAATGTCTTTGATGCATTCCTGTCCCATGATCGGAATATCTCCGTACGCGGATTAATTGATTATGCCGGATGTGCCGGTGGCAAGTGTTACTTATCCCCTTACCGATACGGTATGTATGGACGTGGCAGACGCGGAGTTCCCGCCTATCAATGGGGAGTGGCTGAAGAGGGCCAAGAGGAGATACAATTCCACATTCCTGGGAGGGGAGAGGGACAGGATACCGGTCGATCCCATGATGCTCTCTCATTCCACCGTATGTTGCGGTTACACCATCCGTGATTTCTACGAACATCCGAAGTTGGCGGTCAAATGTCTCGCATATGCGCAGGAACTCTACGACCTTTTGCCGGTGACCAAGTATTATTTCGCACACCCATGGCTTCCGGAACTAGGTGTACAGCTGAAGCCCATGGACCTCACCGCTCCCGTGACCGTCAACACTGTGGTCAACAATCCGGAGGATGTGGATCTCATACACATACCGGATTCCGTGGAGATAACCAAAGGCTACTCCTTCCCAAGACTGACGGAGGCGATGGATTACACCAAGAAGAATCTGCCCGATATGTTCGTACCCCTCGCCTACTGTCCCGAACCCGTCGGTTCCGGTGCCGAACTGTGCGGTCTCGAACAGTTCTTCATGTGGACCGAGAACGAGATGGACCTCTGCAAGAAACTCGTGGATATCTACATAGACACTGCGATAACCGGTGCGGAAGCCATCGCGAAGCGTTACGGTATGGCATTGATCAACACCGGGGCCGTCCTCGAGAACAGCGACACCATGTCCCCGGAGAAGATCAAGGAGATATCACCTCCCGCTCTGAACAGGTTGGTCAAGGGCTGTCTCGGAAAGGGTGCAGGCCCCCAGATATTCTACCACTTCTGCGGCAACCACAAGGACGACTACATGCTGTATCCCGGAAGGATCGTGTTCACACCGTTCACGATCATGCAGATCGGATATTGGGAGAGGGAATCCTTCCCCGCACAGGTCATGAAGGACACGTTCGGGAAGATATCTGCGATCATGCCTTCCGTGGATACCAAGTTGTTCGTCATGCCCGATACCAAGAAGGTGTACGATGTCGCATGCGAACAGGTCAGAGGGGGATTGGACAGTCCGAACGGCATGATTCTCGGTACCACATGCGAGGTCCCGCCATACTCATATCCAGCAAACATACACGCTCTGGTGAAGGCCGCCGAGGATTGCGGTTCTTCCAAATGAGTTTATATCGAAGCAGGGGGTCGTTCCCGACATGGCACAGAGGACGATGGAAGAGATGATCGACGCGGTGGTCGGTTTCTGCAGGGATAGGGATTGGGATCCCTATCACGGTCTGAAAGACCTATCCATAGGTATCAGTACGGAGGCCGGAGAGCTCCTTGATCTGTTCAGGTTCAAGAACGACGATGAATGTAAGGCCCTCTTGGAATCGGTGAAGGGCAGGGCCGACATATCGGACGAGCTTGCGGACGTGTTCTTCTTCGTTCTCAGATTCGCATATGTTGCGGACATAGACCTGTCAGATGCGTTGGCATCCAAGATGGAGAAGAATGCTCTCAAGTATCCCGTTGATAAGGCCAGGGGTTCCAACAGGAAATACACCGAATTATGATGTCATCCCACATCCAGATATCGGTCAAATATATCTAGAACGATAGCATCGAATAGGTACGATGGCAGCACCTATCCGCTTCATACATTGTGCAGATCTCCACCTGGGGAGCCGTTTCGTCGGGATATCCGCAGAGGATCCCGAACTCGGTAAGAAGATGATAGGTTCCACCTTCCAGGCCTTGGAGAACATCGTCAACAAGGCCAACCGCGAGGCAGTGGATTTTGTGGTGTTCGCCGGCGACATATTCGACGACAAGAATGAGACGCCGTATTCGAGGGGCTATTTCGCGGACGCCTTGTCCAGGATAAACGCGCCCTGCTACATCGCATACGGCAATCACGATTACAGGCGCAGGTGGGAGGATTCCATACCTCTGCCGCCGAACGCCCATGTGTTCGGACCCGTCGCCGAGACCTTCTATTATCCGTCCGGGGACACCGAACCGCTGGTGGAATTGGTGGGCGTGAGCCATTCCAAGAAGGAGACTCCGGAGAACCTCACCGCACACATAAGGGGATCGTCCGATCTGTTCACGATAGGTGTCGTACACTGCGATGTGAACGGACCCATGGACAGCAAATACTCTCCGGTACGCAGTTCGGAGATGTACAACAACGGTGTGGACTATTGGGCATTGGGACACATACACAAGGCACAGATCATCTCCGAGGACCCCTACATGATCTATCCCGGAAACACCCAGGGCCGCGATCCCGGGGAGTCCGGTCCGAGAGGGGCGTATCTGATCACCATAGCAGACGACAAGGTGGTGAAGACGGAGTTCTTCGAGACACAGGCCGTGATGTGGCAGGATATAGAGATCTCGATCGACGAGAAGATGAATCTCTCCGCTTTCATAGACGAGATAGTCTCCAAGCGGGTGGAGAACGCTCTGATCCGTGTGATCGTGACCGGTTCCGGACCTCTCAACAGGGACCTCCGTCTGGACGGTGACGAGATAAAGGACATGATAGAATCCACCACAGGGTGCAGATGTACGGGCCTGGTGGTACGTACGTTCCCCATGATGGATCTCAAGGAGAGGGCACAGGTAGGGGATTTCATTTCCACGGTGATCGACATGGGGTCCCGCATGTCGCTGAAGACCGCGCCGGAACTGGTGGATATAATATGCACCACCACCGCATCCAACACCTACATACGCTCGGTGTTCGAATCCATGGGTCCCGACGAGCTCCGTGCCTTGGCGGACGATGCCGTGAAACTGATCTTGGAACACATGATCGGAGGCGACGACAGATGAAGGTCCGTCGTCTCAGCATTCAGTCTTTCGGAGGTCTGAGCGGTTTCTTCATGGACCTCGCCGGAGAGAACATGGTACTGGTCTACGGAGACAACGAGGCCGGAAAATCCACGATAACCGAGTTCATGAGATCCACGATGTTCCCCGGGAAGTCGGCCAAATACCCGATCCCGAAGAAGAGCGACAATGGTATCCTGGAATTGGAGATGGATGACGGCGGCGTACGCATACTCCAGAGGGATCAGAAGAAGGTGGTGGAGAAGGATGGTAAACTTCTGCCTTCGGTGGAGCTCCACATGGATGCGGAGACCTACCGCTCGCTTTTCGCATTGGACCTGGAGCAGCTGACCGATGACAAGATGATAACGTCCGGGGATCTGAAGAGGAAGTTCCTCACCGTCCCCGGAGGGGAACATGTACCTTCGGTATCCAAACTGATACGTTCGGAGATGGACGCGCTGCTCAACAAGGAGAGGCTGTCCGATGCCAAGGTCATCGGGAAGTACAGGAAGGAGATCAAACGTCTGGACGCGGAGATCGCATCCAAGGATGAATCCGTCGAACAGTACAACGATCTCGTGAAGAGATTGGACGTTCTGAACGAGCAGCTGAACTACGTCCACGGTATGCAGGACAATGCGAATTACATCCGCAACAGGGAGTTCATGCTGGAATCCCTGAAGGAGAACATGAAGGCCATCGAGGACCTCCGCAAGGAACGCGAATCCCTTGCATACTCCGAGGATCTGACGGACGAGGACCTGATGCGCTATGACGAGCTGAAGGCCAAGATCGCCACGTTGGACAACCTGCTCGGGGATATGGAACCCGAGGTCGAGGATAACGGCCCCATGTCCGAGGAGAAGGTGGAGGAGATCGTAGCCATGGGTGACGACATCGAGAACGTATGGGGTCTCAAGACCCGTCTCGACATACTCACCGGTACACTGAACGACCTCGACACCGCGAAGAAAGAGGACGATGCCTACATCGAAGAATCCTGCGAAAGGCTCGGACTCAGCGAGGAACAGGTGTGCAAGATCGGCTCCAACCCTGATGTGAGGGAGCTTCTGCAGAATCCCGACGGGAAGAGGACCATCCCGCTGTGGTTCTTCAAACTCTTCTCCCGCGGTAAGAGATACCTGTACTCTCTGGCATCCATATTGGGTTCCGGTGCCGGTATCTGCCTCGACATGCCGTATCTGACCGTCCTGTCAATGGCAGCGGGAATCACCGTGAACGTCATGCCTTCGATCATGGATACGTACTTCCATGTGGATAACATAGTATGGTCCGAATGGCTCCCGGAGAACGGATTCCCGGTGGGCATGAACAGGGCCCAGGCCGCGGATCTTAGTCTGCGCGTGGATCCAATATACGATCATATCTGCAGACGCAGGATAACCGAGGAACGCATAGTCCGTTTCGAAGAGGAGCTCAATGCCATCCGTGAATCCATCAACCTGGTGCTGAGCCGTATGAACATCGACACTGGCAACATATTCGGCGATCTGAATGAGATGTACAGCCAATACACCCTTGCGAAGAAGATCAGACATTCCTTCTCCGAGGCTGACGGTCTCACCGACAAGAAGAATCAGACCGAGACGGAGTTCGAGGCCATAGTGTCGAAGTACGGAGGGGAGGAAGCCATCGCCCGTATGCGCTCCGACCGCGAGAAGCTGAAGACATTGGACATACAGTTGGATGCTCTCACGAAATCCGTGGAATCCGCCGCCGGTATGGCACAGGACGTGATCTCCAAGAACATAAGGCCGGAGGACCAGGAGGAGGACGAGAGCCCCGAATCCCTGGAGGACAGGATAGGGGAGATCAACCAGGAGATCGGCCATGTCAATGCGGAGATGAACGCCATACGTGTCGATACCGAGATAGACGAGCTCAGGTACCAGCGTTCCGTGGCGGAGGAGAGGTTCAACGAGGCAGCCAGGAGATGGGCGGTCCTCTCCCTTGCGGACACCATCATCAACGAGTGCTGTTCTCTGTTCTACACGGACCTGCAGCCCGCGGTGGTACGCACCGCGAACAGGTATCTCTCGCTGATGACCAACGGCCGTTACCATATAATATCAGATCCTAGGGATAGTGAACTCGTCATAGAGGACAGGGTCCAGAGGAAGAATGCGGACGAGTGGAGTTCCGGTCTCGGCGACCAGGTGTATCTGTCCGTGAAGATGGCCGTGGCCAAGGAGATGGGCGGGGAGAAGGTGCCGTTCCTCATGGACGATGTCCTGGTGCGCTTCGATAGGGATAGGAAACAGGGTGCATGCAGGGCGATAATGGAGTTCGCCAAGGACCAGCAGGTCATAATGTTCACCTGCGATCGTTCCCTGGAATCCGTGTTCAGGCTGGAAGGGGACATCAAGTACATCCGTCTCTGATATATCGCATGGTATCCCATACGATCGGAACGGTGTGTTTTAGGTACTGCTAAGCTTTATATTTAAAGAAATATATTCAAGCCCCGAGGGATGAATAGACTATCTCCCTTGATTCACTGATCACACATCACAATCACACACGCCGGGCCCGATGTGCCCGACAAGGTCCTATGACCCGAACAACAGCGTCGCAACGTCGCGCAATAACGGATGGGAAATCCGCGGGAAGTATAATGACACCCTAAAAGCCAGGAAGCTACAGGGGTCTAGCCGGATCGAGACAGGAGATAGTGCAAGGTTCCCTCATAACCTAACCAGGGGAACGAAGATGAACAACATCGATCCAAATGCAATGAAATATCTCGTTAAAGCAAAGCTCACGGCCGACGGTATCGTGGAGAAGCCCGATGTGGTCGGAGCCGTCTTCGGACAGACCGAGGGTCTGTTGGGAGACGATCTCGATCTCAGGGATCTCCAGAAGTCCGGAAGGATCGGACGTATCGAGGTCGAGGTCACATCCAAGGGTGGTAAGTCCGAGGGTATCGTTTATGTCTCATCCAGTCTCGACCAGGTCGAGACCGCCATCCTCGCATCCGCTCTCGAGACCGTCGATCGCGTAGGTCCCTGCAAGGCAGGCATCAAGGTCCTCGGTATCGAGGATGTCCGTGTCACCAAGAGGGAGCTCGTCATCGAGAGGGCCAAGGAACTCCTCGCCGATCTCATGAAACAGTCCAAGGGTACCGGGACCGACATCACCGAGACCCTCAGGCAGAGCATCCAGGTGGACGAGATCACATCCTATGGTAAGGACCGCTGTCCCGCCGGACCCAATGTGAAGGACTCCGAGGCCATCATCATCGTCGAGGGAAGGTCCGACGTCATCGCACTCCTCAAGGCAGGAATCAAGAATGCCATCGCCGTCGAGGGGACCAACATCCCTCAGACCGTACAGGAGCTTTCCAAGGAGAAGGTCTCCACCGCATTCGTGGATGGTGACAGGGGAGGGGAGCTCATCCTCAGGGAGCTCTTCCAGGTCGCGGACATCGATTTCGTCGCAAGGGCACCCCGTGCACATGAGGTCGAGGAGCTCAGCGCCAAGCAGCTGGTGAAGTGCCTTCGCAACAAGATCCCTGGAGACCAGTACATGGAGATGAACGGTCTGGTCGCGAAGGAGAGCGACGAGGACGCACCCGTAGCCGAGGAGGATCGCCCCCGCAGGGAGAGGCACCACTCCGAGGACAGCGAGGAGAGGCGCGAGAGGCACACCAGGCGTGAGCGCTCCCTCAGAGGAACCGATGAGGACGAGCAGCCCAGACGCGAGCGCTCCCTCAGGGGGACCGACGAGGAAGAACCCAGACGCGAATCCAGAAGGAACAGGTTCAACAACGATGCGGTGGAGAAGTTCCGTAAGAAGGAGGTCGAAGCTCCAGCATCGGAAGCACCCGCGACCGAGGAGCCTGCAGCACCCGTCGAGGAGCCCGTCGCAGAGGCACCCGCACCCGTCGAGGAGCGCCCCCGCAGGGGAAGGAAGCCCAAGGACAGGACCGAGGACTCCGAGAAGCCCAAACGCGAGCCCCGTGCGAAGAGGGAGAAGGTAGAGAAGATCCTCTCTCCCGAGCAGACCGCATACCGCGACATCCTCGCATCCATCGCATCCACTCACAACGCAAAGGTGCTCGACAAGGACGGGAACATCGTACGCGAACTCCCCGTGAAGAGCCTGGTCGACACCCTCCGCGCAGAGGCAGAACTCAGTGTGACCACCATCGTCTTCGACGGAATCATCTCCCAGAGGATCGTGGAAGTAGCATCCGAGAAGAACATCCAGACGGTCGTAGGTGTCAAGAAGGGTAACATCACCAAGATGCCTGCAGGAATAACCCTCTGGACCAAGGAAGACCTTAACTGAGATCGAGATGACAGAGAAAAAGACAGTGTATACCTGGGCCGATGTCCAGGCGCTTGAGAGCACGGCAGACATAGCCATCCCGGTCGATCCACTCGACCGTGTCCTCGGACAGGAGGAGGCTATCGAACTCGCGAGGATCGCCGCGAAACAGAGGAGACATCTTCTCCTCGTCGGCCCTCCGGGTACCGGTAAGTCGATGATCGCACGCGCGATCTCCATGCAACTCAGGAAACCCGAGACCGAGATCCGTGTCGCGGAGAATCCCGAGAATCCCGAGAGGCCGTTCCTCCAGCTCATCGAGTCCGAACGTGTCATAAGGGAGAACGAGTACAAGGCGAGCGCATCCGGAAGACTGATCGATCCCGAGAAGGCTCCCGTCAACGTGGCGGAGAAGCTCGGGTACAGGTGCAGGAACTGTGACAAGTATTCCGCGCACACCGAGCGCAACTGTCCCTTCTGCGGCAAGTCCAAGGTAGAGAACGGAGCATCCGGGGGGATGTTCCAGTTCAACGAGATGCTCGGTACCGCATTGGATATGCTGGGGCAGACCCAGAGGCCCAAGGACCGTGTGGTCACCACCAGGACCCTCGAGAACGGTAGCGAGGAGACCGTGGTGTTCGAGGCCGCAGGCGACAAGATCCGCGTGCTCGATCAGAAGGCCATGGAGAAGCGCCGCGAGGTGGAGAAGAACTCCAAGCAGAAGGTACTGGTCAAGCTTGACCGTTCCCCCTTCGTACTTGCGACCGGTGCATCCGAGACCGAACTCCTGGGTGACGTGCGTCACGACCCCTACGGCGGACATGCCCAGCTGGGTACCCCCGCATACGAGAGGGTGGTCGCCGGTTCGATACACGAGGCCCACGAAGGTGTGCTGTTCGTGGACGAGATCTCACATCTCGGGCCACTTCAGAGATTCATACTGACCGCAATGCAGGACAAGAAGTTCCCCATCATGGGACGCAATCCCCAGTCCGCAGGTGCCAGTGTGAAGGTCGAGGATGTGCCTTGCGACTTCATATTGGTGGCCGCATGCAACATACAGGATCTGGAGAACATACTCTCTCCGCTCAGGTCCAGGATCGTGGGCGGAGGATACGAGGTCCTCGTGGATGTGTCCATGCCCGATACCGATTCCAACCGTGCCAAGTATGCACAGTTCGTCGCACAGGAGATCATGATGGACGGACGCATACCTCCGGCGACCATACCTGCCGTCGAGGCGGTCATAGCCGAGGGAAGGTCCAGGGCGAAGGCCGACGGACAGCTCAACGCGCTCACCCTCAGACTCAGGGAGCTGGGCGGATTGATCCGCGCTGCGGGGGACCTTGCGGTGATCGAAGGTTCGGAGTTCATCACCGAGGATCACATGAAACGTGCGCTGAAGCGTTCCAGGCCCGCAGAGGACCAGATCAGGGAGCGTTACGGCTCGTACACCAAAGGACTTAACAAGGATATCTCCTCGGCACAGAAGGAGAGGACCAACGCCTATTACATGGAGAACGAGCACGTCGGCGACACCATGTACAGCTGATCCGAAACTTCTTATCATATTCCATCCGCCACGCACT